>CAYWXO010000311.1:0-2551 GCA_964462255.1 uncultured Thiobacillus sp. | reverse complement strand
CTTCGATGCCGCCATCATGACGAAACTCTCGTAGGGCCGATTCAATCCGGCCTCTGCCTCGACAATCTCATATTCGATGGTTGGGGAAGTGAATCCGCATTTCGGCAAGATGCGGAGGAAGTCGTCTTCATCGATCCGCCGGCACAAAAACCGATGGTCTCCTACCGGGTAGTCCGGAGTGCGGCGTAGGAACTGAAGGATGAATCGGCCCCCGGGACGCAGCAATGAAAGGACTTGTGCCATTCCGGCTTCAAAGTCGATGTGCGCCGGCAGAAACTCCAGGCAGTAATTAGCCATAAGAACGTCGTAGGAAGCCTCTGCGACTTCGGCAATGGGCGGAGACGCCCCCAATTCGCAGTGAAGAAAACGTGCAATCTTTTGCTTGATGAGCTGCTCCCTCTCGCGGATATCGGCGCACGAAACGGCGGAAGGGTCCTCCAATACAAGGGTTTCCCGGATGTATTCCCGCCATGAGAAAACATCCGGTTTTGCTGCCATCCAGTCCTGGATCGCCTCGAAATTCGTAACCAACGAGTCCGCGACATCAATGGTCCGCACCTTGGGGGCGGCGGCGATAAACTGGTAGATGGTAGGCCCGCATCCGAAATCGAGCATATCCACGCCTTCCGGACAGCTCTGAAACTGCCGCCACAGAAATTCCAGAATTGCCCGGTTCTCGTCTCCGAGATATTCGTAATACTGTTTGACGTAAACAGCGGGCTGAAAATTCTCGGTCGTGTGACACTCCTGGATGCTGTCCGCTCCGTTGACTTCAGAGCGGAAGCCTGTTGACCGTGTCGCAGGCATTGCCATTCCTTTCATAAGTTAAACGATCATGAATCATGCCGGGATTTGCCCCCATGTACAAAAACGCCACTCATCCGCCATAAACTGCCTACTGCCTACTGCCTACTGCCTAGTAGTTGAGCCCGATGACAATTGCACAAGCCGTGAGAAAAACTGCAAGGGAGACTCCGAAACAGATCCGGTCAAAGCGGCGTGCTTCGTCGATCCGTTCTTGATTTGCCAGCGCAAACGACCTGATGCCGGCCAGGGCCAGCATTGCGAGGAGGATGAATCCGGTAACGGTGATCTTGCGCAGCAGCGTTCCGGTGCCGTCCGGTACCTTCGAGGCAATGTCCATGTTGACAAAAACATAAGTCATCACGATCGTTGCATACATTGCCATGCGGGTTCCAAACTCATCGGGGCGCAAGAACAGAGCGCACAGACCGATGATCATGGAAATCACGATCGGCGCAAGCCCTTCGAGAATCGCGGAAGGCCTCGGCCGCTCGATTTCGAGGCCGAACGACACATGTGCATACTGAATGGGACCTTGTTCTCTCGGGTCACCGAACGTGCTGGTATAGTCCACCGTCAACGCGCGACCTGAGAAACCGTGCCGTTCCCATCCCTGCGCCCTTACGTCAGGGTGCAGCGTGGTGCTGGGTTCATCGACCTTGTACAGGATATCACGAACCGTACTTTTGGTGTCTTCCAACTCGATGGTAAGCACATGGCGGTCCAGCGGGTAGGTCGAGAAATCCATGGAGCAGCCGAATGTCCCCTGAATGTGAAACTGCTGGTAGAATCGTCCATCCGGCAGTTCCTCGGGCTTGCCGGTGCCTGCATCATCCGTGAAGATCGGTTTTATTGTGGGTGCGCCCACTGCGTTCATGATCTCGAAGCTTTTGGTGGGATCGCGGTCTCCGCGCCATAAGAACCACAAGTAGAAATCACCGACAAAGGTGTTGGCCCGCGTGTCGATATCACGCACGAAATAGAGATAGGCGCCCACCAGTACTTCGGAAGGTCCGGTAGTTGCCTGCGTCAACTGCGGATCGACTGGAACCGGTGCAGGAGGGATTGTATTTGCGGATGTTACACCCTGGTCCGGTCCGGCGTAGACCCCAAGGGCTCCACCACAAAGTGCAACGATAACCAGGATACACCCGATGAATACGGCAGCGCGGAATGGTTCAGGTCGGCAGTCCGAGGGTGTTTTTTTTCGACAGCGCAGCGTACCTGAAACGTTCGCTTCGGCCTTTGATGTTATTGCGATAGTTGTCCGAGGCATCCCTTTCCCTCCCAATGAAATGATAAGAAATTTGATTTTCCACAGCCACTGGGATCGGCAAAAGACACCTTACAGGCGTTGAAATGCAATATCCATTGGGATGCAAGAACATTTTCGGGCTATCAGGGCATGTCAGACTTGCTCTTCAGTCCCTAATCGTCCTGCATTTAGCAAATCAGTACCGGATTATCAATCAAATTTTCAAAATGTTCTTGATGTATGGAAGCCCGCAGGCGACCAGGATTGTATGCTTCTTGAGGTCTTCAAAATCCACTGAAAGCGCCAGTCCGAGTTAGCCTTTGTCTTAACCGCTGGATACCGGTCTGATGATATTTTTATGATTTCAGTTCATTGGAAGACATTCTATAGTTCTTATGTCAATATTGACATAGCGAAGGATATAGGGTAGGGAATGGCAACTATACTTCAAATGGGAACAATCTGCGCTTTTGAAACCCCCACCCCGACCCT
>CAYWXO010000310.1:0-2572 GCA_964462255.1 uncultured Thiobacillus sp. | reverse complement strand
GGCAGCGGGGTCATCTACAACCCCGCCGGCTGGTGCTTCTACACCCACCGACGCATGGTGGACCGGCACCACCTCAAGTTACCGGCGGGGACCGAGGCGGTCATCTTGAACTGGCCCGCGCACGACTATCCTCTCAGCACGCTGCCGAAGCACGTCGTCGACCGCCTCGAGAAGGACGAACCCGGCGCTTCCAAGAAGAATATCGTCGACATAACTTCGGCGCAACGCCGCATCATCTACGAAGACGCGAAACAGCGTTCGCTTGAGTTCCTGTATTGGTTGCAGACGGCAGTCCATGATCGCGTGGGGGACTTCCCCCAGCCCTTCCGCTACATGACGCTGGCCGACGACTATGGCACGCCCGACCGGCTGCCGCCCAAACCCTACATCCGGGAGGGCTTACGCCTGGAAGCCCTCTACATCCTGCGGGAGCAGGACGTGCGGACCGAGGCGAACACGCCGCTCTGGGCCAAGGTCATGGTCCCTGACGGCATCCTCGGCTACCAGTTCAACATGGACTTCCATCCCACGCGCCGGAAGTTCTTGAACGATGATCCGGCCCAGCCGTGGCAGACAAAGCACTATGGCACGAGAAACTGGTCCGCCCACACCGACCGCGCGATGTTTCCGCTCCGCGGACTGGTGCCGGTGAAGACAGACGGCCTGCTCGGCTGCTCGAAGAACATCGGCGTCACCAGCATGGTGCAGTCATCGTTGCGCCTGCATGGACAAATGATGCACGTCGGCACCGCCGTCGGCACCGTGGCTGCGCTGGCTTTGCGTGAGGGCGTCCAGCCGCGTGAGATCGCGTCCTCGTTCCGTTTCGTCCGCGAGGTGCAGCGCACGCTCCTCCGCGGCAGCGAAGGCCCTGGCACCCTGGTCTGGCCCTGGCACGATGTGCGTCCGGATGATCTGCACTTTGAAGCGGCCAACATGCTGGCCATCACCGGCATTTGGAGGCCGGAGGCGGACAGCCTGTTCTTCGGGCCCCACAAGGCCGTGACGCGGCGCGAACTGGCTGGCGCGGTCGCCCGGCTGTGCCGCTCTCTGCCGGAAGCTAGGGACTGGCCAACCATCGCCAGCCCGCTCTACGAGGACGTCCGGGCAGATGACCCTGACCGGCCTTTCATTGAGGGCATGATCACATGGGGCAGCTTCAAGCCTTTGGCCAAAAACTTCACCCCCGAAGGCACTGCGACATGGGCGACCCTTCATGAGTGGCTCAAGCGGCTGGGCTTCGCGCCTCCGCCCTCCATGCTGCGGGGCGGACGACAGCCGCTGACCCGCGCCGAGTGTGTGGACTTCCTGTATCGCACACTCCAAGCGCGCGGCGAACGTCTCCCCGAGGGCGGCTCCTGGCTGCGACCCGGGGGCGACGATGACGGCGACGGGCGCGGGGACTACGACGACCCGTTGCCCTTCGACCGGGACAACAACAGCGTTCCGGACCGCCTCCAGCCGCCGCTCTTCTCGGCGATGGCGAAGCCCTTTGGCCGGCGTATCCTGGTGGCCGACTTCAGCGGCGACAAGGTCGCGATCGTCGCCGCGGACGGCACCATCGAGTGGCAGTTCCCCGCCGTGAAGCCGCAGGACGTATGGATGCTCCAGAACGGCAATGTGCTCTTCAGCCATCTGCGTGGAGCCCGCGAAGTGACCTTGGGCAAGGAAGTCGTATGGGAGTATGTCAGCCCCGAGAACACGGAGGTCCACAGTTGCCAGCCTCTGCCGAACGGAAGCGTGCTCGTCGCGGAATGCGGCACCAAGCGGCTCGTCGAAGTCGGTCGCGACGGACGCATCTCTCGTGAGATTCCCGTGCCGGTGAAATGGAAAAGCGTCCACAATCAGTTGCGTGGTTGCCGGCGGACTCCCGACGGCCGTTATCTCATCTCCGCCAACGGAGACCGCGCCGTCCTGGAACTCGGTGCCGACGGAAAGCTTCTCCGTGAGATCAAGGTGCCGGGCGACACGATGGAAGTGCGTGAACTGGCGAATCGCCACCTGCTCGTCGCCTGCGGGGATGGACATGACCTCATTGAGTTTGACGCTTCTGGCAAAGCCGTCTGGCGGCTGGGAGCGGAAGCGCTGCCCGGCAATCCGCTCCGCTTTATCTCAGGCTTCCAGATCCTGCCCGACGGGCACCTGGTCGTATGCAACTGGCTCGGGCATGGGCATCTCGGGACCACCGCGCAGTTCTTCGAGCTGGATGCGAAACGGAAGGTGGTCCGCCAGTTCACCGACCACGGAAACTTCACCAGCATTAGCAAAGTCCAGCTCCTCGACGTGCCCGGCGATCCCGCGAAGGATGAGGTGTGGAGGTAACAGAGCAGCTTCGCCCCAGCGACAACGAATGAAACACCCATGAAACCGACCCTCACAATCATCACCGCTCTGCTGCTCGCGCCGCTGGCGTCGCTGCGCGCCGCTGACTTCTACGTTGCACCTAATGGCAACGACACCAATCCTGGCACGAAGGCGAAGCCGTTCGCGACGCTGGCCCATGCCCGCGATCAGGCACGCAAAATCAAGCAAGCCGGCCCGCTGAAAGAACCCGTCACGATCTTTGTGCGCGGCG
>CAYWXO010000309.1:0-2597 GCA_964462255.1 uncultured Thiobacillus sp. | reverse complement strand
GTTTTGGAAGTAATGAGAATGACGCCGTTACTTGCCTGTGAACCATAAATAGCCGAAGCACTTGCATCTTTCAAAACGTCAATTGTCCCAATGTCATCAGGGCTTATGTCAACGAGACTACCGCGGTAGATTATGCCATCCAACACAATCAGCGGTGATTGGCTTCCCGATATCGAAGTGCGGCCACGAATTGTTATAGAAGGATCGCTACCTGCTGTATTCACAGCACCTACATTCAATCCTGGGACAGTTCCTTGCAATGACTGTCCGATGCTGACATTCGGAGATTCCTTTAGTTTTGTAATATCAGCCCGGACAATGGAACCGGTAACATCACTCTTTTTCATCGTTCCGTATCCTATCGCAACTACTTCCTCAATACCAATGGCATCTTCATTAAGTGACACATCGATATTTGTTTTCGTTCCAACCTCAATTTCCCTCATTTTCATTCCAACAAAGGATACTTGTAGTACTGCATTGGCTGGTAGATTGGAGAGGGAAAACTTTCCCTCATTGTCAGTCACGACACCCATGGTTGTTCCTTTTACCAAAACTGAAGCACCGGGAATAGAGGTCCCTGATTGATCGGTCACCTTGCCGGAGACTTTCCTGACTGCCTGCTGTTGTTGCTCAGGTAGAGAATTGGTTGAGAAGAGAACTATCTGTCTGTCAACCAGTGTATAAGTTACGTCTGTTCCTGCGAAAAGTTTGTTCAGAACCTGGTTGATCAGCTCATTCTCAGCCTTGATATCCACTTTCCTTTCGACATCCACAATCTTACTGTTGAACATGAAGAAAAATTCGGACTGACTTTGAATCTCAGACAGAACCTCTTTAACTGACTGATTATTGATGTCGAGGTTGATTTTTGCACTCTGAGAATAGGTCTCAACGGCAAGAATCTGACTTACACCTAATAACAAAATGTACAATGTCAATCGCATAACAAGGAAGGTTTTACCGGCCCATGATCGTAAATCAGGCCAGTTGGTAAACAATTTTAATTTCATAATTTTGTAATGGTTAATTTAACAATTGATTAACTGGGTACTTTTCAGTCGTCAGAATGAAAAGAATTTTGTTTTACAAAGGGGTGCGCCAACATCCCTTTGTTTTTTTAATCATTTGGAAAGTCAAAAGATCACTCCATAGGCATCTTAGATTTTTCGTTTTGTAAGCACTATTTTTCTTTTCGAATATGAATTATCAGTTTGTCGTTCACGCTCAGAAATTGAGTATCTGATTGGTGCGGAAATAGTTAGCAATTCAAGAATCTGGTTGAGGGTTTCATCCCGGTAGGTGGCAGTATAGACATACTCATTGAGCTCGGGGCTTTCCAGGATGATGTCCACGTTGAACCATCTGTTTAGTTTTCTGACAACCTCATCCATGCGGTCGTCTTTAAAGATCAGTTTGCCCTCTTTCCATGCGGTGTATTTGTCGATATCTACCTTGCCGATGGTCAGTTTGCTATTTGTGTTATCTAACGAAGCACTTTGTCCGGGCCTGATATTCGCAATCGACTGATGGTCAGAATATTTTCCCGAGAACAGGTTGACAGATCCGGATTCCAGAATCAATTCTGTCAGGGTTTCATCCGGATAGTTGATCAAATCGAAACGTGTTCCTTTAACAGCAATGTTCATTTTACCGGCCTGCACCAGAAAGGGGTGTTCCGGGTTTTGGGCTACATCGAAGAAGGCTTCTCCGGTTAACTCGACCTGCCGGACATCTGAAGCAAAGGAGACCGGGTATTTTAAGACAGATCCTGAATTCAGCCACACGTGTGAGCCATCCGGAAGTAAAAAGTCGGTCTGCATTCCGGCAGGGGTTTTGACTGTTTGCCACACCAATTCTTTCCTTTCGACCTGTTGAGAATTGGTTATCCTTATCGTTACATAAATTGAGTACAGAAGTAAAGGAAGAATCAATACGGCAGCAGCCCTGGCAAAAAGGGTAAAAAATTTCTGGTAGGAATATTGTTTTGCCGGACTATTCTCTTCTGCCATCCTTATTTTGTGGTGAATCCTGTCCAAAATCTGATCCAGCATAAGTTTGTCTTCAGAAGTGAAACTGCTTTCGCTGAAATTTAGATTAGCCCACTGCGCTCCAAAGTCCTCCTTCAGTTCTTTGTCATATTCGGGATTCTCCATAAAAGAAACCACCTTCTGAGCTTCCTCTGCAGAGCACGTCTCTTTCAGGTACTTGCTGACAAGCGATGAAAAGGTGGCATTGTTTTGCACGTTTCCGGCCATATTAAACGTTGGTTGTTAATTTTGACCGATCATGCGGTCTGTATCTTCTTTCATAAGTAATACGAAGAAGTCATGCGGTACCCCCTCTTCGAAATGGAAAATTTATTGGATTTTTATAATGATCAAATAAAAAGAGTGGCAATGAGCAACAGCCCAAGCGGTTCTTCTTCCAGGCGCTGCTTGATAAAGTTCATGGCATAATTGATGCCGTTTTCAACAGTTTTGACAGAGATACCCAGTTTCGTGGCAATTTCCTGGTAGGAAAGATGGCTGACCCTGCTTAACTGATAGATCTCGAGTTTTCTTGGGGGCAATTCTTTTACAATGAGATTAATTCGT
>CAYWXO010000308.1:0-2643 GCA_964462255.1 uncultured Thiobacillus sp. | reverse complement strand
CAACTTTTTCAACGCCCTTCTTAAATTGGCTTTCCATTACAAGCCGATCGGTGGCGTCACGCATTTGCCAATATTCGTAGATTTCTAATTCTTTCTTGCTCCACGTCTGCATCGTCGCCTGCGTGTAGGCCTCTTTTAAGGCGGGAATCTCTTCGGCGCTTTTCGGTATGATGTCTAAGCTGCCTGCGTTTTTGATGAAATAGATCCATTTTTCAACGATGCTTTCCAGTTCACTTTCTTTTTTGTTGAATTTTCTCAATTCAATGAAATTAAATTCAAAATCACGCAAATCCTGTTTTAGAGTTTCTTTGTTTAGAATTAAATGACGGGTCAGGTAATTGCTGCCGTCAAAAGAATTGAAATCCAGAATGCCAATAAATATAACCTGATTCAACTTGGGATAGTCTTCCCCTTTGTTGATTTGCGTGGTGTAGGCTTTAGCAGTGTAAAACAAGGCGCGTTTATCAAAGCAGGGGTTGTCTTTAACTTGCATTTCAACAATAAAAGTAACATTGCGATGATCGACGGCTTTTATATCGAGAATAGTTTCCTTGAGTATCGGCAAATCAGGCGCTTGCCAAGGATTTTTCAGCGTCACGCTTTTGATGCTTTTATCACCCTGTAAATCTAGCACCGCATTAAGAAAACTAATGAGAATTTCTTTGTGTTGTTCGTTGCCAAAGACTTTCTTAAACGCGATATCGGTTTTAACGTCGGCGAATTGCATGGAATATCCTTTTTATTGGCGAACAAATTGATTAAGTTTCAATGGCAGGAAGGAGTGTGGGCTTATAACTGATCGATTTCAGCCTGAGTCAAACCCGTCATTTGCATAATGACTTCAATTGCAACGCCTGCCTGCTTCATATTGTAGGCAACTTTCTCAATCCCTTTCTCAATCCCTTGTTCAATCCCTTGTTTAACGCCTTTTTCAACGCCTTTCTCAAATTGTTTTTCCATCACAAGCCGATCGGTGGCATCACGTATTTGCCAATATTCGTAGATTTCTAATTCTTTCTTGCTCCACGTCTGCATCGTCGCCTGCGTGTAGGCCTCTTTTAAGGCGGGAATCTCTTCGGCGCTTTTCGGTATGATGTCTAAGCTGCCTGCGTTTTTGATGAAATAGATCCATTTTTCAACGATGCTTTCCAGTTCACTTTCTTTTTTGTTGAATTTTCTCAATTCAATGAAATTAAATTCAAAATCACGCAAATCCTGTTTTAGAGTTTCTTTGTTTAGAATTAAATGACGGGTCAGGTAATTGCTGCCGTCAAAAGAATTGAAATCCAGAATGCCAATAAATATAACCTGATTCAACTTGGGATAGTCTTCCCCTTTGTTGATTTGCGTGGTGTAGGCTTTAGCAGTGTAAAACAAGGCGCGTTTATCAAAGCAGGGGTTGTCTTTAACTTGCATTTCAACAATAAAAGTAACATTGCGATGATCGACGGCTTTTATATCGAGAATAGTTTCCTTGAGTATCGGCAAATCAGGCGCTTGCCAAGGATTTTTCAGCGTCACGCTTTTGATGCTTTTATCACCCTGTAAATCTAGCACCGCATTAAGAAAACTAATGAGAATTTCTTTGTGTTGTTCGTTGCCAAAGACTTTCTTAAACGCGATATCGGTTTTAACGTCGGCGAATTGCATGGAATATCCTTTTAATTAAACCTCAGCACGATCAAATGGCTGTTTCAAGCAGCGCGATGGTGCGTTCGGTGGCACCGCGATTCTGTTCGGCGAAGGCTTTACCTGCCGTTGCCATGTTGGCGCGCTGCGTTGGGTCGGCGTGTAAAGCGCGTAAAGCCGCGATTAATTCATCGCTATCGGCGACGCGCAGCGCTGCGCCGGTTGCGATGGCTTGTTCTGCTGCGGCGCTGAAATTCCAGGTATGCGGGCCAATTAATGCCGGGCAGCCGGCGGCGGCCGCTTCAATTAAATTTTGACTGCCAAAGGGCAGCAAACTGCCTCCAATATAGGCCACGTCGGCAGCGGCGTAATAGGCGGCCATTTCACCCATGCTATCGCCGAGAAACACGTTGAAATGGGCGGGCGCGGCGGTTTCGCTGCGTCGCGCCCACGGCTGTTCGCGTGCGGCGATCAAACGGGCTACTTCTGCAAAGCGTTGCGGATGGCGCGGCACCAGGACCAATAACACTTCAGCCAGCGCCAGTTGATCGAAGGCTGCCAGCAGCATGGCTTCTTCGCCTTCGCGCGTGCTGGCGGCCAGCCAAATGAAACGGCCGCCAGCACGCGCGAAGATGTGGCGTAATGCGGCAGCGCGTTGTTCGGTCTGCGCGGGTAGGCTGACATCGAATTTGACATTGCCATTGACGTGAATATTTGTCGCGCCTAGCGCGGCGAAGCGGGCCGCATCTGCTGCCGTTTGGGCAGACAAAGCGCGCAGCGATTGCAACGCGGGCGCGACTAAGCGACGAAAACGGGCGTAACCCTGCGCTGAGCGCGCGGATAAGCGTGCATTCACCAGAAATAAGGGCAGATTTTGCCGTTGACAGGCGGCAAACAGATTCGGCCAGATTTCGGTTTCCATGATGACGCCGAGCGTGGGGCGCGCACGCTGCAGAAATAAGTTAACAAATAGCGGAAAGTCGTAGGGTAAATAGGCTTGCTGGAAGTCACCAT
>CAYWXO010000307.1:0-2644 GCA_964462255.1 uncultured Thiobacillus sp. | reverse complement strand
TTGAGTCACTTCGTGTAACTTCCCGGCACCAGGGTGGCCTGAATCTTTTTCTCAAATTGATGAAAAGCTACCACCCCAACCACTTTACCACCCCCCGACCCCCTCCTTGAAAAGAAAGGAGGGGGAGAAAAAACAAAGGCTTTTAGTCTTTAGCCCCTCCCTCCTGTAGTTAACTGTCCTTTACCCATATTTCCGTTTACCACCGGATTTATGGGACGCAGGAGGGGGTTGTCCAAGAATGGCAAGCATGACCTTGTACATTTCGGTTATGTCGTCCAGACGTTGCATGCCATGCCAGAGAGCTTCAGTGCCAGGCTCACCGTCACTTTTTCTGCCCAGAAACCCTCCAAGGGTTGCTATCATGCGGATAGAGTCACGCAGGGACGGAGGGGTTTCAGCCGGTGTCGGATTTTTAGTAACAAAGGTTACAAGAGCTTTCCACTCTGCTTCTTCAAAGTAGACAGAGCAGGGAACATCGGGAGTCTCTCTGCCCAGTTTTGTGAGATGATGAATCCGCCATGCCACTACAAGATCAATGGCAAGGCAGGCTTCAAGACGGTTTGCACTGCCAAGTTGCCTGTTTTCTATCTGACATCCGCTTTTAAGGGTGCGGAAAAAGATTTCGATAGTCCATCTTTTGGTGTACCAGGCAAGACGCTCACAGGCATCTTCAAAACTGTTTACCGGTGCGGTGGTGAGTAGTACCCATTTAAGTGCTTCAATTCCTTCTGGAGGGTTTTCTTCTTCGGCAACAACCGCCCAGATGGAAATGGATGCTTTTCCTTCTATGCGTTTGGGTTTTATCAAGTCTACGTTGCTGTAACGAACTGATAGTTGAGCTGTTCTGGTCGGTCGGTTTCCTCTTCGGGGAATGACAATTTCCTGAATGCCAACTGCTTTACAGTTGTTTAGATGTTCAAGTAGTTGCCCTTGTTCTTTTGCAAGTTTTCGGTCATGTCTGGCACGTACCAGCAAAAGCGGAGCGTTTGGGGTTTTGTCCGCAAGGGCAAACAGTTCGTAGATGTCGGCTTCACGATCACCGACACTAACTATGGTTGTATCGGGACATGCTTTTGCAGTTTGGGTTACCGCCTGATAGCTTTTAAGCCATTTGTTGCTTTCTTTTTCTTCAATCGGAAGGGAATGGCGTTTTTCTTTTTTGCCGTATTCTGCGGGATCTCTTGCCCAGCATTGGGCATCGATAATCCCCAAAGGAGTGCCTTCTGTGTTGACGGCAAGTGTAGGATGCAGCATGAGTCCGATAATACCGGTGGGACTGCTGCCGATTGGCCCCAGGTTTTCCGTGGCAGGATGGGTGCTGTAGTTTAAGCTGCTGGTATCCTGAAGAGCCAGTACCACTTTTTCCCGGGAGATACGGTTGGTTGTTGCTTCGATATGTGGCGCAAGTATATTTTTCAAGGTGGCCTTTTTGTTATCAAATAAGCGATAGGCAGCTTTTGTCTTTGAACGACTGCAACAGGTTTGTGGTATGCTTGCCTGGGGACGGGCATAACGATCACGTCCCAGCGTAACCAGTCTTTCTACAAGGCGGGCATCACCAAGCGGGGCATTTCCCCATTCCTGTTCTGCCCAGTCGCCAACAGGAGTGATTTCCGGCTGGCCGCCAAGAAGTTTTTGCCAGTTTCGGTGAAGAGGATAAAGATAGATGTCACGTGGTGTCAATACTGCATCACGGTTTTTATCATCTCTTCCCCGACCGGTTGTGGAACCGGCGCAAATCCAGTTTGCAGCACGGTAACTGATTCCTTTGAACCGACTGGTATCCACAAAGGTCTCAACAAGCAGAGGTTCTATTGCGTATCTGTTCTTCCAGTCATGCTTGACCCTGCGTAAGGTCTTGCCAAGAATATACGATGCAAGATGTGGTACATGAACTGACGGATGTATGTAAAATCGGTTGTTACCGATGATATGATGCAGATTCTTGCTGCGAGTTTGCTCATCCCAGCCGATAAAGGTGTCCCTGGCTGCCAGACGAAATGCAGCGCTGCTAAAGGAAAGAGCACCAAGGTAGCCATGAACAGAACTATGGACAAGATACCGCAATCCTGAATAAAAGGTGCGCTCGCCCAGATAATGGCCGACCATAAGAGATTTCCAGATTTCGGCATGTTCACTGCGTGGATTGTCAATCAGTATAAGATTGACACTGCCCAACTCCGAAAGCCTGCAATCTACATCTGGCCGGGAATACTGCTTACGCACAGGTTGAAGCTTAAAAGCCGGAACCGGAACAGCCTCAGGCAACCGGACAAGTTTTTTACGATCTAACAGGGAGATCGCCTTGCGACAAGTAACCTCTTTAAGCCGTCCGCTTACGCTGCGCCAGTCAAATAATTCGCAGAGCTGTTTTGATAATAAGCGACGGCTGATTGAAGGATTTGTGTCAACAGTGCGCTGGATATCGCTAATGGTCTCATGAGTAAATGTCAGGCCGCAGATTTTCATGCGGTCGGTTATACAAAAATCCTCTCCCGGTGTCCAGCATTATTTGTGGGACAAGGACAGTGCAAGAGGGGAGTGAATCACCCCGGTCAGGGTCAGAGGTATGCAGGCTCCCCATGCAATAGCGGCATTTTTCAGCCTGTGCTCAAGGATGTATGCCATCGCAGTTCCCCACAGC
>CAYWXO010000306.1:0-2647 GCA_964462255.1 uncultured Thiobacillus sp. | reverse complement strand
AAGTGAAAACGGATTCTTTTTTGGCGGCATCGTAAACCGAGATTTCACCAATGTAAAAACCAGAATACTGGTTGACCGGTTGCACAAAAGCCAGTTCATGCCCTGCTGGAGACCAGGCCATCAGATCACCCTGGGGTTTATCCGTCTGAATGGGGACCAATTCGGCCACCTGGCAAGTCTGGCTTTCTACCAGGGTCTGGATGCTTAACTGGGTGGGAAGTGCAATTGGCGTCGGTGTTGTCCTTGGGGTTAGCGTCGGAGTCTGTCGCGTGATTCATCCGTGGAATCGCCCCTTATTTCAGCAACTGACCGCGGAGCGTGAACGTATGCCGCACGCCTTGCTTTTGCACGGTTCGGCCGGCGTCGGTAAACGTGATTTAGGCTTGGCGTTAGCGCAGTGGATCATCTGTGAAGCGCCCAGTGCAGAAGGTGCCTGTAATCTCTGTGATGCTTGCAATTGGTTTGTGCAGGGAAATCACCCTGATTACCGCTACCTAGAACCCAAAGAAGAAGAAACCGACGAAGCCGGCAAGGTGACGAAAAAGGCTAGCAAGGAGATTAAGGTTGAACAGGTGCGTGAAATCAGCGATTTTCTCGGCCTGAGCGCGCATCGCGGCGGTTGGCGTTGCGCCCTGATTTATCCGGCTGAGTTAATGAATTCGGCCGCCGCCAATGCTTTGTTGAAAACATTGGAAGAACCACCGCCGCGTGTTTTGTTGATTTTGGTTGCGCATAAACCCGGCAGATTATTGCCTACAGTGCGTTCGCGCTGTCGCAAAATTGCGGTCGGCTTACCGGCCGCATCGGCGGCTTTGGCCTGGATGCAAGCCGCCGGCATTGCGCAGCCAGAAGACGTGTTAGCCGAAGCCGGCGGCGCGCCGTTGGCGGCGATAACTTATGCAGAAGCGGAGCGGAGTGATCAACGTGGGCAATTCCTTGATCGATTGGCCAATCCGACGCAGTTAGATGTCTGTGCGGTGGCTGAGGCCTATAAACCTTGGTTGCCGGAGGCTTGGGGTTGGCTTTTGCGTTGGGTGCATGATGTTTTATCTCAACGGCTAGCCGGCACATCGCGCTATTTTCCGGCGCGTACTGAGGCTATTTCACGTATTGCTGCACAGGCGGATTTAGCCGGGTTATTAGCCTTTGAGCAAGAGTTAGCGCAGGCTGGACGATGGTTGCGGCATCCGTTAAATGTCACCTTGCTGCTGGAATCATGGTTGATTCGCTACGTTGCAGCAGTCTCGAAATCTCGTCAATTCAAGGAAAGATAATGGCTGAAACTCCCAGACCCGCCGCAGGGCGTGCCGGCATGCTTTCGCTGGCAATTAAGGAACGCACCGCCTTGTTTGCCGCGTATATGCCGCATATCAAAAATGGCGGTCTTTTTATCCCGACCAATCGTCCTTATCAGATGAACGACCAAGTTTATATGTTGCTAACCTTAATGGATGACCCCAATAAATTGCCGATTTCTGGCCGTGTCATCTGGATTACGCCGGTGGGCGCACAAGGTAATCGTCAGCAGGGTATTGGCGTGCAGTTTGATGATAATGAAGGGGCGAGTTTGGTGCGGCAAAAAATTGAAGGCATTCTTGGTAATGCGCTTAAATCACCACGCCAAACGCACACCATGTAATTGCTGGGGTTTATGCTATGTTTATTGATTCACATTGCCACATTGATTTTCCGGATTTTAACGAAGGCGTGCTGCCGTTGCTGGCCAATATGCAAGCCGCGCAAGTGAGCGCCGCGTTGTGCGTATCGGTCAATCTGGAAAATTTTCCACGTGTTTTAGCCGTGGCCGAAGCGCATGACAATATTTACGCATCGGTGGGCGTGCATCCGGACCATCAACACGGTCGTGAGCCGGAGGTAGATGAATTGGTGTCGTTGGCCCAGCATGCGCGCGTGGTGGCTATCGGTGAAACCGGGCTGGATTATTTTCGCTTGCCGAAAGATGATGTTGATTGGCAACGGGCGCGCTTTCGTACGCATATTCGCGCCGCGCGGCAGGCGGGCAAACCGCTGATTATTCATACGCGTAATGCAGCAGAGGACACACTGGCGATTATGACGGAAGAGCACGCGGAGGAATGCGGCGGCGTAATGCACTGTTTCACTGAGCGCTGGGAGGTAGCGGAACAGGCGCTAGCGATGGGGTTTTATATCTCGTTTTCCGGTATTGTTACTTTCAAAAGTGCAAAAGATTTGAAGGCGGTGGCCTGCCGCGTCCCCCTGGAACGCATGTTGATCGAAACGGATTCTCCCTATTTAGCGCCGATGCCGCACCGTGGTAAACGTAATGAACCGGCTTACGTCGCTCACGTCGCCGAGGAGATCGCCCGATTGCGGGGGATTTCAGTGGAGGAAGTGGCAGCGGTGACGCGGGGGAATTTTTGGGATTTGTTTGTTAGTCGTAACGCGATGCTACCACGCGAGACCTGCCCCCCCCCCAAGGTGGCGAGCATTTGTAAAGCTTTTGTAAAGCTTTTGTAAGGCCCCTGCTACGATACCGGAAAAAATACCCGCGCCGTTTGGTAAAACACAAAGCTGATGAGACAGGCGACTCCGAGTGACCAGACTAAGGATGCCCACATGTAGCGGTTGCCACCGGCTTCGCGCCGTAAAGTAGCTAATGCAGAGA
>CAYWXO010000305.1:0-2650 GCA_964462255.1 uncultured Thiobacillus sp. | reverse complement strand
TTGAGCAGGTCCATTTCTGTCGCCGTCAGCGCAACAAGCTCACCGGACGGCGAGCCAATCGACAGGGTATTGGGATTCAACAACCATGTATCAGATGGCAGTGCCGCAACCGTCAGCCGGCGTTGCACGCTGTGCAGGGTGGCGACCAGTTCGCGCATGTCGACCGGCTTGACCAGATAGGCATCGGCGCCTTCTTCCAGGCCGGCGAGGCGGTCGTCAAGACTGCCGCGTGCGGTGAGCATGACGATGCCCAGCGCCGGCTGCTGCTGACGTAAGCGACGGGCGATGACGAGGCCATCTTCGGCGGGCAGGCCCAAGTCGAGCACCAGCAGATCACAGGGGTAGTCGGCCAGTTGTGCGTCGATGCCGACGCCATCGCTTTCCAGCGCGATCTCGAAGCCGGCGCGGCGCAGATGAAAGGCCACCTCGGTGCGGTAATCGAGATTGTCTTCGATCAGGCCGATACGGATCATGCCTGGCCCTCCCCGTTTGGTGCAGGCAGCCAGCAGACGAAACAGGTGCCCTGGACGCCCTGGACTCGGCCGGTTTCGACCTGCAGTGTTCCGCCATGGCGCTCGACGATATGGCGCGCGAGATACAAGCCGAGACCGAGGCCAGCCTGGTTGCCCGACTCCCCGAGGCGCACGTATTTTTCGAAAATCTTCTCTTCCATGCCCGGCGCAATGCCCGGCCCGTCGTCCGCCACCCGCCAGGTGACGCCACCTGCTGCGGCTTCTATGCGCACGCACACCGGCGTATCGGGCGGGGAATACTTGCAGGCGTTGTCGAGCAGGTTGAGCAGGGCGAAGCGCAGCATGCGGTCATCACCGATGAGTGTTGGCAGCGGTGCCACGGCGGTGACTTCAATGCGATGCGCTAGCGGGTTGCCGAGCAGCCTGACAACTTCATCGGTCAGGGCGGCCGGATCGATCATGCCCTGCGTCAGTTGCCAATTGGCAACCTCGCTGCGGGTTTGTGCCACGGCCAGATCAAGCAGCACGCTGAGGCGGTCGACTGATCGGTGAATGCGATCGTATCGCTCTTCGCGATCAGCACTGGCCGTGTCGTCGAGCGCTTCGAGCGTTTGCGTGGCGGCGTCGATGACGGCGATGGGGGTGCGAATTTCGTGAGTAATCATCGCCAGTAACTTGTCCTGGTCTTCGCGATGAATCTTTTCCAGCGCTGACTGCCGTATCGCCAGCGCCGATCTTTCCAGCGCTGCGACATGATCGGCCTCGATGCGCCGGTAGTGCAACAGGATGGCAAAGTGCAGCAACAGGATGTGGGTGATATTGCTGGCCATGCCGGCGAGGTTGATGGCCTCGCTGAAGGGGAGCACCGCCAGCACGCCAAGGATATTGATGGCGATCAGCACGCCATAAATCAGGTAGGCAACTGCCAGCAGACGCGCCCAGAGGTCGCCCGTCCGCCACAGCCGCCGCGCCGGCCAGGGTACGCTGCATAGGGTCAGGACGCCGAAGCCCAGCATCCACGGGGCGAAGACGCCGTAGTAGCCGAACGGCGTGGCCAGCGCCGTGACGAGACACAGCGCCATGCCCGCCAGGCCGATGCGATAGAGCACGGGGTGATGCTGCTTGAGTTCAAGCACCATGATGAAGAAGCCGAAGGCCATGGCGGCGGCCAGCGACAGACTCATGCCGAGCGTCAGGTTGGCCAGCAGCGGCTGCGCGGGGAAAATGAATTCGGCGACGAAGCCGTTGATGCCCAGCCACTGCAGCGCATTCAGGAACAGGTAGCCGACATAGACCAGAAAAATCCGTCGCCGCGATACCAGCCAGTTGGCGGCATTGAACAGCAGTACGGTGAGAATCAGGCTGAAGTAGAGACCGTAGACGAAGTAGTTGCCGCGCAGATGGCTGGCAAACGCGGCTGGCTGCCAGAGCTTGACGATGGCTGCCATGGTGCTGGTGGTTTGCAGACGCAGATAGAGTTCATGTTCGCCAGGTTGCAACGCCAGCTTGAACAGGGTGCCTCGGTAGTCCTCTTCCTTGGCGGACTGCGGCAGGCGGTCGCCGCCGCGCCGTTCATCGACCGTTCCATCCGGACGGATGTGGAAGAGCTGCACGTCGTCGAGGTAGGGCGGCAGGATTTCCAGCCAGCCGGCGGGCGACTGCTCGGCCGTGCTCTTGACGGACAGATGCAGCCAGACCGCGTCGGGGATGTAGCCAAGGCCGAGATTGCCGGGAATCGGCCGGAACTGTCCGGCGGCGTGTGCCGCACGCGCTTGTTCCAGCGTCAGTTGTTTCGATGCGTCACGCAGGACGCTGAGCTGCCCTTGATCGAAGCTGATGAGCGCTGGGGTTTCAGCCCGCAGCAGCGGTGACAGCAGAGGTGACAGCAACAGAAGCAGCAGCAGCCCAAGCAGAAAAGCGCGCATCAAAAGCCCTTCTGGTAACGCAGCAGGATCTCGTGGCCATTGCGGAAGCCGTTGTCGATTTCCGTGTCGCGGGCGAAGCGCAGAATGACTTGCTGCTTATCGGGTAGAAACCAGCTCATACCGGCCATCACCCGCTCATTGTTAGACAGGCGCTGCTGTGAAGAAAATCCGAGGTCAACGCGGGAAATGCGTTAGTGGTTGTGTCATGATTCATGGTTGGCCTCTACTCTTGGGCGTTTGCAATACAACCAA
>CAYWXO010000304.1:0-2670 GCA_964462255.1 uncultured Thiobacillus sp. | reverse complement strand
CGACAAATTGCTGGCCGGCGAATGGGTCACCAAGGCGATGGGCAAGAACGAAACGCCAGTGCGTGCGGTAAAGAATTTCGCTGATCCGGAGCTGACCAAACCATCCATCGCCTTCATTCCGCACAACAAAGGCAAGGTGGAGTGAGCTGCGACCGCAACCAATCAGAGGGTAGAGGAGAGACAACATGAACAATACACAAGAAGAGACTTTGGCACTGTTTCGCGAAGCGGTGGCGCAGGACTTGAGTACTTTGGCAACGCTGCATCACGAGGAGCTGGATGAGGGGTTGTTGGGGCAATTGAAGGAGGTGGGTTTCCCTGACAGCCTCGGCTTGCGTCTGCTTGGCGAAGAGGCGGGGCTGGCGTTGAAATTGATGCGCCAAGCCATAGCGGAGCTGAACGCAACGCCGTCAAAGGCGGAGCTGGATGAATTGGCCGCCGACTACGCCGCCATATACCTGACCTACGGCTATCACGCCTCGCCGTGTGAGTCGGTCTGGCTGGATCAGGAGAATCTGGCGATGCAAGCACCGATGTTTCAAGTGCGTGAGTTCTACAAATTGTTCGATCTGGTTGCCGCCGACTGGCGTATCCGGCCGGATGATCATCTGGTGCTGGAACTACTGTTTCTCGCCGCCCTGTTTCGGGAGAGTCACCCGCAAGCCCTGCCGGAAGCCGCCCGCTTTCTCGATACACATTTGATGCGCTGGCTACCGCTGTTTGGCCATCGGGTGGCCGCCCGTTGCGCGACGCCGTTTTATGCCGGTGTCGCTCGCTTGACCGCAGCCTATTGCGATGAGGTGCGCGATTTGCTCGCCGATCTGCTGGGTGAACCGCGTCCCAGCGCGGAGGAAGTTGAAGCCAGCATGCGGCCGCGGCAGGTTGGGCAAACCGCACCTGTCACCTTTTTTCCCGGTTTGGCACCCTCTTGGTAGCCGAGACTTTTAGTAATTTTCAACCTGGCATTTTTAAGGAGCACAGTATGAATTCCCCCCGTCTTATCCCCTTCGCTTTGGCTTGCGGCCTTCTTTTTTCCACTGGCCAAGCCATCGCTGATGAGGCCACTACTAAAGCTAATGGCTGCATGTCTTGTCATGCGATGGACAAGAAAGTAGTTGGTCCTAGCCTTAAGAGTATCGCTAGCAAGTACAAGGGCGATGCTGCCGCCCTTGATAAGCTGGTGCATGAAGTGCGGGTCGGCAACAAAGGGGTTTGGGGGCCTGTACCCATGCCAGCGCAGACCAAAATTAGTGATGCCGACTTGAAAAAAGTGGTGACTTGGATTCTGGCACTTTAATCGGCATGACGGCGGTCGGGGAGGCCCGCTTGCCGGTGCTGGACGCCACGCGCTGCGTGCATGCCAGCATCGAAACCGCTTCCTGTCGCGCTTGCGTTGACGTATGTCCACGCGGCGCTTGGCATCTGGACGATGCCGCTCTCGAATTCGATTCCACTTTGTGTGATGGCTGCGGCCTTTGTCAGCCCGCCTGCCCGCGTCAAGCTGTTGCCATGCCGCTTGTAGAGGGGTTTTCATTGGGGTTTACATTGGGGCTTAGTGTGGCGCGGCGGCCGTTGGCGGGGGCAAACGCCCTATTGGCCGCGTGTGAACAGGCCACTGGCAAGAAAGCGGAGACTTCCGAACTTGGCTACGTTCCCTGTTTGCATGCGATTGGCCTGGTCGATTTGCTGCGTGCTTACCGCGCCGGCGAACGCGTTTGGTTATTGTCGCGGGGTGATTGTGCCGCCTGCCCGCGTGGACGCGGCGAATCCCTCTTTACGCGAGTGGCGAGTGTTAACGTCGCTCTGCGCCAGCGTGGCCGGCAAGTCATTGTGCTGCGCGAGGTGTCGCTGCCGTCTTGGCACGCGCTGATGAATAGCGAAGTGGTCGCCGAGTCGGCAGCATCGCGTGCGCGCCGTGGATTTTTTCGTGCGTTGTCCCAGCGACCGGCGGCAGCCATTTTGGCAGATAACCCTTTATTTGAACCAGAGAAAAAATCCCCCGGCGAATACCTGCCTGATGGTGATGATGCCCTGATGCCATGGGTGGTGTGCTTGGATGCCAGCCGCTGCGTCGGCTGTCATGCTTGCGTACGGGTTTGCCCGCAAGCCGCAATTCAATTTGATGCGGCAGCTCCGGCCTATCATTTGCATCATCGCGCCTGTAGCGGGTGCGGTTTATGTGGCGATGTCTGTCAACAACACGCCGTCAGCCTGCAAGCCTGGGGTGAACCCACACAAAGGGTTTTTCCTTTGGTTGAACAACGATGCCCGTGCTGCGGCGTCGTGTTTTACACGCCCAGCGCACTTGCTAACCCCCCCCAACATTGTTGGGTGTGTGCTAACGCGAAACAGAAGCGACGGCTCTATCAAGTCATGGCTTAGCAACTCAAGCTAGCAATGTAATACAGCAGAATATACCCGCCGCATCCGCCCAATAAAGCCGGCGCGGGTGGTATAACGCCGCCTTACGAGTGTTGCATTTTGCTTATGATCTTTAACCAATATTTCGCCAAGCCGGCGCAGCGAGCGGATGCCTTCTCAATGGAGATGCTATGTCCGACGCGATAGATTCCTTCATCAGCCGCTGGCAATCTGCCGGCGGTTCCGAGCGTGCCAATTACCAGCTTTTCATTACCGAGCTGTGCGAATTACTGGCGCTGCCGAAGCCCG
>CAYWXO010000303.1:0-2672 GCA_964462255.1 uncultured Thiobacillus sp. | reverse complement strand
CAGTCAGGATGACTTCCTCTGATGTTCTGTACGCGCGCGTCAATGTCGGCATGAAATTGGGATAGCGTGGTCATGCTGTGTAAATTATACGCCGGCTCAGAATGGTCTGAACTTGGCTCATGCAGCTATAGCCAACGGCAGGCACAGAGCACCACGAATTCAACGCCTGCTATCTGGTAAGGAACTTGGCGGGTTCAGTTTCGGGACTTCGGCGAGTAAATCGTCTCAAATGCCTGTTTAGCATTTCTGGCTATTTTCGGACCTGGACCTGAACCAAAGAAGTTAGTCGTGTGAACGTTGCGAAGAGCACATGTAGAAGGTGTATTGCCAGTCCTTGCCAGATAATGCTTAAAAGCTGTAACAACTGCACTCACGCAACGTATCGCGTGAGTTGCGCCATTCCAATTTTAGCCGGTATTTCTGATAAAGACGGTGTGATTATGTACCACCCGCAAAACGACATTAATTGTTCAGCTTGGGAATATAGAATTTCACTTGAATTAGAGTCTCTAATCAAATCATCTGCATTAAAAAACAATTGGGATGAAGCCGATTTAATTAGAATTTATCAACCAGCAAGAAACAATCCTGCTAGTCTCGTTAATATTTTGACTTTATAAGGCCAAAGTTTAATTTATACAGCGAAGACCAAGCTAAAAAACTTCGCATTAATTCCGCACGCGCAGCAAATACCGCGCAAAACAACTCGATTTATTCAACCAGTCAGATAATATCCCGCAAGCCGAAAAAGATTTTCTCAAAGACCCAGTTAAATTTTCGATCAGCTTAATATAATCTTCAAGTCCTGCCAAAACAAATCAAAAAAAACCAAAGCGAAAAACGACGCGGCCAACATAGACACTCATAATAAAATAATCGGTAAGTTAATCGTTGATATTTTCGGTGAGAATTTAATTCTGCCCGAAGTGGTCAATAACGCTAATTTTCTTCTCGCTTTCTGTGATAAAAATTATCTCAAAACAGCAGCGCAAATAAAAGGCGTTGATAAAGTATATACGATCATTCGAGATAATCAGCTAATTCATGCGCTAAAATCAAACGACGCGCTTACAATCGCGCGCGCAATCGCGGAATCTCGATTAGAATTAAGAGACAATGTATACACATTCAAGGATAATAATTTGCTTGTTAATATGAACGGCTGGAGTGATTTTATTTTGTTTAAATCTTCGCAATTATAATCGACTCCATCCCTGACTAGCCCCCCATAACAAATCCTGTACGACCGGGTTTTTTTGGCCTGATTCTTTATTTACTCCCATGAAGATTTTCACACTTGATTAAATATAAACTATTCTATTTATAACGCAGAAAGCAGCGCATAACCTCTTTTACTGCGCAACTTCATTTCAATTTGAACGCGCTTCAACCCCTCTTCTTTATCGCTGACTAACTCCACTTTTTGACCGCCTAGCATCGAACCCAGCCCCCACCAGCGCCTAATCAAAACCAAATCACCTAGCAAATCAAAACCTAACCACAAGGCATATCCACGCCCCTTTCCTTCAAAATGCCATTCATTCAAAACCATAATATCACTCCCTTTTTAATCCCCTTACTCTATTACATTATCTATTATTATACAACTCTCAAAACGCCATCACAGCAAAAAATCAGGTTAAAGCGCATTTACTTAAAAACGTGCAAAAGGTCTAAACCACCAGTTTCTAACCGGATAATCTAGGTTGGTTGGTTATCCACTTGATACACAAAACTCAGCATATCAACCCCATAAAACAGCTTTTGGCTCCTGTTAATAAGACGCTACTCTTATCAGCCAAACCGTCATCCTCGTTACGGATCGCCTCCATGAGAGACAGCCTTCGCAACGTCTCCGAACATCGAAGAATCGGCGACATTTACCACAACATCAACTACATTTTCAAAATGTACCTCATTAAAATTAACCTCAAAATTAACACCGTTTTTCATACCATTTAAATACATCATTTTAATTACTCCTATCAAAATTAACTCAAAAAAACACTACCTTCCATCCCGTTCCTGCCGCTTGCGCAGGCCATCCCGAAGCACCGTATCCCTCTTCCTGCATGGCACACAGGTCCATACGCTCTAAGTTCGTTCCCGGCTCTAAGACTTTCAGTAATGACAAAACAAAAAATGCCCATCATGGGCATAAGACAGGACTTCCAAAGACAAAAACCACTTGGATTTTCGTTTCTCAGTCTCAACAGATTTAAGTTGCAGATTCTTGTCAGATACAAGTCGCCAACAACTTATTTTCGACACGCCAAGGGAGTTAGCCCCAGCAGCACAAACAGATTAAATCCGCTCGTGTTAAAGCAGCCATCATTCTATTCCATTCCCACCGAAAATGCAAATTCTGGCGTCGGCATTCCCGTCACGCGCGGCAGGATTTGCTTTCTCTTTGCCCGAGATTAAGCAGCAATAGCGGGTTCTAATCGAATGAACCGGCTCCTCTCTGCAGAATTCAGTTTTGGCAAAAAATTAACTATTTGCCATTCTTACCTGTTTGCAAGATCAAAAATAGCTCTTCATCTTACTGCAAAACGACTTATTTCTGACTTATCTTTGACATATCGAAAGTTGACGCACTTTGACAAGGCGCTGCAATCCAAACGACTTATTTCTGACTGCTTACTGACTTATTTCTGACGCGAAAGGGGAAA
>CAYWXO010000302.1:0-2676 GCA_964462255.1 uncultured Thiobacillus sp. | reverse complement strand
TGCCGACGAACTTGCCGTCCGTCGTGTACTGGTCGGCCTTGTCCTGAGTGAGCGTCCAGGTTTCCTTCGGCATGTGCCAGGGTGCAGCGTTCCCAAAATCATGGTCGCTGACGACAACAAAATCGAGCTTGACCGCGTCACGGGCGTAAGTGAAGTAGTCGTCCAGGCTGCCCCTGCCGTCGGAATTGGCGGTGTGGCCGTGCATGTCGCCCCAGTACACGTGGTATTGGGCGTCGGTCTGGGCAGCCACCAGGACGGCCACTGAAAGCACCAAGAGAGCAATTCGCGGATTGGGCATCGGGCTAACCTCGCTGAATGATGGCAGGCCGGGCTCAAATCCCAGTCCGGGCCTTGAGGAAATCGGCCAGGCCCTGGGCATCGTCCGTGCCGACCCTGGTCACACCCCGCTGATGCCGGATGACGACACAATCCCGTCCCCAGATGTTCCAGACCCAACCGCCCCGCAGACTCATGTGGATGGCTCTCGTGGCCAAACAGCCCAAGCATTCTACCCCACGCCGGGCATGGCCTGTAGAATCGTGTGACACCTGGAGGACTTCCGCATGTTGCACCGTTTGTTTTGCCTGACGTTCCTGCTCCCTGTTGTGTCCCTGGCCGCTGAAGACAACGGGCCGAAGCCCCCGCCATGTTGCCAGTGAAATAGTGGAAGGCTGACGTTCAGCAAGAATCGGTGGGAGATACGCTTCGAGCCTGTCGGTAAAGGAGAACTGTGATGAGAGGATTGGTCTTGTTGATATCGGGCTTCGCGATTGCCTTGTTCACATTGCCAGCGGCCGGGGCAGACGCACCGGAAGAACGCAAAGAGAAGCGAGAATTGCTGGCCAACCATGAAACGCTGGCCGTTTTCGACGGCGTGAACTTCCGACTGTGCATGGGGTTGACCGCACTCTGCCCCAAGGGATGCGGCGATTCTGGGCAGTTCGCCAGCTTCGGCATCAGGAAGTACCTGAAGTACGAAAAAGTTGGGCAGTACGGCGACCCGGAACAGAATTCGTTTCTGGTGCAGGTGAGTGACTACGACAAGAAGCCGAAAGGCGACCCCAAGATCCTGGAAACCGTCAGGCGGTTGAACAAAGGGGACTACGTGCTTCTGTCCTGGCATCACGATTATGTGACGAAGGAAGGAACCTCTTCCCCGGAACGCCCGATTGTGAAGTTGGAGAAGATCGACATTGCCCATGCGAAAAAATTGCTGGCTGTCGCTGGCCCTGGTCCAAAGGACGAGAAGGAATCCCAAGACACGGCCAAGGTGACGGGCACGCTGATTGTGCCCAAAGACTTGGCGTCATTCGAGGGCCGGGTGGTTGAGCTTCATCTGTTCAAGATCCATCCCCTGCTTGCAGACACGGCGGCGGATCTGGTCGAGAAGGTCGAGGTCAATGACTTTTCGCATACCAAGGGCACCGAGACCAAGAAGGAGTTCGTCATCGGGGCGAAGGCCAAGCTGGAAAGGGACATGAAGTATTACCTCACGCTCTTCATCTTGAAGGACGGTGAGCGGACGCACATGGGAGAGGTGCCGGGCAAGTTTCTCTGCACGGTGCTGACGCAGGGCGAGCCGAACAACGTCACGCTGACCGTAAAACAGGTCCGGTAGTTTGAATCCCAGACATGAAGCTGTAGGAAGGGAGCGACCATGCAGATATCGTTCAAGATTTCGGTGACGCTTCTTCTCGTTCTGCTGTTGGGCTTGGCCGCTGCCTACGCTGCCGAGTCGCAAGACACCAAATCCTTCGTGTACAAAAAAACGAAGCAGGCCGACCTGGAGATCGTCATCCACTACCCGCCCGGCTGGAAAGAGACCGACCAGCGGCCCGCCATCGTGTTCTTCTTCGGCGGCGGTTGGACTGGCGGGAAGATCGAGCAATTTGAACCCCAGGCAAAGCACCTTGCCAGCCGTGGGATGGTCGCCGCCAGGGCCGATTACCGGGTGAAATCCCGACATGGGGTGACACCGAAGGAGTGTGTCGAGGACGCCAAGAGTGCCGTTCGTTGGATGCGGCAGTACGCCGCCAGGCTGGGTATCTGTCCTGCTCAAATCGTGGCAGCCGGTGGCTCGGCAGGAGGGCACATCGCTGCCTGCACCGCCTTAACTCCAGGCTTGGAGGCCCAGGGCGAGGACACCTCCTTGTCCTCAAAGCCCGACGCCCTGGTGTTGTTCAACCCGGTGTTGCGGTTCGCCGACATTCCGCAATTGATGGAGCGAATCGGTGGCGATGAAGCCCTGGGCAAGGCGATTTCACCGACCCTGCACTTGACCAAGGACAGCCCGCGGACGCTGATCTTCTTCGGGACCGCTGACCGACTGGCCGCCATGGGCGACGAGTTCATGGAGAAATCGAAGGAACTGGGGCATCGGGCCGAGTTATTCACGGCTGAGGGCCAGTCGCACGGGTTCTTCAACAGGCCGCCGTGGCAGGAGAAGACGACGCAGCGCATGGATGAGTTCCTGGTGTCGACTGGATACTTGAAAGGCAAGGCGATCGACAGCAGCAACTGAGCACCTGGAGCAATCCCATGCGCGCCCTGGCATTGATTCTGACCACTTTTCTGGCCGATCCGGTCGGCCCCGGCGACCACAGGCGTCCGTTCCCCGGGTTATCGGTCATGAAACGACGGATCGGGAAAGGCAACAAGTCCGGGCGACCAAGAGGG
>CAYWXO010000301.1:0-2691 GCA_964462255.1 uncultured Thiobacillus sp. | reverse complement strand
ATGTCGAAGCTGCTGGATGCGCTGATTGAACTGCGCCGCAAGGGTCTGGTGACCTACAAGGAGTATCTGGAGAAAATTGCCGTATTAGCCAAGGAAGTAGTCAAGTTGGATGATGGGGCTGGCGGCGGGGCCAACTACCCGGCTAGTTTGAAGTCGGCGTCTCAGCGGGCGCTTTACAACAATCTGGACAAAGACGAGACGCTGGCGCTGGCGGTGGATGCGGCGATTAAGGCCGCGCGCATGGATGATTGGCGCGGCAACTCCATGAAAACCAAGAAGGTCAGACTGGCGATTCGCGCTAGCCTTACCCCTCAGCCCACGCTACCACAGGAAACCAGCCAACTTCGTCAGAATATGGCGCGCGACGATTACCCCATTGAAGCGCTAACCGACGTTATCCTTGATCTTGCGAAACACCAGAATGACTACTGAGTCGATTGCCGAGATTTACCACCTTACCGTCAGCGGCGTTAAGGTGGAAGTGGTGCGCAAGGACATCAAGAACCTGCATTTGGGCGTCTATCCACCCCAAGGTCGAGTACGGGTGGCCGCGCCGCTAGTGGTGAGTGATGATGCTGTACGGCTGGCGGTGATCGACAAGCTGGGCTGGATCAGGCGGCAAATGGCTAAATTCGCCGAACAGCCGCGTCAGTCACAGCGCGAGATGGTGAACGGTGAGAGCCATTACTTTCTGGGCCAACGCTACCGGTTGCGCGTACATGAACATGATGCCCCGCCAAGCGTCGCCGTGCGCGGCATCGCCAGCCTTGATCTTTTTGTGCGCCGCGGCAGCAGCGCCGAGCAGCGCGAAGCGATTCTGCTGCGCTGGCATCGTCAGCAACTCAAGGCGTTGATCCCGTCTTTGCTGGAAAAGTGGCAGCCTGTTCTCGCTGTGCAAGTTGCCGATTGGGGCGTCAGAAAGATGAAAACCAAGTGGGGCAGTTGCAACCCGGCGTCGCGTCGGGTTTGGTTCAATCTGGAACTGGCCAAGAAGCCGGTGCAGTGTTTGGAATACATTGTGGTGCATGAACTGGTGCATTTGCTGGAACGGCACCATAACGATCGTTTTGCCGCGCTGCTGGAACGGCACCTTCCGCAGTGGCGGCAGTCCCGGCAAATGCTCAATCAAGCGCCGTTGGGGCATGAGAAATGGCATGGCTGACACCGGAAGGGTTCGGCTGGTATTCAGAAAACGTGCAAACACGGTTGGCTCACGTGAATGTGCTCACGAATGCTTTTGATCTGCTGCGGGTAGATTTCCACCGGATCCTTCCTGTGCAATAGTTGTTCAACCTGCCTGCTGGTCCAATAATAAACAGCCAGCATTACTCGTTATCCTCCAGCTCGGGGTTCCAGCCTTTAGCGCGGGCAGTTTGAATGGCGCGGTCATAAATTTCACTGTGCCGCGTCAGCAAATCGGCGGGTAAGCGGCTGGGCAAATTACCGTATTTATCCCATTCCGTTTGCACCTGCTCCATCAGGCTCTGCATGCGGCCGAGATCCCAGCCGTGACAGTCCTCCGTTTCCGGGATGAAGCCGAACAACCAACCATCCAGCACAATGCGGCCGAGTTGCGTGATGCCATGATGATCTTGATTTAAGCCAATGTAAGTGTTTTGCATGTGTATTTAGCGAGTAAGGCCTGCGGAGCTTAGCGGTAGCTATTCCGGCAGGCGTTGAACATGATCGACGACCCAGACATTCTTTGGGTCGAAGAAGGGCGAAACGTCATTATCCACGCCTTGCGGGGCAATTTCTTCCACCGCGAAGCGCGAGAAAATAAACAAAAGTGACGAATTGAAAGCGACAAAACCCAAGTCGGTCAGGCGGCTAGCAGCCGGCCCCAAGGGCGAAGGATGACTCACCGCCTTGTTCCAGCAGAAAAGCGAGAAAAGCGCGCGCCACTGGCGAGATTTGTCGGCCTGCGGGATGCACGGCGTACCATTGGCGCAGGATGGGAAACCCCTTAACATCCAGAATGGCGAATTGCCCCGGTTGATGCAGGACTAGGGTATGGCATGACAGGGCTGAAATGCCCAGGTCAGCCAGGATGGCCTGTTTGATCGCCTCGTTGCTGCCTAACTCCAGTCGTGGGCGAATTTCCAGTCCGTGTTCGTGAAACAAGCGTTCGATCGCCTTGCGGGTGCCGGAGCCGGCCTCGCGCATGACCCAGGGTTCCTTTGCCAGATCTTCAACGGTAAGCCCTTTGTGGTTGGCCAAAGGGTGATTGGGAGCCGCCAGCGCCACAATCGGGTTGTCCATGATGGGCGTGGCGATGACGTCGATTTCCTCGGGCGGAGTGCCGAGCAGATACAAATCGTCCAGATTGTCGGCCATGCTGGCCAGCACTTGTTCTTTGTTGGTCACGCGCAAAGAGACCTCAATGCCGGGGTGCAATTTGGCAAAATCTCCGAGTAGGCGGGGGGCAAAATAGGACGCAGTGGAAACCGCCATCAGCTTCAATTTGCCTCTTTCCAAGCCCTGACGTTCGGACATGGACATCGTGTAGCGGTCCAGAATGGCGAAGATATCCCGGCTGGCCTGCGCTAATTCACGGCCTTCTTCAGTCAAGAATACTTTTTTCCCCACCAACTCAACCAGCGGAGTGCCGACGATTTCGGAAAGCTTCTTCATTTGCATCGAAACGGTCGGCTGGGTTAGGTAAAGCTCTTCAGATGCGCGGGTAAAGCT
>CAYWXO010000300.1:0-2697 GCA_964462255.1 uncultured Thiobacillus sp. | reverse complement strand
GTCATGACGGTGCAGAACTATTTCAGCGGTGAGCCCCAACTCGGCCTTCCCGCAGGGCGCGGCTGGTATCGGGTGAAAGCGGTGGCCTATGCGCTGAAGAATGACGGCAAGCCCGCGCGGCTGAAGTTCACCGTCCATGAGGGTTATTCAGGCAAGCTGCCGAAAGCGGAAAGCGTCTTCGCCTTCACCGACGAGCAACCGCGCGAGGTCGAGGCCCGCTATTACCTGGAGCCGGGCGACCGCGTGGTGTTCACGATCATGGATGGCGCGCCGCACTCGCAGGGCCGGACGATGATCGATCAGCCGGGGCCGTTCATCGCCATCCGTTCCTTCAACATTGAGGGACCGGTGTATGAAAGCTGGCCACCTCAGGGGCATCGCACTTTGTTTGGCGACATCGATCCCGCGCAGCCCACGCCGGAGAAAGCCGCCACCATCGCGGCGCATCTCGCGCCGAAGCTCTTTCGCCGACCCGTGGATGACGCCGCTGTGGCGAAGTACCGAGCGCTGTATGAGAAGTTCGCGAAGACAATGAAGCCCGACGAATCGCTCCGTGGCATGCTGACTGCGATGCTGGTCTCGCCGCGATTCCTCTATCACGAAGAACCGCCGAACGGTCCCGACGCCTACGCGATAGCATCGAGAATGTCTTACTTCCTGTGGCGCTCCACGCCGGATGACGAATTGCTGAAGGCTGCGGCGGATGGCAGCTTGCTCGATGCCACGAATCGGCGCACGCAGGCCGAACGCATGTTGGCCGATGCTCGCTCTGTCCGCTTTGTGAATGACTTCACCGGCCAATGGCTGCGCGTGCGCGAAGTTGGCGTGATGAAGGCGAACGCCGACCTCTATCCCGAATACGATGCCGAACTCGAAGCCGCCATGCGCGGCGAGACAGAGCATTTCATTTCGGAGATGTTTCGAAGCGATCTGCCGCTCGCCAATCTCATCGACTCCGACTGGACCATGCTTAACGAGCGCCTCGCGAAGCACTACCGCATCGATGGCGTGGTCGGGCCGGACTTCCGCCGCGTGAGTTTGGACAAGTCGAAGACGGTGCGCGGCGGACTGCTGACCCATGCGAGCATTCATGCGGTCACCTCAAACGGCAGCACAACTTCGCCCGTGATTCGCGGCACCTGGGTGCTCGAAAAGTTCCTTGGCACACCCGCGCCGCCGCCACCACCGGACGTACCGGCCATCGAGCCGGATATTCGCGGTGCCACCACGATCAAGGAGCAACTCGCAAAACATCGCGACATCGCCAATTGCGCCTCGTGTCACAGGAAGATCGACCCACCTGGATTCGCGCTGGAGAACTTCGATGTCATTGGTGGCTGGCGGGATCACTACCGCGCACTCGTTGAGCCTCGGCCCGGTGCTCGCGCCAAACTCTCCGACGGCCCACCCGTCGATTCCACGGATGAATGGGAGGGCGTGGGACGTTTTGCCAGCTTCCAGGAGTTCCGCGAGCTGGTGAAGAAGCGGGAAGACCTTGTCGTGCAAAACCTGACGCACCAACTCGCCACCTTCGCCCTCGGTCGAACACCTGATTTCGCCGACCGCCAGCCGCTCAAAACCATCGCGACCAACGTCCGCGAGAAGAAGAGCGGAATGAAGTCGCTCGTGCTCGACATCGTCTCCAGCCCCGTGTTTACCAATCCATAAGCCAACCAAGGCACACCCATGAATCCTCAGCCCGCTTTCGCCTCCCGCCGCAGCTTCCTTCGTGGAGCAGGCGTCGCTCTCTGTTTGCCGTGGCTCGAATCGCTCGGTGGCATCGCCCATGCCGCAGAGGCTGGAAAAGAGCCGCGCCGCCTGTTGCTGATCTGTCTGCCGCTTGGCATTTTCCGGGATTCGCTCATTCCGAAGCAATCCGGAGCCGGCTACGAGCTCACGGAGTATCTCGCCCCGCTGGCTGACCTCCGGGATCGTTTCAGCATTGTCTCTGGTCTGGAGCATCCGGGCGTCGGCGGCGGTCACGCCTCACAGCCGCGCATCTTCACCGGTATACCCTCGGCCGAGCGGAACCGCCGCTCGCTCGACCAGTACGTCGCCGCCACGCTCGGCCAGCACACGCGTTTTGACTCGCTCGCGTTGAGCGCCGGGGCCAACGACTTCGGCTGGACCGACGGCGGCAGCATGGTGCCAGCGGAGAAAAGTATCGGCGATGCCTTCGCCAGGCTCTTTGCCGAGGAGGGCGCGGCGAACAAGGCCAAGGTTCTGGGCGAGATCGGTCGCGGCAAGAGCATCCTCGATCATGTGCTGGATGAAGCTCGCGACCTGGAGAGTCGACTTTCCAGACGCGACCGCGAAAAGCTCGGTGAGTACTTTGAAACGGTCCGCGCCACCGAGAAGCGCCTCGTCAAGTCCGAGGAATGGATTCACCAACCGAAGCCTCAGGTGAACTCAAAGCCGCCCGCTCCCTTCGCTCCAGACGAGATCATCACCAACCTGCGCGGCGTCTGCGACCTGACCCATCTCGCGTTCAAGACCGACAGCACGCGCGTCATCACCTTTGGTTACTTCCGTCAGGACACTGTCGCCGTGCCGGGCGTCAACGTCGGCTATCACAACCTCTCACATCACGGGCAGGACGAAGGCAACATCACCCAACTGAAACGTGTCGAACGGGCTTTCTTCGACGAGCTTAAAACGCTGCTGACGAACCTGAAGAACACGAAGGAAGGCGAAGCC
>CAYWXO010000299.1:0-2705 GCA_964462255.1 uncultured Thiobacillus sp. | reverse complement strand
GATGACGAGGACGATTGAGATGACGAGGACGATTGGGTTGATGAGGTTGGAGGTGATGATGATGATGGTGGTGATGAGGACGCAGCTGCCGATGCAGCAGATGATGCCGCTGAAGACGCAGCAGAACTTGCCGACTGAGATACTGTTTGTGTTACTGTTTGTGTTACTGTTTGTGTGACAATTGCTGCCGATGGACATGGTGTAGAAAAAATTGAATTAATCCAATTTGTAACATCACCACTTGTAAATTGTGAATAGGTGAATACTTTTGAATTACCTCGAATTATTACCAAAACTCCCGCACTTGATTGAATTGGTATTGTAACTACATAGGTTCTTAAATCACAAGGGTCCAGGTAGGTCTGAGTGACCACCTGTCCCTGTGACCTGTGGGTGAGGAACACCACAAAAAATATACTTAATAATATTTTTAAACCTTTCAATTATAATCTTATTTGAATAGGAGTTTTTACTTTATAAAAATTCCCCTTTTAATCATCCTGTCCAATATTCTTGAACAAGCAATATCCAAAGCTTTTTTGGTTGCAATCGATATTGTTGATTGATTAAACTTAACGGGGTCTACCGTTGCGTCAGATAAAAGAGTTAACTCTCTTGTTGTTTTTGCCTCACCTAATCCAGATGCCCCAAATACAACTCCTGTTTCCGCATTTGTAAATCTTACTTGTAAACCAATACGGGTAACCATTAAATTTTTAACCCCATTTTGTAAATTAACCGTTTCATCTTCAGACACCGAATAGTCGTAACATTCAATAGTAACAAAGTACTGAGCTAAATTAATTTTACCTCTACCGTCTAATTTGTTTTCAGAAATTCCAGCTTGTGAAGCTTGGAATTGTTTTACCATTCTGTTCTTAATTTCTGTTTTATCTTCTGTAAATTTAAAACGATTAAGATTCTCAAGATATTCCATTGAAATATTTGCAACCCCTAACCCAACTCTTTTTTCTTTAAGTTCAGGATACATCTCGTACATTTCGTCAGAGATTCCTGCCTTTAGGATTTGTATTGGTATTTGTGGTCCATCGTAATCCAAAAACTGACTAATATCTATTGCGGTTTCGAAAGACGCTTTATATTGTTCTGTCTGAGTTTTACCTATTGTTTGACCATAGGAAGTTATTGAGACTAAAAGTCCCGCGATTAATAATATCTTTTTCATATGTTGATTAATATATTTTAGGTTATCTCCAGTCTTTCTTTCTACTGTGCAGACCTAGTAATGTTCCTAATATAAAGAACTGTATAATCCAAAAAGGCCCCATCCAATCTGTAGTTTTCATTTCGTTATCAAAATAGAACATAAACCCGATTAGATAGGTGATTACTGAATAAAACAATATTGATTGTTCAAACTCCTGATAGAATTTTTTAATCATTATTTCTTATCTAATTCATACCAAATGTTATCAGGATTGTTTTTAAATCTTCCGTCTATTTTCAAAGTAATCTCATTTGAAATTTTACCTATCACTTCATCTTGCCCACTAAAGTGTAGGTACATAAAGTAACTCTGAAACCCTAATGCAAAGACTATCCAAGTCATTACAAAGTACAAGTAAGCAAGAAAAAATTTCTCACCTATTTGTCTTAAATTAATTTTTTTCATTTTTCCTCAATTTTTGTTTTAGTTTATTACCATTTTGGAGCTTCTTCTTTGAATTCGTCTCCTTCTTTTTTATTGGGTTTAGGTGCAGGTGCCGATTGTGTTGTAGGCGCACTTGATTTTTCTTTAATGATTACAGTTTTACCACCAGCAGATTGTTGCTGAGATTGTGTGTTATTGATGTTGATAACAGGAGCAGCTTGTTGTACAGGTGCCGCCTCTTCATCTCCACCAATTAGTTTATTTGTAACCACACCTCCAGCCCCTAGGACTACAGTTGTAACCAATCCAATGATTGTCTTTTTTAGACCTGACCATGTTCCGTCATTATGGTCTTGTGTTTCCTCACTCATTTTTTTTAAGTTTTAATTTAGTTTATTTATTTAACGACTATTGGGTATTTCACTTCATTACCCGAAATGTCTATAAAGGTTAAGTCGTAATCCTTTTTAGGTAATTCAGACAAGTTATACACTTTTTGAGTTGTGTTTTCTGTTGCAGTAAACCCTTCTTTTTTTATGGGTGTTTCACTACCAAATGGTGTAATTTGTACTGAATATTTTGAACCAACTGTTGTTTCAAAAACAACTGTAACAATGTTGTCTTTTTGGTTAACTGATTTAATAGCGGTTAATGTTGATTGAACACCTAAATTGATTGGTGCTTCCATCTCAAAATCAGGTTTTGAACACCCTCCAATTAGGAGTAATAAAGTTCCTAAGACTATTGTTGTTTTTCTCATTTTAGAAATTTTTATATCCTGTTAGTTTTATTTGTGAGGTATTTAAAATAATACCTAATTGAGTTCCGTTTGAACTACTTGCGTCCATTGTGGTTGAAACTCTAACTGATGTTAAAATATTTGCTCCACTACCGATTGTTGAAAATTTTAATTTAAACGGTATCGATGTTCCGTTAATTGGTTTTGTTTTATTTTGGTCTAAAGCGCCGAATTTAACTTTACCATTAACCGAATTAGCAAATACGTACCAAGTATTCGGTACACTTGGTAATAATTCGTCAAACTTGATTTTAGTTGGGTCGTAATGGAACTCAAATTGTATCCCACCTACGT
>CAYWXO010000298.1:0-2705 GCA_964462255.1 uncultured Thiobacillus sp. | reverse complement strand
TCAGCCGTGCAGAGTATAATATAATCATTACTTGGAAAACTCAAAATTAACATCCGTTTTTTTAATTAAATTTAACTGTTTTCATTCCTTTTCCAGCTTTTCATCAGAGAAAATTATTTAATTGATAAAAAAGCTTCGAGTCGCAACTCGAAGCTTTGAAAGACAGCACTCTGGTCAGCAGCTGTTAAACTGCCGTCTGTTTTCTCCAGCGGCGGCAGCGGCGCAGACAGTCGCGGAGCTGCGAACGGGTCAGCGCGTCGCGGCTGACTACCCCTGCGCCCGGCTGTTCATAGCTGATTGGAATATAATATGAATCCAGTTTGTCGGCAATCTTTTCCAGTTCCTGCCAGGCAGCTTCGGCAATGTCGCGCTCTCCGCTGTTCAACGCGTTATGATAGGCCGTTATCTCTGTCATGGCTGTCATTACATCAATCCCGTACAAGAGCAGACGGCGATCCTCGCCCAGCCGTTTTTCGTACTGTGAACGGCGCATTTCCATTTCCCGCAGTAGTACCGGGTTCACCGCCGACGTGACCTGTTCCTCCGGCACCGCCGCCAGACGGACTTTTTCAGCGGCTGCGCATTCCCGGATGATGGTCATGGCTTTTCCCATCAATGCAATCGAGTTCCGGCCAGAAGCAACAGCGTTCCCAGGCGGCAGATGATCGTTGCCGGCCGGCGGCCGGCCGTCTGAGCCGTCCCAGTTGAACAACTGCGTTAAAATGCTTTTCTGACTCCAGATGCGCCACTGACTGGAATACAGCCAGCTTTCCTCGATCAAGTCATACGCCTGACGCATCTTTTCTGCATAAGGACCGTACCACAGCCGGAAATATTCCTCCAGAAATGCGGGCACATCGGTTTCGACATCCCACGCCAGCTGAGCATAAAGCAACTGTGTCTGGGTGCGCATCGCCCAGTTGACGAACGGCAGATGCATATAAGTCATGCCGCGTCCGCCGATTTTATGATATGCCGGCAAATCCGCCGCAATCCTGGCGGTGAACAGTATCGGCAGATCCTCGAATTTCGATACATTGTAATATTCCCCGATCATCACCGGAAGCGCCGGTTTTACCGCAAACCATGACTTCAAACTGGCGCTATACGCGCTGTTCCATGAACATGACGCGTCTTCAAAATCATGTGCATAACAGCGGTTGATCGGGTAAAATGTGATATAATCCCCGGCGTCAAGCAGGTTCCGCGGCACCGGCTTTGAGGGGCCGGCAATAGTGGCGGTTCCCTCGTACGCGCACAGGACTAATTTAACATCATGATCGAGGCTGCCGTTCTGCCGCGCCTGATCGATACTGCGGCGCAGTCGCGACACGAAATACAAGGTCTGATCGCTGCTGTTGCCGATTTTTATACAGTCCGGACAGTGACAGGTTGCACCCCAGGTATCAAATCCCCAGACGTCAACCCGGTCTGCCTGTTTCCACTTGCCGTTGAGATACTCCAGCAGTTCTTTGCCTAAAAATTCCATCAGGTCATTACGGCTTACACAAAACTGTGTACGTTGAGCGGCATCTTTATTCTTATTGCCGTCAGCAGGCAGTCCATACCATTCCGGATGTTCCTCCCAGATAGTTTTCCCGGACGGCAGCATCCTGTCCTGATGCAGGATCGGCTCGAAAATGTGTCCGCCAATGGCCGGACTCATGCCAAGTTTTTCACCCAGAGGTCCGCTTGACGGACGATAACCTGAAACATTCATGCGGTTGCGCGCCATCCATAAACATAAGTCCGCCGATTCGCGGGAGACGCACTCGAAAATAAAACCGCGGCCGAGGCTGAACGACGGGCGGAATGTTTTACCTGATTTCGGCAGTTTCAGATTTTTCGCCTTGGCAGGAGCGATTTCACCTTCAATGCCGGGAGCAAACCATCGCCAGCCCTGCATTCTTAAAAATTCATACGCGCCGTACAACGCGCCGGTACGCCCCTCCCCGCTGATGCGCACACCATTGCTTAACGGTTCAAGCGTAAATGAATCGGCCTTGCTGTCCATTGCCGCCACATGCAGATAAATCGCGAAATCTTCGCCTTGGTAATCTCCGCCAAAAGTTATTTCCGCGTCAATCGTCCGTTCCAGGTACTTGTGCAGTTCAGTTGCGGCAAACGACAATGTGCAGCGGGCGGCTTTCAACGGTTCCGCACGAAAATCGATTTTCTCTTCTTCATTCGCCCAGACACGGGTCAGTTTATCCGCCCCGTCAAAAGGATTGACAATTATTATTTTCATCTTGAATATGTCCTGTTTTCTCAATATTTTTCCGTTATATTCTTTAAACTGCAAAAAAAACCAGTTTATAAATTAAATGTATCCGCTGACATTTTCAATCTATACTTTTAACTTAGAAACGTGTGAACAGAAGAAAATGGACAATCACGGATGTACACGGGACTGGCAGGGACAAGCATAAAGAGTTCACGCAAGTCCGTATCAGTCTGTGCCAGTCTGTGTCCCTGCGTTTTTTCGCTCCACGAACCGCAAACGACGAAAGCTCAATGACGCGGTTTTTAACATGATTCTACTGTTAAATTAATATAAAAATATTGATTTGGTGATAATTCACCTGTCTTCTGCTTTGAAATTTCATTTTTGCAGTGTATGTTTCAAAACGGCTTTTTGTCTTATTATAACGGCCAGATATTTGTCTGCCGTTTTCATAGTCCGGAAGTCAAACGTGAGTTTTTAG
>CAYWXO010000297.1:0-2773 GCA_964462255.1 uncultured Thiobacillus sp. | reverse complement strand
ATTTTTTGAGCCTATTCGTGACCTGTTTCGCCGTATTGATGCCCTGCAGACCACTATGGCAGGAGGTGAACGCATTTTGGGATTATTGGATTCGCCGGTGGAAGTGCAGGATGCGCAGGGGGCAGTCAATCTACCAGTCATAAAGGGAGAAGTTCAATTTGATGAAGTTTCCTTCCACTACTCCGATGACCCGACACCTGTAGTCAGCCGGATTTCTTTAAAAGTGCAAGCTGGTTCCAGTATTGCCCTGGTTGGCGAGACTGGCGCTGGAAAGACCACGCTGGTTAAATTGCTTTCCCGTTTTCATGACCCGACAGAAGGAGTATTGCGCGTCGATGGCTATGACCTGCGCACAGTGACTCAAGCCTCCTTGCGCTCTCAAATGGGTATCGTGCTGCAAGATCCATTCCTCTTTAATGGATCGATCAAAGAGAACATTAAATTTGGTCGGCTGGAGGCCAGTGATGAAGAAAACATTGCCTCTGCGCGAGCTGTTGGGGCTCACGATTTTATTCTCACTCTGAAAGATCGTTACGATACGGTTGTCCAGGAAGGCGGGGTGTTATTAAGTGTAGGTCAGCGGCAATTAATCTCGTTTGCGCGCGCGCTTTTGGCAGATCCTCGCATCTTGATATTGGATGAAGCGACTTCCTCCGTTGATACCCAGACAGAACAGGTTATCCAGAAAGCTCTGGCGCGCCTGCTACGGGGACGGACTTCTTTCATAATCGCGCACCGCTTATCGACCATCATTAACGCCAGCCTGATAGTTGTTGTCCACGACGGTCAGATCATCGAGCAGGGGACTCATGATGATCTTATAGCGCGGAAGGGATACTACGACAAGATGTATCGCACTGGATTTCAGGATTAGTCCTTATCAGGCAATAGAGATTTTTGAAAGTGATCCTGGGCTATGCTTTAGCGGGTTTTAAAGCTAAAATTCAATTATCTATCTCAGAAAGTGGATCAATTAAATATGAATTCAATGAATATCCGCCGTCGGGCGATCTTGATGTTGATCGCAACCGCCGCGTTATGGAGTACCAGTGGGCTCTGGATCAAGGTGATCAGCTGGTCGCCACTGGCAATTTTAGGTGCTCGCAGCCTGGTGGCCATGTGTGTTCTATGGATTTACTTACGTAAGCCAAATTTTCGTGTTACCTGGCTCCAGCTGCTGGGATCGTTTTGCTATGTGCTCACGCAAGTGACCTTTGTTTGGGCAACAAAGCTTACCACAGCTGCAAATGCTATCTTTCTTCAATATGCATCACCGTTTTATGTGGTTATCCTGGGCTACTGGTTCCTGAAAGAAAAACCCCATAAGGCGGATTGGGTTGCCATGGGGCTGATCTTTTCAGGATTGTTTATGTTTTTTGGCGATAAATTGAGTTTCGATGGGATCGCTGGGAATATTTTGGCGGTTCTCAGTGGGATGGTTTTTGCGGTAGTGATGCTGATCATGCGCAGTCAAAGGGATAACAGTCCGGCAAATATTATTTTTATTGGGAATATCATCGGTTCTATTGTTGGTTTGCCGTTTGTATTAAAAGAGACGATTAATCTTCCTAACATCGGTATTATCCTGTTTCTGGGAATATTTCAGATAGGTCTTTCTTTTGTATTGTATTCGATCGCGGTTCAGCATGTGCGAGTGCTCGAATCCAATTTGATCCTTACCCTGGAGCCAATTCTGAATCCGATCTGGGTCTTTTTGGTTCTGGGCGAAAAACCTGGACACCTAGCTCTGATTGGTTCTCTGCTGGTCATCGGTGCGGTTGTCTTCCGCGCCATTGTTAGCGCACGTACACCCGAATTTGAGGTTGCTTCGGTAGCATGAATTTCCTGTAATAAGATACTTCAAAAATCTTCCCATTTAGACCGTGAAGTAGTAAAATATTTATAATAAATTTAACTTGAAAGGAGGCCTGAAAAATAAATGGTAACTGTAACTGCGTCCAGTACGGAATTATTTTGCGCGCCTCCTATCCGGTGTATTTGTTGAGATTTTGACGGCTCAGCCGTTCTGATCCAAATAACCACAGCCGCAGGTGCGCTCTCGACCTGCGGCTTTTGATTCGCCGCAAAGTTCAGTGGCGATTTTTTTTATGCCGAACCAATATGAAAATTTGACCTTGAAAGATACGGAAATTATATGGATACTAATACTTTTTTCGATGAACTCGATGAAAATGAGTTCATCGAAACCCTGATATCAAAAGGACAACGCCCCCAGCGTTTTCCGCCTCGAAACCAAAAAAAGATGACTTTGCCGGTGAGCCGGTTTTTCCAAGCCCAGGATGATTCGCGTCAGTCTTTTAAATTCACATACAAGGCAGCTCGCTTTGAAGAAGGCTGGCTGCTTAATTCACTGGGCGGATTTTACGAACATAAATGGATTTCGGACGTTTTGCGCCGTGTCAAGGGAGGCAAGGAAGCCTCCGTCTACCTATGTCGCGCCGGGACGGAAGTTGATGCAGAGCTGGTTGCTGCCAAAGTTTACCGTCCACGATCCTTGCGAAACCTTAAGAATGACCACGCCTACCGTGAAGGGCGTGATAATCTGGACAACGAAGGAAAGATTGTGCTCGATGATGGTATGCAACATGCCATGGCCAAGCGCACTGAATATGGCAAAGGTCTGTTACACCAATCCTGGATTGCCTATGAGTTCACCAATATGCAGGCGCTAAAAGCATGTGGCGCAGACGTTCCAACCCCTTATGAAATGGCGGATAATGCCATCCTCATGGGTTATCTTGGAGATTTGGAC
>CAYWXO010000296.1:0-2781 GCA_964462255.1 uncultured Thiobacillus sp. | reverse complement strand
AAATAATCGTGCTGCCCTTGAAAAAACCCGTGGCAAGATGATCAAAATCGGTCAAATTCGACGCAGAAGCGCTGATTTCATCACGCTTGCGCCAGCTTGGCAGCGCGACCACCGCATTTGATCCAGCTTGAATGCACAAAAAGTTCAAAGCGTCGCTGAAAAGTCCAACCCGCAGAAAATTTGCCGCCCCCTGCCATTTGCACTCTATTGAATAGCGGCCATTTCCGATAAGGTGCGCAAAGTTCCCGAAAAAATTTGATAACAGTCAACAAAGGACTCTCTAACATGCGTGTTTTGTACGCTGCTTCCGAGGCGGCTCCTCTCATTAAAACAGGCGGCTTGGCCGACGTTTCCGGCGCTTTGCCCGCCGCACTGCGCAAAATTGGCATTGATTGTCGTGTGCTGATCCCCGGCTATCCCGTGGTCATGTACCAATTGCAAGCCACCCGTCAAGTCGCCCGCTTCGACCAATTTCTTGATGCGACCGGCAAACCGCTCGCTGCGCGCTTATTAGAAAGCAGCATGCCCGGTTCTGACACCCCGCTTTACGTGCTGGATGCGCCGCATTTTTTTGCGCGCAACGGCGGGCCTTATCAAGATAGCGAAGGTCTCGATTACCCTGACAACGCACTGCGTTTTGCGCTGCTGAGTAAAGTCGCGGCCTTGCTGGCCAGCGCCGAATCGCCGATTGAGTGGCAACCGGATATTTTGCATTGCAACGATTGGCAAACCGGGCTGGCGCCGGCCTATTTGCGCTTATCTGGCAGCCAGACGCCTTGCCTTATTACCGTTCATAACTTGGCGTATCAGGGCATTTTCCCGCCGGAAGTGGCGACTGAATTGCACTTGCCTGCGCACGCTTTTTCAATTGAAGGCGTTGAATACTATGGCAACCTTTCATTTTTGAAGGCGGGCCTGTTTTACGCCAACCACATCACCACGGTTTCGCCCAGCTATGCGCTGGAGATTCAACAGCCGCATTTGGGCATGGGCATGCAGGGCTTGCTGGGCAGCCGCAGTCATCAACTTTCCGGCATTCTCAATGGCATCGATACGCAAGAATGGGATCCTTCTGCCGATCCGCGCCTGCCTTGCAAGTACACGGCGCGCGCACTCGGCGGTGCGTCGCAAGGCAAAAAATTATGCAAGCTGAAGTTACAAGAGGAATTGGGGCTGGAAGCGCGAACCGATGCGCCCTTATTCGGCATGATCGCGCGTTTGGCGCATCAAAAAGGGCTGGATTTGGTGCTGGCTGTCGCGGATGGCATTATTGATAAGGGCGGACAAATTGCCCTGCTCGGTACCGGTGATAAATCGATCGAAACGGCGGTGAAAGCGCTGGTTGCTCGTCATCCCGGCAAGGTTGCAGCGTTCATTGGCTACGATGAAGGTTTATCGCATCGCATCGAAGCCGGTGCGGATATTTTTATGATGCCATCGCTGTTTGAGCCGTGCGGTTTAAATCAGATGTATAGCCTGCGTTACGGTGCGGTGCCGATTGTGCATGCCACCGGCGGTCTGCGTGATACGGTTGAAGACGGCGTCACTGGTTTTGTTTTCTATCAGCCAACACCGCATGAATTCTGGCTGGCGATTGAGCGTGCGTTCGATTTGTACGGCCAAAAACCCGCTTGGAAGAAAATGATGCAAACCGGTATGAATCGCGATTTCAGTTGGCAGAAAAGCGCGCTGACGTATCAAGCGTTGTATGAGAGCGTGCTGCCGGAGCCGGTGTAATGGACGTTTCCAGCCTGGCCGCCACTGCGGTGGCCACTCAAAGAACGCTGCTGACCAACAATCTGCAGATGGCGATGCTGAAGTCGTCTATCGAGACGCAGTCAGCGGCGTTGATTCAGCTTCTTGACGCTGGTGTGGCGGCAACTTCCGCGGCCAGCTCAAATCCACCGCATCTGGGAAATTTGGTCGATACGTCTGCGTAGTAAGATCAATTCAGTGAAAACGAGAGGTTGGCCATTAAGCATGGGCCAAGCTGTGGATAGAAAACAGACGATTGGCGATGCTTTTCTCCGCAGTTTTCAGATCATAGCTAACTTGCAAATTAAGCCAATACTGCGGAGTTTGCTCAAACGCTTTTGCAAACAACAAGGCTAGCTCAGCCGTAACAGGGCGCTTGCCTTTAACAATATGGGAAATGCGTACCGGCGACACGCCAATGGTACGAGCGAACAACGCTTGCGAGATATCGAGTTCCTCAAGGATTTCAGCGAGGTACTCACCCGGATGGATAGGTGTTAAACCATTATATATCATGTTGCCAATCCTAATGGTAATCAATTATTTCAACATTAAATGCGTCACCATTTTCAAACATGAAACAAACACGCCACTGTTGATTTATGCGCACGCTCCATTGACCAATGCGATTACCCGAAAGAGCCTCCAAGTGGTTAGATGAGGGTAACCGAAGATCATTCAGCTCAGTAGCGGCATGCAACTGATTGAGACGCATAGTTGCACGCTTGAGAATTTCCGAAGGTAAACGACGCGATTTACCTGTAACAAAAAAACTTTCAGTTTCAGCATTGGCGAATGTTTGAATCATAAGCCAACAGTAAACATAACGTTTACGCTGTGCAAATATTCTTGATCCCTAAACCCCACCGCCACGATGCACAGTTTCGTAATAAACCTTTTCTAATTCGAGTTTGTGCTTGGTTTCTTCGCTGGCGAGGTATTGGAACAGTTCGCGGATCGGGCCGGGTGGGGTGGTTTCGGCGAGTTCGCCGTAGTGCGACATGGCGGCGTGTTCGCGGCCCATGG
>CAYWXO010000295.1:0-2793 GCA_964462255.1 uncultured Thiobacillus sp. | reverse complement strand
GGGGCGAATTAAATGCAAATTAATCGCCTAACTTTGCGCCCTTGCGAATCAATGGGGTCAGACTCCATTGATTTTATAATTGTTTAACAGATAAAGGGGACGCTACCCTTTAAAAGTCTAACTCTACATTCCACTCGGACACTGCGCGATAAAGCCGCGCAGAGCCGGTTACTTTTACGTTAAGAGGCTAAATTTGTCCTCCACCAATCTGCACCTTCTCTACGCTGCGGTTTCAGCGTTGGAGCTGTACTTCTTCCTCATGCAACGTGCTTCTCTCGAAGTAAGCCGCGCTAGTGACATTCATCCAAAGATTGGGCGCCACATGCTGCCGCTTTGGTATTCAGTCGTTTGGCCAATCAAAATCGCACGGTGGGTGCTCCTATATTTCATATGGAGTGCCAGTGGTTGGGTCGCTCTGGGTGTTGCATGGGCCATCCCGTTTGCGATCTCAATATTCACACCAGTTCCCTTTCGCCATTTTCTGCATATCTTTCACGTGAAGATTGCATGTGACGTCGCGCGAATAATGACAGGTAACGCCCATGCAGGAGAAGGAGAACACGCAATACAACTGCTTGGTGTCATCAATAGTGCTGAGAAACGACGAGAGGGCGTCATCCGACAAGCCAGGTACAGTCCATCTCAAACACCAGGGAAAAACCTCATGGCCCACACAGATCAAATTAAAGAACTTGCGACGATCGTAAACGATGGCCTGAAGGGCTACATCGCTATCCACAATACAGTCTTTCGGGAAACAACCACTTTTAAGAGCTTCCTGAAGAATCTCTTCGGGCTGGGTGTGCCTATGTCGAAGTTGCTTGAGGATTCCGAAGGGTTACTACCCTTATGGGATGTCATTCACCAGAAGATGGAGGTTTTCCGAAAGTCGGCCTACTCGACCTTGTCGAAAGATGAAAAATACTATTTCGACATCCTGTCACGCTATGTGGATGCCGTCCGAAAAACCGTCACTGCACTAATTGATCGGCAGCGTCTGATGAACGAGGGAAGCAAGGGAGGAACAATGACTCGGGAAGCGTTTCAGCAGAAAGGAGTGAGTTATCGGATAGCAGTCCAAGAGTACACGGCTATAGGTCAGGAATTGAATGACGCAGCTCCAATTATTTTCGGATAAGAAAACTAACTGGTTACTAGAGCAGATCCCTTGCCCGCCGCTGTGAGCGATGACGACGTAACCTTGGTTCGCCGCCATACCGGAACACCACATTGCACCTAGAAAACTACGCACTACGGCAGGTACGATTCACCAATTTCACCGCCAGCCCCATGCCTGCCTACGTTTCAGACCAAACTCGCAACAGCGAGAACATCTCGCCAGCCAGTCAATGCTATGCCCACCGGAACCACCAATAACTCAGCCTGACTTTCTCCTTGGCCACCGACTTAGGCCAACATGAAAGCCATGCGCGGCCAATGTTTCTCTTTGCCCCTACCCAAATCATAGTTACTGCGTAACCCAACCCGCCATGTTATTATCACGGTTACACAGTAACCAATAGAGCGCATAAATATGGCGATGACGAACGCAGAAAAGCAGCGTTGTTACCGTGAACGTAAGCTAAAAGACGAAAACGGCGAACGCATCAATTTGATCGTCAGCGTGAATGCCAAGCTGGCGTTAAAACGGTTAGCAGCGCACAACGGCCTGACACAAAGCGCGATGCTGGAACGAATATTGCTTGAAGCGCAATCGGCGATAACGCAGACGTTGGATGACGACCAATTCAAGAAATACATCAACGCGCCGGTTACTCAGTAACCACTCACCTGAAAATACAGGAAAAATACAGATGCCAGAAACACGCAAAACCACTTGGAAGCCGGGGCAATCCGGCAACCCCAAAGGCAAGCCGCGAGGAACGCGCAACAAAGCCACCACCCTGATTTCGAGCCTAATGGAATCTAACGCCGAATCTATAACATTGGCCGTGATTGAAGCCGCTCAAGCAGGTGATTTAAGCGCAGCCAAACTGGTGCTAGATCGGCTGATCCCGCCCATGCGCGAACGGCCTATTTCCATTGCCCTTCCCGATACCGCCAACGCCGAGGGCATTAACCAAGCGCAAAATGCTATCTTGCATGCGGTAGCAACGGGCGAGCTTTTACCGGGTGAAGGCCAAGTGCTAACGGGCATTGTGGAGCAGCGGCGCAAAGCCTTGGAAACCTGGGAGCTGGAACAGCGTATCACCGCCTTGGAGGCACGATGACTACGCAACAGGAGAAACGCTTGGATCGACTAGAGCAATATCAACGCAATGACGATGAAATCGTTTTCACCATTTGTTTCGTTAATCCAGATAAGACCCCCAACAAACTTTGCCGATTTACCGCCAATGGACTTATTGCAATAGATGAGGGAGATGCTGAACCGACATAAACGTCGGCTAGAAATAGTCGGCAAGGAAAGCGGTTTCAGGAACGACCAAATCAATTAAGAGGAACACCAACGAAAGACGGGCAAATGTTTTTTCAATTTTGCCCCTGTTTTTCGCATGGTTACTGGCAAGGTTACTGGCAAGGTTCACGCAGGAACCTTGATTATTCATGGTTACTGCGATTCAAAATTTCGGCCCTGACTGTAGTCATTCTGGTGTTTCGCAAGATCGAGAATGATGTCGGTCAGCGCTTCCTTCTTGGTTTTCATAGTGTTGGCCCTCCATCCGACCATCCGACTACCGTGGTTTGCCGCATCTACCGTCAGCGCCCCCTCGTCTTTGTCCAAATTGTTGTAGAGCGCACGCTGAGACGCCGACTTCAAACTATCCGGAA
>CAYWXO010000294.1:0-2799 GCA_964462255.1 uncultured Thiobacillus sp. | reverse complement strand
ATCACAATGTGCTTATGTCACCCTATCCTCTTTTTTAAAATGGCCAAAGTCCAGTCAAGAATCCCAGTACGGCATTACCAGTTTAATGGCAAATCAAGCTAACCCAGAGAAAATGCTCGAACTTGTCCGCGCAGAATGGGGCATCGAAAACAAATTGCATTTCCGCCGCGATGTCACTTTTCAAGAAGACAAAATCAGGATGACACGCAAACCGATAGCCCGTGCCATGGCTATTATCAATAATTTGGTCATCGCTTTAGTCAACAAACAGGGCTTCTCCAATCATGCTCAGGCTAGGCGCATTTTCTGCGCTAAACCGTCATCTGCACTGGAGCTTGTTTGTCGACTTTAAGAAACCCCTGGGTGATGCGCTATAACCTATTCCCTGTCTTCTGTTTTCAGGCCTCGCGTCACATTCAGGATCCGTCCATGCTCCGAAAATTCATACTTGTCCTGACAAACCCCCGCCTGTTTCAGCGTATTTGGAAACGATTACTGTTTTTAAAACAATGGATCATTCTAATCGCGCCATACCCATCCGAAAATGAATCACCCACCTGGGAAAATTTCAAACCGATTCTGCCCCCTCCGGATCGTGATTGGGCAGATCCATTTCTCTGGGTTCATAACGGCAAGAGATTTATTTTTGTTGAAGAAAAACCCTATTCGACGAATAGGGGGCACATCTCCTGTCTTGCCCTGGATGAAAACCTGAATATTTCGTCTAGCCAAATTATACTGGAGCGACCTTACCATCTTTCTTACCCTTTTCTGTTTGAATATCAAGGTCAGTTATACATGCTGCCCGAATCGGGCGCAAATAATGCCATAGAATTATATAAATGTACTGACTTTCCATCTCAATGGGAATTTGTAAAAGCGCTGATCCCGAATATACAGGCTGTTGATGCCACCTTGGTGGAAAAAGATGGCTTATGGTGGCTGTTTGCAAATATTGTTGTAAATAGCGGTTCAAGCTGGGACTCTTTATATCTTTTTAAGGCAGATTCCCCACTTTCAGATCAATGGTCACCCCACCCCAAAAACCCTATCGTAAAAGATCTTCATACTGCTCGTCCCGCAGGGAACTTTCTCATGCATGGGATCGATCTTATCCGCCCATCCCAGGATTGCTCGGTCTGTTATGGTTACGCCATAAACTTTAACCGCGTCACCATGTTAGATGAAGCAAATTATGCGGAAATTCGCATCAACACTTTAAAACCCCCAACCAACAATAGAAGTATTCTCGCCACACATACCTGGAATGAAAAACAAGGTCTGGTTGTTATCGATGCAAAAATACTGCGTAGGAGGAAATTCCCATTTCATTGAGCTGAAGAATTCATATTTGCATGTCTTGAGATATAGGACGAAAGACCTTCTTTGTCTCCCGCCACCTGGCTCCATCTTCACGCTATCTGATAAATTTGTTGATAGAATTTCTGATTAGATGTTATTTGGGATAAAAAATACAGGAGACTTTCAAGATGAGTTCTGTTAAATATTTGCACTCCGCTTTTGTTTTAAGCCTTTTTGAAACTGGTCTGGGTGCGATTCGCAGTCTAGGGCGGGCTGGTATCCCGGTGGTGGGTTTTGATTTCGACCCGGATAGGCTTGGCTTCAAGTCGCGATTCTGCCACCCTGTCTTGAGTCCCAATCCAGTCTATGAGCCGGAGAATCTGGTTGCAGTACTTCTAGCAAAAAATAAAAAATGTACTGAACCTCCGGTGCTGTTGCCAGCTTCGGATGCGTACGCACAGTTCATCTCGCGCTTTCGTGAGCAACTTCAGACAGCATTTCTCTTCATACTGCCACCACCTGATCTATTGGATGCTATTTTAGATAAGCGTCGCCAATACGAACTGGCTGAGCAGTTTGGTATACCAATTCCCCAGACCTATTACCCGCAGAACATGGCGGATGTGCAAGAGATCGCCGGACTATTAACATATCCGGTTTTTATCAAGCCTAATATCGGGTATCTCTGGCGTGAAAAATTCGGCCCCATCAAGGGGTGTAAAGTTTATAATGCGGATGAACTGCGTCAGTCCTGCGACAAGTTTTTCCCCTCCGGCTTGCAGGTCATGGTGCAGGTTATCATCCCAGGACCGAGCACCAACCTCTATGGTGTGTGCGTTTATATGAGCAGTCAGGGTGAGCCGCTGCTGGTTTTTACAAAGCACAAGATCCGCCAGTACCCGACCGAGTTTGGTGTTGGCACCCTGGTGGAAAGTCTGCGCTACCCTGAATTGGTTGACCTGGGTCTACATTTCTTGAAATCGATTGGTTACCGCGGTATTTGTTCCATCGAATTCAAAAAAGACGAGCGTGATGGTCAACTCAAGCTTATCGAGCTGAACCCGCGCTTGTGGAAGCACAATATCCTGGCCAGCGACTGCGGGATGAACTTCCCACTGGTGGAATACCAGGATCTGACTGGTCATGCCCCACCTGCCAGTACGACCTTCCGGGAAGGTGTGCGCTGGTGGGATTCGCGTGCTGATTTCAAATCTTTCTATGAATATTATAAGCGCGGCGAGCTATCCATTCCACATTGGGTATCTTCCTGGATTGGAGCTGAATCTCATCCGCTATTTGCTTTGGATGATTTGGGGCCATTCTACAAGTCGATTGACGATATCGCCAAGCGTCTGCCGATGTACTTACTCGACAAAAAAAAACGCCAGCCTTGAAATCGAAATTCGGTATGCATCTGTGCGCACCGGATATGAGAGATTAAAGGTTCTCCCCAGATTTGTGGGAAAATTGAGCCAGAAATCGATTATGTTTAAGGAA
>CAYWXO010000293.1:0-2808 GCA_964462255.1 uncultured Thiobacillus sp. | reverse complement strand
CCCGTTGCCACCACCAACATCCTGCCGGCCAGTTCAGCCATTTTGGCGGGGCAGAGCACGACACTGACTGGCTTGGCCATCGCCGATGGCGATAGTGACAGCGTCACTGTCACGCTAACGCCGTCCGGCGGCAGCCTGGTACTGGTCGGCCCAGCCACGCAGACACCCCTGAATGATGGTGCCATCCAACTGACCGGCAGTGTCAACGACATCAACGACACCTTGGCCAATCTCAGCTTCACCGGAACGGCTGACGGCGGCGCGGCCAGTTTGCGCATGCAAAGCAGCGACGGCAACCACAGCGATGACGACGTTTTAACGCTTCGGGTCGCCAGCGCCCCGGTCAACGTCTTGCCAATCAGCCCGACCGTCGTCGCCGGCCTGGCGCAGGAGATCATTGGCCTCAGCGTCATCGACAGTGACAATGCCACGACCGGCGGCACGGTCACCGTCACGCTGACACCTAGCTCCGGCAGCGTCGGTCTGACCCGCTTCGGCGCAGCCCAGGTCAGCCAACTTGCAGGCGGCAGCACCCAGATCAGCGGTGCCCTGAGCGATGTGCAATCCACTTTGGCCAGCATCACCTTTACCGCCATCCATGGCGTCACCAGCGCCAGCCTGAGCATTGAGTCTGATGATGGTGACAGCCTCACCACCAATGACCGCGACATGGTGCTGATGCAGGTCGTCGAATCGCCGACCAACAGCGTGCCTGCCAACCTCAGCGTAGTAGCCGGTCTGGCCACGTCGATCAGCGGCCTCAGTGTTGCCGATATCGACAGCGCCAATCTCAGCGTCACCCTCACCCCCAGCGCCGGCAGCCTGACCCTCAGCGCCCAGGGCAACGTCAGCATTAGCGAGGTCGATGCCACGGCACGGCGGATCAGCGGCAGCATTGCCGATGTCAACGCCACCTTGGCGACGCTGGCCTTTACCGCCAACAGCGGCGTCCTCGACGCCAGCATCAAAATACACACCTCCGATAGCGACTCGCGCACCCCGGATGCCGACAGCACTTTGCGCCTCAATGTCGTTTCGGCACCGTTGGCGCAACTGCCGGAGGGCGCCACCGTTATGGCCGGGGCACGGCTTGATCTTGCCAGCCCCGCTTTTGGCAGCCTCAAGGTCGCCGATACCGACAGCGCCAGTCTGACCCTCACCCTGACCCCAAGCCACGGCGTGCTCGACCTGACCGCATCCGCCGGTGCTGTGATCAGCGATGCCGCATCAGGCGGCAAGATCGTCAGCGGCTCAGCCACCGCCATCAATGCCACCCTGGCCAGCCTGGGGCTGACCGCCAATACCGGGGTGACCTCAGCCAGCTTGCGCGTCCAGATTGCCGACGGCGACAGCCGCACCCAAGATTTCGATCAGACCCTGAATATCGCGGTGCTATCTTCGCCGGTGGTGTCAGCACCCGCGACAGCCACCGTTTCGGCTAACCAAGCCAACTCGCTTACCGGCATTACTGTGGCGGATAGCGACAGCACCAACCTGACCGTAAGCCTTGTTGCAACCGGCGGCAGCCTGAGCGCCACGGCCTCGGGCGCTGCGCAGGTCAGCAACGTCGGCGGCAGCATGACAATTAACGGCCAGGCCAGCGACGTCAACGCCACCTTGGCCGGGCTGCAATTCAGCGCCCAATCGGCTGCCGGTAGCGCTCGCGTCGTAGTCAGCGTCAGCGATGGCGATGATCGCACCGCCGACCCCGCCAGCCGCAGCATCGAGATTAGCGTCAGCGACGCCACCCCGCCCGCAGCCGGCGGCGACATCGTGGTCAGCGACCTAGTCGGCACCCCGGTCAGCATCCTGGAAGACGCCACGCCGAGCAGCGCCAACATCCGCCTCAGCCCGCAAACGTTGAGTGATGACGGCCTAATATCGCCGACCGCCATCCGCCTCCTCTCGGTGACTGGTGGCACCTTGCTGGATGCCAATGGCAACGCGATCGCCCTTGGCGGTACCGGCACCTTGCTGACCTTGCAAGATGGTGGCATCAACCTGCGCTTTACCCCGGATGCCGATCGCGATACCGCCGCGCTAATCCGGTATGTCGTCGTCGACCCGCAGATCATCAGCCTCAATTCCACGCCTTCAACCGCCAGCGTGCCGATAACTGCGGTCAACGACGCACCGGTCATCACCTCCGGCAGCACCACCACCGTCGCCGAAAACGCCGCCACCAGCACCGTGGTCTACACCGCTGTTACCACCGATGTTGATGCCGGCCAGACCTTGAGCTACAGCCTCTCCGGCACCGATGCCGTCAGCTTCAACATCAACGCCATAACCGGTGCCGTCACCCTCAAGAATTCTGCCGACTTTGAAACTCAGTCCAGCTATGTCATCAATGTTATCGCCACCGACAGCGGCAATCTGACTGCCACCCAGGCCGTCACCGTGGCAATCGAAAACTTGGACGAAGTCGCGCCAAGTATTACCTCCGCAGCCACCGCCAGTGCCATCGCCGAGAACAGCGGCAGCGGGCAAGTCATCTACACCGTGACATCGACCGATAGCGGTGACATCACCAGCGGCAGCACCGTGTATAGCCTCAAGGCCGATACCGGTGACGTGGCCTTGTTCAGTATTAACGGCGCGACCGGTGCCGTGAAGCTGACCAGCAATCCGGACTTCGAGACCAAGGCGATCTACAGCTTCACCGTGGTAGCGACCGATGCGGCAGGCAACGCCCGCGAACAGGCCATTACCCTAGCGATCAACGACTTGGATGAAGTCGCGTCGACGATTAGCAGTCTCGCCATCAGCGCTGCGACCGGTATTCAGAACAGCAGCCTCAACGCGGGT
>CAYWXO010000292.1:0-2816 GCA_964462255.1 uncultured Thiobacillus sp. | reverse complement strand
GGCCAAGTGCTTGCCCCGTCGCCGTTTAACACCGCCAGAAAGTTTGGGCACACCCACTCGGCGTGGCAGCTTCCTTACGCCGCCAAGCCAAGTTATAATGAGCATCGTTGGCCCTCACAACCACTCTTTCAAGTGGCGCGGTCGCCAAACACCCCTCTATGTAGCGGCGCGATCGATTAAATCAACAGGCCGTTTACGGGAGAGGGGGTCGCCCGCGCCGTCATTCGGCACGCAGCGTGACGATGCCATAGGCCGGCACGTCGATCGGGCCTTCGGCCTTGGTCTGCGTCGACTGTCCGGTCAGGTCCGTGATGCACACGCTCTTCGGTGCCGGTGCGGCCCAGGTGATTATGGCCTTGCCTGGCTTGCCGCCGGCGCCAAACAAGCGGACGAGGACCGCCTTGCCGTCGTTCGTGGGCTTTAGCGTGGCCACGATTGTCTCCGCGGACTCGATCTTGAAACGCGACTCGATTATCGCCGGCGCGTCCGCCGCCACCGGCACCGCCAGCAAGGGCTGGCTCTGTTCGATGCCGAACCGCGCCGCCTCGACCCCCTGATACCCCTTGGCGTGCGGCCGCAGGGCATAGCGGAACACAGTCGGGCCTTCCTGGTCGGCCTTGTAGTTCGTGTGCCAATGGTTGTTCATGACCCACGAGTACAGTGTCTGCGAGGGCGCGATGTGCTCCATCCAGTCCTTAGGATTCGAGAGCGAACCGATGCGGTCCGCCGTCAGGCCGCCGACTTCCAAGAGCGGGGCGTCGATCGTGGCCATGGTCACGCCATACCGATCGTTGGAGACGTCGGTCCAGCGCTGCACGGTGAACCAGTTCTTGCAGGCCCCGGGCATCTGGTCCTCCTCGGGTCGCACGACGGCCCAGGGGATGTCCATGCGCACCACGCCTTGGGGTACGTTTAAGGCAAAGCCGAAATGCACGCCCTCCTTGGCCCGCACCGGCTGCTTGTCCAGGGTATTGACGAGCTCGACGCGGTCGAGGCCGTCGATCATGCGGATCTCACGCGTAAGGCTGCGGCATCCAGGGGCGTCGCCCACGATCAGCAGCGAGGCCACCAGCGGCCCGCGCTCCTTGACAGTGATGCGCACCTCGCCGTTGCGCTTCGGGTGCTTGCTGTCGCTGCCGAGGACATAGAAGTAGTCATTCAACCCCAGCCCGGCTTCCGCATCCACCAGCTCGCCATCGATGCCCTGACGCGTCAGGCTGGCGATGGCGCCGCTCTTCTCGTCGATTCGCACCGTCAGCCCGGTGGCGGAAAGCTTCACGCCTTCGGCCTTGGCGGAGCCGGTGGCGGCCGCCTCGCCCGCCTCGACGGTGAACCGCTTCGCACCCAGCGCCGGGACGTCCACGGCGACGAAGGCGAGTTCGCCGCTGGCGAGTCGCTGCGAGGGAACCGGCTTGCCATCCGGCCCCTTGACGATGCCGCCGAGCTTCGCCAGTGCCTCGGGAACCATCACCAGATCGGTCCGCGGCCACGTCGCCGTGTTGTAGACCATCACCGCCGCAGGCTTCTCGGCCTTCGCCTTCGCCGCGACGGTGGCCCTATCCAACAACACGCGCGACTGCTTGTCGGCGTCCAAAGCGAATGCCTGCTTGATTGCCCATTGGCTCTTGGTGAACGCGCTATCGGGCTGGCTGATGCTGCAATGCGCGCCCCAGGTATGCTCGTTATAGAGGATCACGTTCCGCCAGGCGGCGGAGAATTCGTCGGCCGGGTAGGTTGCCGGGCTCCGCGCCGCCCACAGCGCCTCGGCCTGCGAAAGCCGTTCGGCGGCGGCGCGGTTCAAGGCCGTTTCCCGCGCCGATGAGGCCGCACCGTCTTCCCAGTAGGGCGTGAAATCGCCACTAACTACCGGGATCTTGTCGGCATAGCGGCGCTCGAGCTCGCGCATCGTTTCCGAGGCCGTGGCGATCACCATCCTCGGATAAGCATGCTTCGCATTCCAATCCCGGACCATTTCGGCGAGATTCACGCCCGGGCCGGCGTTGTCGCCCAGGCAGTAACGCACCTGGACCATGTCGTAGGGGTAACTCTTGGCCTCCATGCGTTCCAGAAGCTCGAAGACCTGTCGGCCTCCGCCCTTGGTATCGAAAGCGCGCCAGTAGCCCTTCTCTGGGATCCAACAAAGAACCTTGCTCTTTCCGTCCGGCGTGGTCCAGTAGAATGGTTTGTCGGCCCAGGCGGCCAGGGTCCAGCCGATGCGGTCGCCGCCGTTCGGGCCGATTGACATGTACTTGACACCGCTGGCGGCAAAGACCGACATCAGCCCCCAGGTGTAGCCGGGCACGTCGCTGATCATGGCGGAATCGATTGGCACGCCGCACCGCTGCCCGAGCGGTCCGGCGTAGTCCACCAGGCGCACCAGTTCCTCGGGTCGGCAGAGGGCCGTCAGTTCGTTGCCATAGAGGGCCTGCAGGCCGATCCAGCCTTTCTTCACGGCGTCGATGAACTCCTGCTGCTTCTGCGGGCTGGCCTGTTTCAGGTAGCTTTCGGTGGCCCAGAGAACCTCGACGTTCCACTTGAACTGGGCGCCCGCCGGATAGTCGGCGGTGCGGCGCGAGGCCTCGATCGCCTGCTCGTAATACTTCCAGTGCGCCTTCTCGACGTCGGTCTGGACGTGCGTGTAGCCGATGTCGACGTGCGAGTGCGGCAAGAGGTAGATGATCCACTTGCGCACGGGCTTGAGTGCCATCTGCCGCTTGTCGAGCGTTTTGCCGGCCGCTTTCACTTCCACGGTGACTGGCGTCTCCGCTTCGACCGCAGCCACTTGGACGGGCACCGTTTGCATGCCGGTCTTAAGT
>CAYWXO010000291.1:0-2841 GCA_964462255.1 uncultured Thiobacillus sp. | reverse complement strand
ACGCAACACATTAACGAGGGGGCGGCCGCTGTTCAAGCGTGTCGCTGCCCTCGGGCTGACGCAACAGGTCAATCAATTCAAACGCAATCGCGCCCAGTTCGTCTTTCTGTTTTTCCAGGCCGGTCAGCAAATAATCAATGAGGTTTCCCGCGGGAGAGACATCAGTACGTGCATCAGGTTGATGCTCGGGTAAATCAGAGAAATTGAATTCTTTCATCATGGCCGCTCCTGCGTCGCCGGCACGGTAAAGTGTGAAAGGTTTAGCTATAGCACAAGGCGCGCAGAACGCAGAAAACCCCACACAGCGGATAGTGGTTCCACTATCCGCATAACCGAATTACATCGGTTGAATGTTGGAGGCCTGCTTACCCTTGGGACCGTCCACCACATCAAAAGTAACCCGCTGATTCTCTTTCAGGCTCTTGAAGCCCTTGGAAGTAATTGCGGAAAAATGGGCAAACACGTCATCACCACCCCCATCAGGAGTGATGAAACCGAAGCCTTTCGAGTCGTTAAACCATTTAACAGTGCCAGTGGCCATTGAAACTGCTCCTAAACAAAAACCGACATAACTTGAATAAAAAACGAAAAACGCTTGAACTAAACGAAGCCTTACAAGGTCACGCAAACTCAAACGGGGGCTTTTTACTCGCCTCATACCTATTTCGTCAATCGGCTTGAAAAAATTTTTTCAATCGCCACAATGACTCTTTCCAAGATTTTACTCATCCCAATGGCAGCAAGGCATCAAGAAGATACCGTCATTCAAACGGAACGTCCGACAACGGCACCTCCGCCGATATATAAGGTTTTACTTATTAATGACGACTTCACCCCCATGGAATTTGTCATTTATGTGCTTGAAAGGTTTTTTCAAAAGGAGCGCGAACAGGCCATGACCATCATGCTCAAAGTGCATAATGAAGGTGCCGGCCTTGCTGGCGTTTATCCGCGCGATGTCGCTGAAACCAAGGTTCACCAAGTTAAACAGTTCGCTCGTAACCACCAGCATCCGCTGCAATGCGTGATGGAGGAAGACAAATGATCGCCCAGGAATTAGAAGTCAGTTTGCACATGTCCTTCATGGAAGCCAGACAAAAACGCCATGAATTCATCACGGTAGAGCACCTTCTGCTTGCCATGCTAGACAATCCTTCCGCTGCAGAAGTGTTTCGGGCTTGCGCAGCCAATGTCGAAGATTTGCGTACAAAACTGAGTGATTTCATCACCCGCCATACGCCAATTGTACCCGGCGATGGCGATGTTGATACACAACCCACCCTAGGCTTTCAGCGCGTAATCCAACGTGCCATTTTGCACGTGCAATCTTCCGGCCGCAAAGAAGTCACCGGTGCCAATGTTCTGGTCGCCATCTTCGGCGAAAAAGATTCGCACGCTTTGCATTTCATGACCCAACAAGGCCTGACCCGACTCGACGTGGTGAATTTCATCTCGCACGGCATCGCCAAAGCCACGCAAGAAACCGCAACCAGCGGCCGCGGCGAAACCAGCGAACAACGCGAAAACGAAGAAAAATCCGCCTCACCGCTCGATTCCTTCACCACCAATCTCAATCTGCAAGCGCAAGCCGGCAAAATTGATCCTTTGATAGGCCGCGACCAGGAATTGGAGCGCGTCATTCAAACCCTCTGCCGCCGCCGCAAAAATAACCCCTTATTGGTCGGTGAAGCCGGCGTCGGCAAAACCGCCATTGCAGAAGGCCTGGCCCGCCGTATCGTTGAAGGCAGCGTGCCGGACGTGTTGGAAGGGGCCACCGTTTTCGCGCTCGACATGGGTGCCTTGTTGGCCGGCACCAAATATCGTGGCGATTTCGAACAGCGCTTGAAAGCGGTAATCAAGCAATTGTCAGCCAATCCCAAAGCCATTCTATTCATCGACGAAATTCATACCGTTATCGGGGCGGGCGCGGCCTCAGGTGGTACGCTGGATGCGTCGAATCTGCTCAAACCCGCGCTTTCCGCCGGGCAACTGCGCTGCATCGGTGCCACCACTTATAGCGAATTTCGCGGAATTTTCGAGAAAGATCACGCCCTATCGCGCCGTTTTCAAAAGGTCGAAGTCGGCGAACCCTCTGTAGCGGAAACCATCGCGATTCTAAAGGGGCTGAAATCGCGCTTCGAGCTGCATCACAACGTCAAATATACGCAAGGTGCGCTAACAACTGCCGCTGAACTGTCGGCACGTTACATCAACGACCGGCATTTACCCGACAAGGCCATTGACGTGATCGACGAAGCCGGCGCGGCGCAACGCATTCAGCCCAAATCAAAGCAGAAAAAAGTCATCACCCCGAAGGAAATCGAAGATATCGTCGCCAAAATCGCCCGTGTACCCGCGAAAACGGTGGCCAATGATGAGCGTAATGCGCTAAGGAACTTGGAGCGCGATTTACGCGCCATGGTTTTCGGTCAAGATCGCGCCATCGAAGCGCTGGCCAACGCCATCAAAATGACCCGCTCCGGCTTGGGCAACCCGCAAAAACCAATCGGCTCCTTCTTGTTTTCAGGCCCAACCGGCGTCGGCAAAACAGAAGTGGCGCGACAACTCGCTTACGTTCTCGGCGTTGAATTGATCCGTTTTGACATGTCCGAATACATGGAACGTCATGCGGTTTCCCGCTTGATAGGCGCGCCGCCTGGCTATGTCGGCTTTGAACAAGGCGGCTTACTCACTGAAGCGATCACTAAAAATCCCTACGCCGTGTTGCTGCTGGACGAAATCGAAAAAGCGCATCCGGATGTTTTCAACATTCTGCTGCAAGTGATGGATCACGGCACGCTGACCGACAACAACGGCCGCAAAGCCGACTTCCGCAATGTC
>CAYWXO010000290.1:0-2842 GCA_964462255.1 uncultured Thiobacillus sp. | reverse complement strand
TGAGTTGCCCGCGTTGTATCGAGGAAAGCGCTGCTCAAGCACTTGCACAAGCACTGACCTAAGCACCGCTTTCCTCATTCCCCACCCTCTTCAAGAGTCCTGATATGAACCGCTACCCCCTCTGGAAATACCTTCTCATCGGTGCGGCGCTGCTCATCGCCTTTGTGTACACCTTGCCCAATTTCTATGGCGATGTGCCCGCAGTGCAGGTGATGCCGCTGCGCTCGACAGAAAAAGTCGATACCGCCTTCTTGCAACGCGTTGAAACGGCTTTGCAAACAGCCGGCGTGCCGACCACGGGAGTAGCGTTAGATCCACGCGGCGTGCGGGCGCGCTTTGCCGATACCGACACGCAAATCAAAGCCAAAGATGCACTACAAACTGCACTGGGTTCCAATTATACCGTGGCGCTGAATTTGCTCTCCGCCTCACCAGAATGGCTCGCCTCGTTCGGCGCATTGCCGATGAATCTCGGCCTGGATTTGCGCGGTGGCGTGCATTTCCTGTTGCAAGTGGATATGCCGAAAGCGCTGGAAAAAGCTGCCGAACGCTATCAAGGCGACATTCGCACCTTGTTGCGCGAGAAAAAAGTGCGCTACACCGGCATCAACCGCGAAGGCGATGTAGTCAAACTGCGTTTCCGTGACGCCGAACAACTGGATGCCGCCCGCCGCGCCATTGAAGAAGCCTACCCCGACCTGCAACTGGACGAAGCCGCCGCTGGCGAAGAAACCCAGCTTATCGCCAGCCTGAAAAAGGCCTCGCAAGTCAAAACACAAGAATTTGCCCTCAAACAAAACCTCACCACCTTGCGCAATCGCGTCAATGAACTGGGCGTCGCCGAGCCGCTGATCCAGCAACAAGGCATCGACCGTATCGTCGTGCAACTGCCCGGCGTGCAAGACACCGCCAAGGCAAAAGAAATTCTTGGCCGCACTGCCACGCTGGAAATTCGCATGGTGGACGAAGAACGCATGCAAGACCCGGCCACGCTGCAAGCGGCGGCAAGCGGTCAAACGCCCTTCGGCAGCGAGATGTATTTTGAACGCAATGGCCAGCCGGTCATCGTCAAGAAAACTGTCGTGCTGACTGGCGAATACATCACCGACGCGCAACCCGGTTTTGACAGTCAATCGAATCAAGCCGCCGTGCATATCAATCTGGATGGCCGCGGCGCGCGCATCTTCAAGAACGTAACGCGTGAAAACGTCGGCAAGCGCATGGCGATTTTATTGATCGAAAAGGGCAAGACCGAAGTGGTCACCGCGCCAGTCATTCGCGAAGAAATTGGCGGCGGTCGCGTGCAAATCACCGGCATGGATTCGGCGCAAGAATCAAACGATGTCGCCTTGCTTTTACGCGCTGGCGCACTGGCCGCCCCCATGGAAATTGTCGAAGAACGCACCATCGGCCCCTCTTTGGGCGCGGACAATATCGAACGCGGCATGAATTCAACCCTGATCGGTTTCGCTGCCGTTGCGGTCTTCATGGTGATTTATTACCAATTTTTTGGTGTGATTTCCGTGTTGGCCCTGGCCACCAACGTCTTTCTGCTGCTGGCGCTGTTGTCGATGATGCAGGCGACGCTGACCTTGCCCGGCATCGCCGGTATCGCGCTAACGCTAGGCATGGCCATTGACGCCAACGTCATCATCGCCGAACGCATCCGCGAAGAATTACGCAACGGCAACTCGCCGCAAGCCTCCATCGCCGCCGGCTACGAACGCGCCTGGGACACCATTCTCGATTCCAACATCACCACCTTGATCGCCGGTATCGCCCTTTTCTGGCTCGGCTCCGGCCCGGTGCGCGGCTTCGCGGTCACCCTCTGTCTCGGCATTTTGACTTCCATGTTTAGCGCGGTCATCGTTTCGCGCGCCTTCACCAATCTGTCTTTCGGCCGGGCTAAGCACCTGACTAAAGTCTCTATTTAAGGGAATATCAAGATGGAACTGTTCCACCTCAAACGTGACATCCCGTTCATGCGCTATGCGCGCAGCACGATTTACGCGTCGCTGTTTTTTATCATCGCCTCCATTGGCCTGCTCGCCACCTGGGGCCTCAACCTCGGCATTCATTTCACCTGCGGCACCATGCTGGAAGTTGGCTACCCATCGGTGGCTGATGTCGGCGGCATCCGCACCCATCTAGCGAAAAATGGCTACGCCGATGCGCAGGTGCAAAACTTCGGCAGCTCAACCGAAGTGTTGATCCGACTGCCGGTGAAAGCAGACGCCACCTCTGCGCAACTGTCAGAAAAAATATTGGTGATATTGCGGCAGGCGGATGCCAAGGTAGAGTTACGCCGCGTCGAATTCGTCGGCCCACAAGTCGGCAACGAATTATTTGAAGACGGCGCGCTGGCTTTGGTGGTCGTCTCCATCGGCATCGTGCTTTATCTCGCTTTGCGCTTTGAATGGCGCTTTGCCCTCGGTGCCATTTTTGCAACCGCACACGATATTTTCATTGTGTTGGGCTTGTGGTCGTTGTTTCAGTGGGAGTTTTCGCTGACTGTGCTGGCGGCAGTGCTGGCGATTCTCGGCTACTCGGTCAACGATACCGTGGTGGTGTTCGACCGGATTCGCGAGAACTTCAAGAAAACGCGCATGACCGATATTGCCGCCATCATGGACAACGCAAAAACAGCCACGCTGGGTCGTACCATCATCACCAGCGGCACTACGCAGTTAATGGTGCTGGCCATGTTATTGCTTGGAGGCGAAGTGCTCTACGGCTTTGCGCTGGCGTTAACACTGGGTATCGTTATTGGCACCTATTCTTCTGTGCTGGTGGCCAGCCCGGTGGTGATGTGGCTGGGCGTATCGCGGGAAGATTTCATCAA
>CAYWXO010000289.1:0-2845 GCA_964462255.1 uncultured Thiobacillus sp. | reverse complement strand
AGCACGAGCAGCTCCGCAAGGCGCAGGCCATCGACTACCAGACCAAGCCGCCGCTCCAGGTGTCGGCCGGCATGAAGAACCGGGACGTCGACACGCTCCCCGGCGGGATCACGTTCGTCGACGGCGCATCGCAGGGAATCCGCAGCGCGTTCGAGGTGAACCTCAACCTGAACTACCTGCTCCAGGACATTCAGGACGTCCGCGAGCGCGTCCGTGGCGCGTTCTACGCCGACCTGTTCCTGATGCTGGCGACGCAGCCGAACACCCGCATGACCGCGACCGAGGTCGCCGAGCGCCATGAGGAGAAGCTCCTCATGCTCGGCCCCGTCCTCGAGCGCCTGCACAACGAGCTGCTCGACCCGCTCATTGACATCACGTTCACGCGCATGGTGCAGAGCGGCATGCTGCCGCCGGCACCCGAGGAATTGCAGGGCATGGACTTGAACGTCGAGTTCGTGTCAATGCTCGCGCAGGCGCAGCGCGCCATCGGCACCAACGCCGTCGACCGCTTCGTCGGGAACCTCGGCTCCATCGCGCAGATGAAGCCCGACATCCTCGACAAGTTCGACAGCGACCAATGGGCTGACATCTACGCCGACATGCTCGGCGTCGACCCGTCGCTCATCATCGCCGACAAGGAGGTCGCCGTGCTGCGGCAGGCTCGCAACCAGGCGATGGCCGCGAAGGAGCAGGCCGCCGCGATGGAGCAGCAGTCGAAGACCGTCCGCAACATGGCGGCCTCCCCGACCGGGAACCAGAACGCCCTGACCGATGTGATGAACATGTTCTCCGGGTACGGCTCGCCGTCCGGGGTCGAACTCTAAACGAAGGAACCACCATGCCTTACATGAAGTCCGGTACGAACTTTCTTTACGACAGCACGACCAACGACGTCGTCGGCATCAAGGACGATGACGGCAGCGAGCTGTACTTCCAGATCATGCGGAACGAGCCGATTTACCTCGGCGCAACGACGCCCGTGTCCATCGTTGCCCCGGCCGCCACGTTCGCCACGCTGACCTACGAGGACAGCAGCGGCAGCGTCCGTCTTGTGAGCGCCGGAGTGCATGGCCTTTCCAACGCCGTCGCGCAGAACAAGCTCGTCCGCGTCACCTGGGCTGGCGGTACTGGTGTCAACGGCCTGTACACCGTCACCGACGTCAGCGCTGCCACCACAAAGATCACCATCAACTACCCGTTCGCTGCCGGCCTCGGCACCCCGACCGTGTCGGTCGTTGGCACCGACATCACCCTCGGGTCGGCGACCATCCCGGCGAACCGAATCAAGCTCGGTATGGAACTTGAGATCGATGCGCTGTTCGCGATGACGGGAAGCGCAAACAACAAGACCCTCAAGGTCAACATCGGCGATGCTGGATGGTATTCGCAGGCGGTTGCCGGATCGAACGTGAGTGTGTCCCTTGATAAGCAGGCGTGGGCGAACACCGCCACGACCCTTGTCTCGAACGCCCTTGCTGCCCCCGGACACGGAGCGTCGACCGGCGCGAACGTCACCATGACGCCGACCGGCGGATTCGGAATCGCGCAGACGTTCGCCATCACCGGGCAGATCGCGACCGCGAACGAGTTCATCACGCTCGAGGCGTGGAACCTCAAGATCACCAGCACGTAACGGGAACCGTAAGAAATAGACGCACAGATATCTTTCGGCCGTGAGCCAGTACGACCCTCTCGACCTGCGTGGGCAGGAGCGCGACAAGCAGAACCGCGAGCTGCGCGACAGGTTGGCGAGGGAGGCCGAGGAATCGGACGTCAAGTGGCTCATGGCGAGCAGGCGCGGCAGGCGGATCGTCTGGCGCATGCTCGACCAGGCAGGCGTGTTCCGGTCATCGTTCAACACCAACGCGATGACGATGGCGTTCTCGGAAGGCGCACGGAACTCGGGACTTCGGATGCTGGCAATCGTCCACGGTTGCTGCCCCGAGCATTACCCGACCATGATGAAGGAACAGACCGATGAGCGAACCAATGATGATGGAAACGGCTGAAACCACCACACAAGCCGCTCCTGCATCAGAGTCCCCGTCCGGCGTCGCGGCGACGGCCGAGAAGCTGTACGGGGGAGAGCAGAAGGCGACCGCGACCCAGGACTCGCAAGCCGCAGATGCGGCCGCTGCGAGCAAGGCCGAGGCGACCGATGCGAAGACCGATGCGCTGGCTGCGGACACCAAGCCGCAGGGCGCGCCGGACAAGTACGAGTTCAAGGCCGAGGAAGGTCGAGCGTTCGACCCCGAGGTCATGGAGGCGTATAGCACGGTCGCCAAAGAGCTGAACCTGTCGCAGGAAGCCGCGCAGCGCGTCCTCGACGCTATGGCCCCCAAGATGGCCCAGCGTCAGCAGGCGCAGATCGAGGCCGTTCGAGCGGAGTGGGTGACCAACTCCAAAGGCGACAAGGAGTTCGGGGGCGACAAGCTCTCCGAGAACCTCGGCGTCGCCAAGAAGGCGCTCGATGCGTTCGGCACCGCCGAACTCCGCAGTCTGCTCAATCAGTCCGGCCTGGGCGATCACCCGGAGGTGATCCGGTTCATGTACCGCGCAGGCAAGGCAATCAGCGAGGATCGGTTCGTCGGCGGCGCACCTGCCGTTGGCAAGGGCGCTCCGAAGGGCTTCTCCGATTTCGCTGACGTTCTTTACTCAAACACCTAATCCCACGAAAGGGGACAAGCAATGGCAACTCTCTCGACCAACAACCTGACGCTCGCCGATTGGGCGAAGCGCACCGATCCCGAGGGCCGCGTTCCGGTCGTCGCGGAACTTCTCTCGCAGACCAACGAGATCCTCGAGGACTGCGTCTTCAAGGAGGGCAACCTCCCGACCGGCGAGC
>CAYWXO010000288.1:0-2863 GCA_964462255.1 uncultured Thiobacillus sp. | reverse complement strand
GAGTATCCGTTGGTATTTCTGCCGTTTGCCTGCACCTTACGAACGACCAAGCCTGATGATTGCCCCTTTAAGCTGCATGATGAAAGCGGCAATTTACAGATTTTGCTGAGTGCCGATAAGGCGGCGGTTGCACGGGTTGATCGGGAGCGACAAGGCGAAGACCTGCGCAAATTGTACGTCGCTCTAACGCGCGCCCGCCATGCGATATGGGTTGGTGTCGCCCCTACTGATAATTTGCATCTGAGTGCTTTTGGCTACTTATTAGCCACGGAAAAAATTGAGCCTACGGCGTTAGAGAACCACCTGCAAGCACTGGCAGAGGGGGCTGGCAGTATCGTGGTTGCCGCCGCCCCGACCCCCAGTGCGACGCATTTTTCCCCGTTAAATGGGTCGATAACACTAGGCAAAGCGCTATCAATGCCCCGCAGTGTACGAGAGCATTGGTGGGTTGCCAGTTATTCGGCATTGCGCACCACCGCCGCTGCTGTGCGCCGCGAGGCAAAAATTGCCCCCGATAGTGCTCAAGAAGATGTTTTTACTGAAGCGATGCAAGTCAGTGAACATGCGTTGCGTTCACCTACGGCAAACCCTAAATCGCCCGCAGCCAGCGGCTTGTTGCACGCCTTGCCACGCGGTGCAGAAGTCGGCACCTTCTTGCATGATTTGCTTGAATGGGCCGCGGATAAAGGCTTTGCCATCCTGCAAGAAAACCCTGAATGGTTGCGAGAAACACTAACTCGAAGATGTACGCCGCGCGGCTGGCAACAATGGATAGAACCTTTGCATGAATGGCTGCAGCAATTTCTTAACCTGCCTTTCAGGGTCGGAAATGACGAGTCATACCATGCCGACGCGTTCAGTTTGGTCGGCCTGGCCGAAGCTGTCGCAGAAATGGAGTTCTGGTTAGCGGCCGAACAGGTCAATGCGGAAGAAATAGATAAACTGGTATGCCAATATACCCTTGATGCGATGCCACGACCGGTGTTGCTTCCTAATCGTTTAAATGGCATGTTAAAGGGATTTATCGACCTCGTTTTTGCGCACCAAGGTCGTTATTATGTTGCCGATTACAAATCGAATTGGCTCGGTGAAAACAATGAAGCCTATAGCGAAGATGCCATGCGCGCCGAAATACTGCATCACCGTTATGATTTGCAATATGCGCTTTATCTCCTGGCCTTGCATCGCTTGTTAAAATCACGTTTACCCGATTACGACTACGATGAGCACGTAGGGGGAGCAGTTTATTTATTTCTACGTGGCAGCCAAGCGCCTAGCCAAGGCCTGCACTTTGAAAAACCAGCCAAGGTGCTCATTGAATCGCTTGATGCGATTTTTTCAGGTCAAAGACCGCAGCAAACCCTATCAAACCAAAAAGAGGTGGCCGCATGATACCGTGCCTGTCAGAAAATAACGTCATGGCAACGCAGTCTGCCACCGCCTACACCGATGCACAGCTTGCCATGCAAAATCTGATTATGCGCTGGGCTGAGCGAGGCTGGCTCCGTCGCCTGGATGCCGCATTCGCAGGATTTCTGTTGCGAGAAGTACCGGATGCTCATCCGCATCTTATGTTGGCCGCTGCCTTAGCCAGCCATCAATTGGGACGTGGACACGTTTGCCTGGATTTATCCGCTACGCTGAAAAACCCTGAGTTCGCACTCTCATTGCCGCCGGAAGGCTCGCGTGATGAAGATTTGGCTGCCCATGAATTACCCGCCTATGTTTTATCAAGACTTAACCTGAGCACTTGGCAGGCAGCATTACAGAATGCTGCGCTGGTTTCAGATCAGGCGGGCAGCACACCGCTGGTATTACGCGGTAACCGTCTTTATTTGCGCCGATATTGGCAATATGAACAGGCCGTGCGACAGGGAATTGATGCGCGGCTGGCCGGCAACGCAGCGGCAGAGGCCACCACGCCTTGTACTTCACCCCTTGTTGCGCCAACTCCAGATGCTGAATATTCCTTACTCAGTACTACGTTAGGTGTGTTATTTCCACTCGCAGATCAAGATACTACAGACTGGCAAAAAATCGCCTGTGCGCTGGCTGCGCGTAGCCGCTTCAGCATTATTACCGGTGGTCCCGGCACCGGGAAAACCACAACCGTAGTAAAGCTGCTCGCTTTACTGCAATCACAGGCCTTATCCTGCTCAGATGCAACCCAACCATTAAGAATCCGCTTGGCTGCACCGACGGGTAAAGCCGCCGCCCGCCTGAATGAATCTATTTCGACCGCTGTCGCCAAATTACCGCTTGAGCGTGTGCCGCACAGCGAGGCAGTTCGCGCTGCCATACCAACCAAAGTCACTACCTTGCATCGGCTGCTCGGCAGCTTGCCCAATACGCGCCACTTTCGCCACAACGCACAAAACCCGCTCGCTGTTGACGTGCTGGTGATTGATGAAGCCTCCATGGTTGACCTGGAAATGATGGCCTCGGTTGTGGCGTCTTTGCCAGCAAAATGCCGTCTTGTTTTGCTGGGCGATAAAGATCAATTAGCCTCGGTTGAGGCAGGGGCCGTACTTGGGGAATTATGCAAGTTAGCCCATGAAGGTCGCTACAGTGCCGCTACGATTGCATGGATCAAACAGGTCACAGACCAACAGGTTGATTTGAGATTAAGCAGTGCGACCGGGCATTTGCTGGATCAAGCCATCGTCATGTTACGCAAAAGCTACCGTTTCGCCGCGGAGAGTGGCATCGGCCGGTTGGCTGAAGCCGTTAATGCTGGTGACGCCGACTTGGCAATAAAAATTCTTGCGCAGCCTTGTAAAGATTTGCAACAAATTCTGTTGAAACCAAACAACGATAGCCTGTTGAATGCCTTAATTCTGCATGGCAGCGGGCCAGCAGATTC
>CAYWXO010000287.1:0-2883 GCA_964462255.1 uncultured Thiobacillus sp. | reverse complement strand
GAGGCGCTCGACACGCTGCTCATGCACGAGGTGGACCAGGTGGTGAGCACCTACGAGGATCACGACCTGCACTTCCGCCACGGCCGCAGTGGCCTCGAGCCGATCAACCTGGCCGCGACCCGCGGCCTGAGGCTCGAACGCGAGGCGTTGTTCACGGCCAACAACGCCGTCCACGTCTTCTGGCGCGACGTGCTCCGGCACGGCGGCCTCTACGAGGGGCGGATCGGGCACACGGTGATGTCGCGGCTCGAGAGCCTCCAGGCGAAGCACCCGGCCGACCGTGCCCGGGTTGAGGCCGTCTTGCTGCGCTCCACACAGGCGAGTTCGGGGGCGCGGAAGACTGCCGTGCACTGACGGGGGAGCGCATCTCTGCCGAGGCGGGTAAGCAGGCCGGGTGACTCCCGGCCGGGGTGCCCCGCAGGGCCCCTCGCCGGCTCTTTCCTGCCGCCGGCGACCTCAGTCCGGTCGACTCGCCAATCCAAACGCCGTGGCCACAAGCCCCAGGCCATGGCGGACACCTCGCGTTGCCAACTCGCCGAGCCTGGCTGCCCGATCCAGCCCGGGCTGATGCCAGCATGCCCGCGCCAGACGCTTGCGGATGCGAGTGCGACTGCTGACAGGCTGCGGTATGAAACCGTCAGGCGTCATTCGCCAATCGGCGGTATTGATGTTCGCTAACGGCACGCCGAAGGCGGCCACTTGGTGGTCGCGGAACAGGGCCTGGTTGACGGACCGAATCGGTGACAGCGCGTTGGTCGTGAGGTACTTCGTCGCCGTGAAGGATCGCTCCTCGTGCTCTTGATGGATGTCGATGATCGTGCGCCCGCAGTCGATCAGTGGCAAGCTCGAACACAGTGCCTTTTGGATCAGCCAATTGTCCATGCAGCCACCTCCGACCAGAAACGGCGGCACCTCTCCGAACGCGCCCTTCGTGTAGATGAAGTAATCGATCCAATTCGCATTCGACCACCATCCTTCGCTCTGCATCCGCGCGCGGAGCGCGGCAGATGTCGTCGGATCCGTGAAATCGAGCAGAGCGGTGATCGTGAGGTTGCAACGCTCTCCAACGATGCAAAACTGAGAAAACGTCTGTCGGACGCGGCCGATCGCTTCCAGCATGTCCAGCATGATGTTGTCGCCGTTGATGAAGCACATCACGTCATGAACCGCCCGTTTCTCAGCGGCCACGAACAGTCCGCCGACGTGCGGCCGGTCGAATCGCTCGTCGTACGGAACGTCGCGCACCCACTCGACGCCCAATTCGGCGCACACGCGGCCGACGGACTCATCGCGGTCGAGGATGATTACCTGGGCGCCGGGGATCGCGACCTTCCAGCTCAGGATCGCGTTCCTTTGCAGGATGTCGAACAGCCCAGTGAATGGTCGGACGGGGGCGAAAAAGGTGATCATTCCAAGGACTCTCGCATGCCTGATAACCCTCACGCGGCTTTCGCGCGGACGGCTTCTCCACACTGAAGGCCGTGGAACTCCGCTCCGAAGAACTGTAAACTACTGCCGAGCCGAGAACCATCGTGTTGAGGGACCGGCTCTTTCTCGCGGGTGTGCGACTATGGTTCGGCCGATGGTGGTTGTTGTGACCGGAGGTGGCGGCTTTATCGGCGGCCATCTCATCGCTGTACTGCGGCGTGCGCCGGGGATCATGGTGCGGGCCGCCGACATCAAGCCGATCCAAGAGTGGTATCAGTCGTTTCCCGATGTCGAGAATCATGCCGGCCCTCTCGAGGGAGACGCTCGGGATTTCGCCGTATGCAGGAAGTTGTGCACTGGCGCAACGCACGTGTATCAGCTTGCCGCCGACATGGGGGGCATGGGCTTCATCGAAAACAATAAGGCACTCTGCATGCTGAGTGTGTTGGCGAACACGAACATGTTGCTCGCTGCGCAGGAGGCTGGAGTCCAGCGGTTTTTCTTCAGTTCGTCTGCCTGCGTGTACAACGCGGAGAAGCAGACCGATGCCAAGGTCACGGCGCTCGCCGAAGGAGACGCCTATCCGGCGCTTCCCGAGGATGGCTACGGATGGGAAAAGTTGTTCAGTGAGCGTATGTGCAGGCACTTTCGCGAAGACTTCGGCATGGATACCCGGGTCGCGCGCTTTCATAACGTCTATGGCCCCTACGGTACGTGGTACGGGGGCCGGGAGAAGGCGCCAGCGGCAATCTGCCGCAAGGTCATTGCCGCCAAACAGACAGGCGACCACACGATCGAAATCTGGGGGGATGGGACGCAGACACGTTCATTCATGTACATCGACGACTGCATTCTCGGGATACGCAAAATCATGGATTCCGCGATTCTCGAGCCGGTCAACCTCGGGTCGAGTGAAATGGTGACGATCAACCAACTCGTCGACATCGCCGAGCGGGTTGCAGGAGTCCAACTCGAGCGACGCTATCGACTCGATGCTCCTCTTGGAGTGGCAGGTCGCAACAGCGACAATACGAAGATCCGGCGGTACCTCGACTGGGAACCATCGACACCACTCGAAAGCGGCATCGCCGCCACGTACGCCTGGATCGAAAAGGAGTTCGAGGTCGCGAGGCAATCTTTGGGTGGCGCCGCGATGTCGCAGATGGCCGTGAGTTCGTTTGGCCGGGGAGCCAAGCCAATCCCGGGTGACGGGTTCAATGCCCAGTCGCTACACATGGACACGTGGAAGCACGGAATTCCCGCGACCTACCGCCATGTCGCGGACTCCCGGCGATGACTGCCTCCCTTTACCCAGGCTGCGGTCGGAGCGACAATCCGATCTCGGCTGCGATCCCTCGACGCGATCAAGTCCCCGCCTCATCGCGCATGGTCTTTGACGTTCAGCGAATTACCACTGAGAACACTGCCATCGACCCCTTGAGGAGTCGCTGCCCA
>CAYWXO010000286.1:0-2891 GCA_964462255.1 uncultured Thiobacillus sp. | reverse complement strand
GTGAGGAAATCTGGTGTCTGTGTTACCCAAAAACGGGGCTTTTTGAACCACGCCCGTAGCGTGCATCAATGCACTGTTTTTCAGCGTGGCATTTAGATTGCTCCAGCAAATCGATTTGCATATTTCGTTGTTTAGTTATATCGTTATGTCGTTATATAAATAAGTAACGAAGCACATAAGGAAACATTTCATGAAATATGCAGTTGTGAACACCAAGGGCGGTGTCGGCAAGACGACCACCGCCGTCCATCTAGCCACATTGCTGGCCCGTCAGGGCGCAACGTTGCTTATTGATGCCGATCCACAAGCATCGGCTGCCTCATGGGCGGCTTGGCGACGTGAATCGGGAAGATCGCCTTCGCCCACTACAACGGTTCTGGCCGGCAAAGCAGTCCTCGATGAGGGAAAAAATTTGTCTGCTGGATTCATTCATACCGTCATTGATGCTGGTGGACGGGATAGCTCTGGGCTGCGGTCTGCTCTTCTGTTAGCGGAACGTGTTGTAGTACCCGTCGGCGCATCAGACCTGGACGCAGCAGCCATGACTGACCTACTTGAAATCGTGGACTTGGCACGCGACTTCAACCCTAGCCTAGATGTACGAGTATTGCTGACACGAGTTGATCCACGTACAAGAAAAGATGCCGATTCTATGCTGGAGTACTTGGGTGAGAACAACCTGATAGTACTTAATGCGCGAATCTGTGAACGTGTAGCATTCCGGCGTTGTATTGGCGGCGGACTTACTGTGGATGAGGTTGGTAAGGACCCTTCAGCGGTTACCGAAATGAATGCATTTTTCGAGGAAGTAACAAAATGAAGGGGAAGCCGAGTTTGGATTCGTTTATCTCAGGTGGCGCTGCCGATGCGGTAGAAACAAAACAGGTAGCACAGACAGTTAAGATCATGGATGAAGGCCGATCAACTAAATCGATTCGCCTAACGCGTCGACTAGATATGATGCTCAAAGAAGAAGCACACAAGCGCACCATGGCAGGAAATCGCACGTCAGAGAGCGATCTCATTGAGGAAGCGTTACTTAATTATTTCAATATTTAACTACATAATTAGTTAAAGCATATGGATAAACACCTTAACGAACTAATAAAATGGCCTGATGATGATCTGCATGAGCTTCTGTCGTGCGAACCGTCTGATGGAATCTACAAAAAATTCCAATCTCCCAGCCTATTGTTCTTTTCTCGGGAAGAGATCGAAGCCTACAACATGGCATTTCACGTCGATAACGAGGTTTGTCGGCACATTATCGAAACGGTTCAAGACAGGGTAAGACAGCTCCAACATATTCATCGTTTCAGAGCAAATCAGAAACTACAGAATGAGCAAATTGCTATTCTCGACTCTAATGAAGTTGCCGAAGAAGTGGCTTGTAATCCGTTCCAGGAAAAAATTAATGCCTTACAACAGAAACAACAGAAACACAAAAAACAATCCCAACAGCAAACCTTATTTAAACAAATCATAAAAGAAAACGCAGACCTTATAGATGACGAATCTGACAAAGATGATAGTAACAGCGTTCAAAAAGCAAAAACAAAGCTTCTTCCAGATCGCTACACGAACCGCGATTTTTTCCTATGTGACATGCTTGACTACGCCATCAAGGACGACGGGGCTTCCATGGAAGCTCCAATCTTTTCACTATCCAACAAAAAGGATATAAGCGAGTGGCATTGGGAGAGCAAAGACGGGAACCGAAGTGTAACCATCACACCAAGTATGACTGGCAGGGCGACACAATTCGATAAGGATGTACTGATCTACGTAGTATCTCATATGACTGAAGCAATCAACCGAGGTCGCCAAGATGCAAAAAACAGAACCGTTCGGTTTGTCGTATACGACTACCTTATATCCACCAATAAAGGAACTGGAGGCGTTGAATACGATCGCCTACATAATGCATTTGGTCGCCTGCGTGGCACAACGATCAAGACCAACATTCGCACAGGCGGACAAACCGTGCGCGAAGGATTCGGACTAATTGAACGCTGGAAAATTATTGAAAAATCACCAAATAACGCACGCATGGTAGCGGTTGAGGTGACGTTGTCTGAGTGGCTATTTAACGCTGTTCAATCGCACGAAGTGCTGACCATCCACCGCGACTATTTCCGGCTCAGAAAACCCCTTGAACGTCGCCTGTATGAAATTGCTAGAAAACATTGCGGGCAACAAACCATGTGGGCAATCGGACTTGAACTTCTAAAAGAAAAATCTGGTGCCCGTAGCCACATCCGAGCGTTCCGAAGCCAAATCATCGATATTGCCACGTCAGACACGTTACCAGAATACCGGATGTCGTTTAATCGAGAAAAAGACCAAATCACTTTTTACACACGTGACATAAAAAAGCTGGCAAACAACATTGCAGCCAGGCAATAAATGAACCCATATCATTATATCTGGTACCTGTGGATAACATCGTTATAACGCTAACGCTATCCTGTGAATTACATCGTTATAACGCTGACGCTATCCTGTGAATTACATCGTTATAACGCTGACGCACAGTTCGTTATAACGCTGACAGCCATCAACCGTAACCCCTGTCACAGCAAGGCTTGGCAACATAAAAATCAACCCTTAACACGCGCGCGTTTTTTAACCTATATAAAATCTTTAACAGGCTATAATCCAACACATCGCTTCTAGCCTTACTGCCAATAGGCCCCCAAAAGGGGGCGAAAATTGGCCCCCAAAGGCTGTCACTAAGAACACTCTCACCATTATGGTAAAACGGGGGCTTTGCCCCCGCCCTCCGGGGCCCACCCCCAGCGCTCAACGCCGCGCGGCAGACTAAATAGTGGGCGCTCAACGCGCCCAGAAAAAATGACTAACCCCGTTTAGCAACTAATGAGCTAATGCTT
>CAYWXO010000285.1:0-2902 GCA_964462255.1 uncultured Thiobacillus sp. | reverse complement strand
ATTGACCTAATCCGACCGGCTCAATTTGATCTGCTTTTAATTTTCATAACAGGCGGGCCAGATGCCATTATAAATCCGCAAGGCAGCGGTGAAAATACATGACTGTTTTTAAAAGCGAATTTATGAAAAACCCGGACGATCCCAGAACGAAGATGCTCCATCGCGGCCTTGCGTCCTTATCGGATTCAGAACTACTTTCCATCCTCTTTCGCAGAGATAAACTACAAAGCGCCAGGAAGGTGCTTCGTGCGGCTGACCACAACCTTAATTCTCTGGCCAGGATGTCTGTTCATGATATAGTTGATTGCGGGGTCAGCGAATCCGAGGCTGGATATGTTGTTATGGCTATGGAGCTGGGCAGGCGAAGAAACTTCCATGAGGCCGCTGAAAACGTAAAGATTCAAGGAAGCAAAGATGCGGCAAATTATATCCGTCCCATGATTGGTGATCTGTTTCACGAAGAATTCTGGGTCATATACACGAATCGCCAAAATCAAATTTTAACTACCAGAAAGCTTTCCATGGGCGGCATGACAGGCACAGTGATCGATGTGCGCCTGGTAATAAAATCAGCGCTAGATATACATTCCACTTCCATGATCTTCTGCCACAATCACCCTTCAGGTAATTTGCAGCCAAGCGATGCTGACAGGAAAATCACCAGGCAGTTAAAAGATGCCGGAGCATTAATGGAAATTCCGGTTATCGACCATTTGATAGTAAACTCGATGGGATATTTGAGCTTTGCAGATGAAGGAATGTTGTAAATCAAAGTTTAAAGGGGGCGTTGCCCCCTTTTTTTGTTCGTGGACCTGATGGGTACCCTCATTTGATACAAGAGAAAATTAGGAGAATAGCTATTACACTCAAATTACCTCGCAAAGTTATTGATCGCCGGATCGGAACAGTAAAGGGTCTGCGGATCCACGCCAATCATTTCCAAGTGCGGGATCCTGCGATACTTCGTACTCGGTCAGTTTGATCAATCCTTCACAAACAGACATTCACCCATTGACCTAATCCGACCGGCTCAATTTGATCTGCTTTTAATTTTCATAACAGGCGGGCCAGATGCCATAATAAAGCCGCAGGGCAGCGGTGAAAACTCATGAGTGATTTTGACGATAAGATTATTTTCACCTACACCACCAAAGAAGCAGTAGCTGATGGTACACTAGTCCGTGTTACGGATTATATGTCCAAGGAATGCGGTATTAAATATCCGGTGTACCTCACCAGGGCCGTTTGGGACAAATATGTAAAAGTTCCTGCAGGGATGGAATTTGAACAGGACATGTCTGGCCGCCTGTGGGACATTCTCTGGATGTTCGCGTGTGCTGCTAAATCAACCCCGGAGGCACTTCTGATGTTCAAACTCGATTGCCGGCTTCCGGATGCAGGCAATTGGGAAAAGAATGAAAAGATGAATGTTCATCACCAGACAAGAACTGTCACCCTCAAAGCATTTTGCACCGCGCAGGATTTTGACGATCCGTCACCTGCAATTTTCATTATGAAACCAGACGAAGATTAATTTATAAAAATGGCGTGCCAGATGCCAATATAAGTCCCCAAGGCAGGGGCATTAATTTTATGAAAGTAATTGAACTCCCCACAGATCAGTATCAAAGACTGATGGATGCCATCCTTTGGATCCTGGGCCCCTTTCTGGAAGAAGATGGCTTCGAAGACCATCCACACCTGGTAGAACTCGCAGAATGTTACAACCAGTTGTACCACAAAATCCCTTTAGAGGACCACCTCTCTTACCCGCATCTGACTGTCCATCAGATTGGACAAAATATCACCTTCAAACCTGAATACAATTAAATGGGGCATTCGCCCCTTTTTTGCTCGTCAAAAGTAATTCCATGAATAGCCTTATTCAGCTTCGGTTTCCCTTATCCTGAAAGATCATCCCCGATTGTTTCCTTTGGTTTGCTTCCCTGTTTTTTTCTCGGGTGCTTTATCTTTGAGTCGTTGCACTTTCTTCCTGACCCTTTACACGGCAAAACCCCATCCGGCCAGCATGATTTTACTACCCATGGTAACATATGTTTACATTCATAGGGCATTTTATCACCAATTTGCACTTTTATCCAAGTCGTCATTCTACCTGGCGCTCCCTTCCGAATTGTTTTAGCAGTTGATTTTCATGACACTTTTTATAGAAATTATACGCTAAGAAAGTGGTTCTCTTCAGGTATCGGTCCCCTCATTCAAGGATTTTCTCGGCATATCCTCACTGTGCTCCGGTATTCCAATTCCTCCTTGACTGCCCCTACCAATCTCCACTGGTATCTTGCATATAATTTTAACTCTAAAAATTTATTATCATGAAAAACTTCGTTAAAAACTTCATCGGAAAAGGAAAACAAGTCGCTGGAATGGACATCGTAAAAGTTACCTGCAAACTGGAAGATCTTCAAAATTTTGCCTACGAATACAACAACACCTCCTACGTTACATTTGAAGTAGCAAAAATGAAACATGCTGACAACTTCGGAAGGGATTTCACCGTTTATGTAAACAGCCAGGAAGAAGAAAAACCTGCAACTCCTGCTGCAGCTCCCAAGAAAAGAACCAAAAGAGCAGAAAAACCTGAATTGGAACCAGTCTCTGGTGATGACCTTCCTTTCTAAGGAAAAAGAGCCTTGCTGAGCAAGGCTTTTTTTATGGTCATTATTTTGTGTTAACCCCTTTTAGGAATAAGAATTACACTCAAATTACCTCGCAAAGTTATTGATCGCCGGGCCGGAACAGTAAAGGGCCTGCGGATCCACGGCCAATCATTTCCAAGAGAGAGGACCCTGCGGTGGCTTCCGCCATTCAGGTCAGTTTGATCACTCCTTCACAAACAGACATTCACCCATTGACCTAATCCGACCGGCTCAATTTGATC
>CAYWXO010000284.1:0-2902 GCA_964462255.1 uncultured Thiobacillus sp. | reverse complement strand
GATTAACCTCATACCGACTCCCTGATAGCCGCATGTGCGGCTTCGGTTTTAGAGAAAGCCAGCGCCACATCTAACGCCTCCAGAAACGCGTTGACCTTGATGGGTTTGGTCAGATAGTTAAAAAATCCGGCTGCCAGCGCTTTCTCAATGTCATGCGCCAAAGCATTGGCACTAAGCGCAATGATGGGTATATGCGCAGTCAACGGATCGGCGCGAAGGATTTTCATGGCTTCAACGCCACTAAGGCCAGGTAGATTGATATCCATCAGGATCACCTCAGGCTGATAGGCGCGCGCGTACTCAATACCGAGGTTGCCATTCGCCGCCGAAAGCAGACGCAGGTCAGGACGGCGCAAAATGATCTGCTCGACCAGCTCCAGGTTAGCCGGATTGTCTTCAACATAAAGCAGAGTACGTAGCGGCGTCCCCGCTGGTAACTGCGCCTGCACCCGCGCGGATTTTTCGACTTCATGAGGAGGAAGATGCTGCGCGGTAGTCAGGCTCAACTCAAACCAGAACACGCTACCAACACCAACGGTGCTACTCACGCCGATAACGCCGCCCATCAATTCAACCAGCCGCTTGGTCACCACCAAGCCGATGCCGGTGCCTTCTTCCTCGCCGGTTTCGCGGCCGAGCCGATTAAACGGCTGAAAGAGTTGTTCGATCAGCTCCGGCTTAATCCCCTCCCCGGTGTCGCGCACGCTGATTCTAAGTGAGTTCGGCAGGGTGGATGCCGCTGCCGGCGATTGACTTGACAGGCTGTACTCCACGACCACCGTGCCGCCCGGTCGGTTGTACTTAATGGCGTTGAATAACAGGTTGATCATCACCTGTTTGACGCGGGTGCGATCGGCCTTGACGATGTGCTGCATGTCGAAACGCGGGAAGGTCATGCTGATGCGGCGTTGTTGGGCTTGTGGTTCAATCATGGCGCGGCATTCAAGCATGACCTCGGCCAGCGAGACCGCCTCCTGCGACAGCGTCACCTTACCCGACTCAATCAACGACAAATCAAGAATTTCATTGATCAGTTCAAGCAGATACCAACCTGCCTTCAAAATCTGGTCAAGGCTGCGTTGTTGCGAGGGCGTGGGATGCGGCACGCCGGATTCCATCAGTTGCGCGAAGCCCAGGATGGCATTCAGCGGCGTGCGCAATTCATGGCTCATGCCGGAGAGAAAATCGGTTTTAGCGCGATTGGCCTTCTCAGCGGCGGCCAGCGCCTGATTCAATTCCCCTTCAACCTGTTTACGCACCGAATTGTCGGTGCCGATCAACAAGTAGCCAATCAATTCGCCGAAATCATCGCGCAACGCGGTGATTGAGACGATAGCGGGAAAGCGACCGCCATCCTTGCGGATGTAGGTCAGCTCATAGATATCTTCGATGCCGCGCGAAGCCTTGAACGCCAGCGCCTCGAAACCCGGCGCAATCGGGGTATCAAGCTCCAGACTAAGCGCCTGTGCGCGTGCCATCACTTCCAACGGGTCATGAATGTCGCTCGGATTGATCTTGTTCACCACCTCGGCCGCTTGGTAGCCCAACATATGCTCGGCACCTACATTGAATAACTGGATGATGCCTTTTTCATCGGTGGCAATAATCGAGAAATTAGCACTCGTAAGAATGGCGTTCTGCAAGGCCCCGGTCTTGAATAAGGCTGCCTGACGGGATGCCTCGCTACTGCGCTCGTCGCGAGGGGAAGCGCTGTTTATTTCAGTCATGATAGGTTTCCGTGTAATAGGTAGAACGTTCTCTAGCTGCGGCGCAGCCCACGCAACATCTGCCATGCCACCCAACTACGCTGCAGCCATTTCATCCGATTACCCCGTAGTAACGTAGCAATTAAAACACCGCCGCCGATGATCCAGATTGGATTGCGCCGAATCACCTGCACTGCCAGCAATCCGCGATCAACCCGCGCCAATGGAATACGCCAAGGTGCCATGTTTTGCGCCAATGCGACTCTTTGCAGCGCCACTAGATTGATTAGGTGTTCCCGCTGTTCTGCCAGGCGGATGGATTTTTTGCTCATAGATGAGAGACGAGCTGCTGCCGGTCTTTCAATAATTCCGACAGGCTCGCGGCAAAAAATCTCGGTTTGGCTTGCGTTTTATGCAGACCGATTCGCCAGGCCACGATGCCCGCCAGCAGAAACAGCCCGGCAAGCGTACCCAGCACCGGCAGACGGTAGGTGTCCCAGAATGCAACCACCAGGAAAAGCGTAGTCAGCAACACGCCGATGCCCAAACAAAACAACGTGGTCAGCGCCAACATCAGCAGCGAAAAAAAGTGCTCCCGCTCTGCCTCCAGGTCTAACGACAACAGATCAAGGCGCGTATGTGCAATAGCCACCAGCGAGGCCGCCAGCGTTGCCAACGAATCAAATAAACCCCGGCTTTCGCCGGGAGATTTCTCCGCCATGACGGAACGCCTAACGGCGGCCGAGGAGAAAACCGACCAATAAACCCACGCCTGCGGAAACGCCGATTGCATTCCAAGGGTTTTCGTGGACATAAACATCCGTCGCCTTAGCTGCCTGCTTGGTTTTAAGCACCAGCACATCCTGCGCATCCAGCAACCTGCCCTTTACGACACGCAGCGATTCTTCCGTTCTGGCCCGCACTTCGGCCAGCTTTTCACCGCCTTGATTGGCCGTTGCCTTTAGCAGCGCTTCCGCGTCAGCGACCACCACATTAAAATCAGCAATCAATTGTTCTGTTGATACTTCGTTGGATAACATGTTCATGACTTTTCTCCGTTGTTGCTTCAATCGAATGAATAAAAATAACAGCAAGGGGGTCTAGCCTCCTGATCTTTACACACGCTTGACTCAACATCCCGCGGTCCGTACACTGACGGCCCATGAGAATCTGTGGACAGTGGTTTGACGAAACAA
>CAYWXO010000283.1:0-2910 GCA_964462255.1 uncultured Thiobacillus sp. | reverse complement strand
TCCTTGATGCGTTTCATTACAGCTTTGCGTTCGCTTGGTGTGTAATCTAACCAACTTGCTATCTCGTCCTCTGTTCTTTTACATGTCTTGCATATTTGTTTCTTAATGTCTAAGTCACATATGTTCTTACACGGAGTAAGGATTGACTCTCTCTTTGTATTCATAAGCGTCTGCGTAATCTTCCGATGGGTCATAAGGTCTCGGGTCAATCTCTAACATGCCTGCGTCTCTTAGATACCGAAGCGCCTGCGTACACGCGTCCACATAGTCGTCATGAGTAGCTTCAGGAAATGAGCAGATCTGTGATACGAAGCCTTCAGCCCAATCACGCACATATCCTCGACGTACTGACGATTCGGGAATCCACACTCTTCCATGAGCGATAATGTTTGCGACAATGGAAAGTCGTTGCACTTTGTCGGCTCGACCAGGATTGTAAGCTCGCACAGGTAAATGTGCCCGTTGCATATCTTGTATGAGACTGATTCCACTCGCCTTATCTTCGACAAGTATGAGATCAACTCGCTTACCTTTGACAAACTCTCCTGTGTCGGACTCGCTATCCGCACCATAACTAACTTCATACTCTTCCTGCACTTTCTTTCTTAGGTCAGGATACTGCATGCGTTCTTGCCATGCATCTATCAACATCACCGCCATTGGGCCATCCATCGGTTTGAACACGCCGAAGACTAAGCACGCTGTTGGGTCATTGATAGTCTTCTCTGTGTATGCGCAATCGTAACTCTGTATGATGTATTCAAACTTAGGGAATGGTTTCTTCGCGTCCCACAGTTTAAACATATCTCTTCTAACAATGCCACCCTCTTCGGGGTCAATCAGTTCGGCATAGATCTCTTGTCGACCTAGCTTCGTTCCTTCGTACTGCAATATCTGTTGTTGAAAGCTTGGTGCTAAGTTGTCTATGTTCGCGTACGTTGACGCGGTTGTCATAACGACTTCACCACTACCGTCATCAGACCTTCCTACTAAGTCAACGATCAAGTCTTTAGGACGTGGTGTCGTTGATGCAATGATCCTTGTCTCTTTACCTAACCGCACTGAGAACTGAATCATGTCCCATGCTTCTTGTAAGTAATCCCAAGCCGCCAACTCATCTAGCCACGCGCCGTGATACTGTCCACCGCGGAAGCGATCAGGCTCTGACGCTGATATGCCTTTGATCAATGATCCGTTCGTCATCTTGATCTCGAGCAATGACTTGTTATAGTCTGCAATGAGGATCTCAGGTATCACGTTAAGCAACCCTGACTCACCTTCGATACATGTACCGCGTACATCCATGGCTGTCGGTGCGGATACTAACCATCGTGTGTTAGGCTGTTCCCAAGCCCACCATCCTATCTGCTCAGCAGACGTTCTAGTCTTCCCCGCACCTCGACCACCTAATAGTAACCATATCGCCCAATCACCGTGAGGAAGTATTTGGTGATCATGCGCTTGCGTTAACCACTTCATGCGCCACGCTATCGCTATCTGTTTAGCAATGGGTAATGATTTAAACTGCGCTTCTACTTCTTTGTCTTTAAGTAGCTCAACTACATCAGTCATTGTTGACTCGTTGTACAGCACCCGTCGATTTATTCAGTTCGTATTCGGGTAACACAATAGCTTTAATCTTTTCGTTTGACTTCTCTACACTCTTCACAATGTCTTTAAGCTCTTCGAGCGTGTATGAGTCTTTAGGCATATCGATGTATCCTGTTTGATATGTCGTAATGTCTTTATGCATTTGCTTTGTCATGAAGCCGTCAGCTTTTCTTTTCTCAAAACTCATTTATCAAAGTGATCCGCAACGATAAAGTAAATAAATCCTGCAAGGAGTAATCCGCCTAATATGTAAAAGCCGTTAATAAGATCCATCATTTTGTCTGTCTCTTCAGTTCGAGGTTCTTGATCATCTCGTCAAAGATGTTGACATTGATATTGATCGCGTCAGCTTCTTGGTCACCAACGTGTGCGATCCTGTCTGAATACTTTTTAGGTTTGAGCTTCGCGGCCACCCACTTCCTTGCGTCCACTCTATTCTTTTGCCATTGAACGTACGCTGAGTCATAACGAGTCTTACCTTTGTCATCAACGATCTGTTGTGGTAGCTCATCACTGATTGCGTGAATCTCGTCGGCCAATGTGTCGGCTTGGTCTTCCCTCGCGCGCGCATATATCTCCGCAAATTCTTTGTGGCGTAGCAACCACTCGTACACCGCAGTCTTCTTCGGCATCTTCGCATCGCTACAAATCTTTACTAAACTCTCACCGTCAGCAATCCTATCGCATATCTCCAAAGCAATCTCAAGACTATAGAGCGTAGGTCTTCCACCCTTGTTACCTACAGTTGAGTCCTTGTTAGATTGTTTACCTGACGCACGAGTCTCTTCATCCTTACCTTCGTAAGATGATACGACTCTCTTCTTTGTGATAGCTGTCTCTGACATAATGCAATAGAATGTAAACGGACAGTAGGGATAAGTCAAACAATAAGTAGGATCAAATTGTTTTTAGTTTGTATTTTCTTTTCGGGGAAATTTTATACGGGCGTATTACGGAAACTATACGGACGTATTACGATGATTGATACGGACGTAATACCAACAAAGAACCATAAACAAATAACAAATATATATACGCGCTACTTAGAAAGATTTAAAACAGTAATTGAATCTATATCTGAAAACTTAATTAAAGTGATGATGTCCTTGCGACCTTCTCTCTGATATAACTCATATAAACCTTTACCTGTTTTAACTCCTTTGTCGCGGATTTTTTGTGCAACCCATTTTAAAAGTGCTACACGCTCAATGCATGTCCAAGAATCATTGCGCTCAAATACTATGTAATCCGATTGACCTTTGATCCATCCTGCGTCACCGTTGACATTTGTTCCTTCAA
>CAYWXO010000282.1:0-2938 GCA_964462255.1 uncultured Thiobacillus sp. | reverse complement strand
CGGCCATCACGTACCGCTTTGTCTAACGTGTTCTGTTTCAGATTCAGTTCGGCAGAGGGGTTTGCATGTTCTGCATACCGAGTTTGGGTTATAATAAGCTTTCTTGGCTTAGCCGCCGGCACAGCACTTGTGGCTGTTCAAAGAGCTGCAGTCTCCACTTTGAAAAGGGCCGCGTCTTCAAAAATCCTAAATCTTGGTTGTTCGTGCAAGGTGTGACCCAATTTGTGGCGGCCATGCGATGACAGAAGCTGTTCTTCTTCTCCTGCTCGGTGTCCTCTTGATTCTTGCGGTCATCGCAGCCAATGGCTATTTCGTGGCGCAGGAATTCGCCTACATGGCTGTTGACAGGACTCGCCTTGCTGCGCGTGCCGCAGAAGGCGACGTCGCGGCGCAACGTGCGCTGGCGGTCACAAAGCGCACCACCTTCATGCTGTCGGGCGCACAGCTCGGCATCACCGTCACTGGTCTTCTCGTGGGTTTCGTTGCCGAACCCATGGTGGGCCGGTCGGTGGGTGTCCTGCTCGGCGGGGCCGGTGTGCCGACCGAGGTAGGTATTGCCATCGGCACGGTGTTGGTCCTGATGGTCGCGACGGTCGTCCAGATGATCTTCGGCGAGCTCTACCCCAAGAACCTCGCCATCGCCAACCCGGAGCCCATGTCGCGCTGGCTGGCCAGTTCGACGCTGCTCTACATGTCGGTGTTCGGCTGGCTGATCAGCTTCTTCGACAAGTCCGCCAACCTGTTTCTGCGGCTGCTGCGGATCGAGCCGGTCCACGACATCGACGTCAGCGCCTCGGCTGACGACTTGCCCCGGATCATCGCGGACTCGCGCGAGAGCGGCGACCTGCCGGTCGAGCTGTCGTTGATGATGGACCGCATGGTCGATTTTCCGCAACGCGACGTCAAACACGCGATGGTTCCCCGGTCGCAGGTGGACTGGGTCAATCCGGCGACGCCCCTGGACGAACTGATCGGGCTCATGGCCCGCGCGCACACGCGCTATCCCGTGATCGATGACGACGACACCCCCGTGGGCGTCGTGCATCTGCCCGACGTCCTCGCGCATCTTGCGCACGGGAGCAAGGACGTGACCGTGACCATGGTGATGCGGCCGGCGATGGTGATTTCCACGCTCATGCTGCTGCCCGACGCGCTGCGAGAGCTGGTGCGGACAACGAATCAGCTGGCCTGCGTCATCGACGAATACGGCGGCTTCGCCGGTGTCCTGACGATCGAGGACATGGCGATGGAAATCGTCGGCGAGATCACCGACGAGCACGATGCCGTCGCCGCCGATGCCGTCTCGCCCCAGGGCGACGACGTCTGGGTCATGGCCGGCGACGTGCACCTCGATGAGGTCGAACGGGCCATCGGTCATGCCCTGCCGCGAGGAAACGTCGAAACCATCGCCGGGTTGCTGATCGCCGAGTTCGGTGCCTTGCCCGCCGTGGGCGACACGGTGACGGTCGACTTGCCGGTCGACCCGGCCGATCTCGTCGACGACAGACCCTTGCGGCGTCGCCTGGAGGTCGGCGTGCTGCGCGTGGAGCGCCACGTCCCGACCGAAGTTCGCGTACGCATGGTCGAATTCATCGCGACGGGGGATGAGCCGTGACCGACCCGTTTCTCGTCTCCCTGGCGACGCTCGCGCTCATCGCCCTGAGCGCCCTTTGCGTCATCATCGAGTTCGCATTGCTCGGGGCCCGCAGGCACCGTCTCGAGGAATTGGCCCCGACCAGCCGGTCCGCCCGCGCTGCCCTGCGGGGAATGAACGAACTGACGGTGATGCTGGCTGGTGCGCAGCTCGGCATCACGGCCTGCACCTTTGCCCTCGGCGCGATCACCAAGCCCGCCGTCGACGCGTGGTTCGGCCCGATGCTGCTCCTTTTGGGCCTGCCGGACTGGGCAGCGGGAGGCGCCTCCTTCGCGATTGCGCTGTTCATCGTGACCTTCCTGCACCTCGTCGTGGGCGAGATGGCGCCCAAGTCCTGGGCGATCGCCCACCCAGAAACCTCGGCCCTGGCCATCGGCATCATCGCGCGGGGCTACATCTGGCTGTTCGGACCGTTCTTGCGCCTGGTCAACAACCTCGCCAACCGCCTAGTCAGAGCCAGTGGGGTCGAGCCGGTAGAGAGTGCGGCGATCGGGGGACGCGACATCGCGACCATCCGCCAGCTGGTTGAGCATTCGGGCAAGGTCGGAACGCTCGAACCGCAGCTGCAAAAGCAGATCACCGGCCTGATCGACCTTGGGACGCTGCCGGTCGATTCTCTCGTCACGCCGACACCCGTGACCGTGCCGCCCGAAGCGACGGTGGCCGATGTCCGCGCTGCAGCGCTGCAATCGGGCCACATGCGCATCCTGATGGCGGGCATGAAGGGCACCGCACCATCGGTCGTGCACGTACGCGACACGCTGCTCTTGCCGACGACGCAGCCTGCGTGGGACAGTGCGCGGCCGGTCTTCAGGCTTGCAACGCAGACGCCCGTGCACGAAGCCCTGGCGCGCATGCGCGGGGCCAGCGTCCAGATCGCCGTGGTCATGGACGGTGACACCATAAAGGGCATCGTCACCTTGGCTGATATGCTGAAACATGTGCTGCCTGCGGGCATCGCAGCAGTGCAAGCTCCCATCGTCCGTCGCGCAGCCTGACGCAGTCTGACGCGTCGCTTTTCTGCGAGCAGTGGCGCAGTTCAAAAGCTGTCGCCGCTGATATCCACCCAAATTCCCCCAACTATGGTCACCTCAAATTCCCTCACCTGAGTTGATCGGGGAAAAGGGTAAACGCAGGCACCACTGGCACTCGTTGGCAGGAGGTTTGTTCTGGTCTTCCCCTGACAAATCGCGCCCTATTGGAGCAACTGAATCGCGGCCTAATGGGGGGTAAGCCCAAACCGCCGAAAATTCCGTCACGCCAAATCTGAACCTGCCGCTGACA
>CAYWXO010000281.1:0-2947 GCA_964462255.1 uncultured Thiobacillus sp. | reverse complement strand
TCCTGGCAGGCCGACCCAGCGCATGAAACGATCCATCACGAAAGCGGCGCGCGCCATGTAGCCGGAATCTTCCAGCACCGACAGGAACAGATAGAGGAAACCAATTACCGGAATGAAGGTGGCCACAGTCTGCAAGCCACCACCGATACCCTTGGCCAGCATCACCTGCACCCATTCCGTAGCGCCGAAAGCAGCCAGTGCGGCGGCAAAACCATCGACGAAGATCGCACCAGCGAATTGGTCAAAGAAGTCGATAAAAGCGCCGCCAATATTAATGGTAAACATGAACATCAAATACATCATGAGCAGGAACAGCGGAATGCCCAGCGCCCGATGCAGCACGACGCGATCAATGCGGTCGGTGAGGTCGTGGCCGATCTGGCCACTGGCGGTGACGGCCTGTTTGGCGATCTGATTTGCCAGGTTACAGCGCGCATCGGCCACCAGAATGTCGATGTCGTCGCCCAGCGCGTCGGCGCGCCGGGCGGCATCGGCAGCCAGTTCCGGCCCGGCGACTTGCCGCGCCAGGTCATCGCCTTCCAGCAGACGCACCGCTAGCCAGCGCGCTGAGGGGGTGATCCCGCTGTCAGCGGCCTTGATCGTCTCTTCCAGACGTAACGCCAATCCAGCGACGGCAGAGTCGAGCGCGGCGGCATAGTTGATTAGCGCGGTGGAACGCGGCTGCTCGGCAACGGCCAGCTTAATCGCCGTTTTCAATGCATCAATGCCCTCACCTTCCGATGCCACCACCGGCACCACCGGGCAACCGAGTTGTTGCGCCAGTACTGCGGCATCGACTTGCATGCCCTTGCTGGCGGCCACGTCACCCATGTTCAGCACCAGCAGTAACGGCAGGCGCATTTCGACGAGTTGGCTGGTTAGGTACAAGTTACGCTCCAGGTTAGAAGCATCAATAATGTTGATGATCAGGTCGGCCTCGTTGGCATGGACGTAATCACGCGCCACCTTTTCGTCAAGCGAAACCTCTCGATCTACCACATCAAGTGAGTAAGTGCCAGGCAGGTCAACAACGTCGAAATGCGTCATTTGCCCTCCCTCCAACAAGCGGTATTCGCCGACTTTCCGCTCGACGGTAACCCCCGGCCAATTGCCGACCCGCTGCCTGGAGCCGGTCAGCGCATTAAACAGCGTGGTTTTGCCGCAGTTGGGGTTGCCGACCAGGCCGATGCAATAACTTGTTTTGTTCATGCTAATTTCTCCACACTCAAGGTTGCCGCTTCGTCACGTCGCAAGGATAAGGCGAAGCCTCGCACGCGAATTTCTACCGGATCACCCATCGGGGCAACACGGGTAACGCTGAGCTCAGCGCCGGGCGTCAGGCCGAGCGACAACAGCTTGCGGCGATAAGAAGAATGACTCCCCGCGCCGCCTTCAAAAAAACCAGCAATCCTGGCGCGGTCTCCTACCCTCAAATCTTTCAGTGTCATGACAGAATTCCTGGCAGTGCTTGCGCTGCGTGTCGGAACGACTTTCCAGTGACGACTGAATGAAATTGGCAACCCGGCAGGTCACCGGTAACGGCAGCCTGATTGACCAGTGCAGTGCCTTCCACGACGCGGCCATCAACCGGCACCGACTCACCCACCCCGACCACGACAATCTCACCGATTTGCACCGAAGTGGCGTTTAGCAAGTTTGTCCTTTTTCCATATCTTCTTTGCTGTACGCTGTCGCGGGTATGGAATCAGCCAATTCGGTAGCATTTTTAGGCGCATTCGCATGATCCCCACGCGTAGCCTCCCAATCGATTCAAGGAGATAGCCATGAATATTCGTTCTCTACAACAGCAGATTAAGGCGATTGCCGTTTCAGAAGGTGCCGGCGTGACGGTGTATCGCACCTTGGGAACACCTGCATTGAAAAATCTTGATCCGTTCCTGCTGCTTGACCATTTCGGCAGCGACAATCCGGATGAGTATATTGCTGGTTTTCCCGATCACCCGCATCGCGGCTTTGTCACTTTGACTTACATGCTTGACGGTCATATGGAACACCGTGACAGCATGGGGAATCGCGGCGATTTGCGTGCCGGGGGCGCGCAGTGGATGAAGGCGGCGAGCGGTGTGATTCATTCTGAAATGCCGCAACAGACCAATGGTTTGATGCGTGGATTCCAGCTCTGGATTAACTTGCCGGCGTCAGCCAAGATGAGCGAGCCGGCTTACCAAGAGTTTACCTCGGATGCGATTCCTGAGGTGGTTACAGCAGGGCAGCGCGTGCGGCTGCTGGCCGGCGAATATGCCGGTCAGCGCGGCGCAATCGACGATCCACTCACTGATTTGCATTACCTGGATGTGACGCTTGCGCCGCAGCAGACATTTGCTATGCCATTGCCGTTAGCGCAGCGCGCTTTTGTTTATGTTTATGAAGGTGAGGCGTACATCGGCGAAGCCCGTATTGGTGTAGTGGAATTGCCGCAGCACAGCCTGAATGTACTTGGGCAGGGCGATGAGGTTCAGGTAAGCAGCGGCGAGGCAGAGGTGCGTTTTATTCTGGTTGCGGGCCGGCCAATCGGCGAGCCCATTGTGCAACACGGCCCGTTCGTCATGAATACCCGTGCGGAAACTGATCAGGCTATGCAGGATTATCGTAGCGGTAAGCTGGTGCGAGCAAAGGCAACAATCAATCCGCAGGGGTGATGAGGCGTACAGTTCTTTCGGGTTCTAAGTCTCACGTAAATTGCTCAGTAACATTGGAATAAATCGGTTTGTGCTGCCCTAGCTTGGCGTGAAGCGGCGCAATTGATAGGGGGCGCTGCTGCGCGTGGATACCCCGCGCTGCGTTGACACGGCCCCCTCCAATCCCAAACTTTCGACTAGTCGCGCATGTTCTGAAAGATAGTCTGTAGTAGGAATTCCATTTGGATAAGCAAATACACGCACGCTTTTACCGAGCAATTGCGCTAGATAGGCAATGCCGGTGCTAA
>CAYWXO010000280.1:0-2965 GCA_964462255.1 uncultured Thiobacillus sp. | reverse complement strand
TATAGGCATCGGCGATCTCATCTTGGAGCAGTTCATCCCAAAAATCGGGCCAATCTGTATGAGGCAGCCGCAGACCAGACTTACCCCCGCTCGGTTCCGAGCGACTTGAGAACTGCGGTTCAGGCGGCCACGGCTCGATCTGGACATTGGCCTGGTATTCCGCATGCCAGGCTTCATGGTCGCTGGCCGGAAAGGCCCGCCGGTAATCCACCTCGACGGGCAGCACAACGGAGCCCCCTGGGCCGACGTGAAACTGCATGCGGGCATACGTCTGCCCTTCGCGCGCCAGGATGAACATGACCGCCCACTCGGTTCGGCCGAAGACCCGGGCAAATGTCTCTTCATCGGTGACGCTAGGCCGCGGGGAGGAACCGGGATGGGTATGAAGCCAAGCCCGGGCGAATTGTTCGGGCTTGCGTCCGGCATCCACCTGTCGGTCAAAATAGTCCGCCACGGCCTGATCATCCAGCGTCACGGACGCCACGTCGCAGACTTGGCGAACCAATTCGACATCTTTGAAGTAGAGCAGATCATCGTCGGTCGAGATGCCGAAGCCGCCGACTTCGCTTCCGCCCGCATCGCGGAGGTAAAGCAGCTTGGCCCAGGCCGTGGGGCTCAGTCGCAGGGCCTGCGGTGAGTCATGCGGATGCAGGCGCCGTTTCTCTTGAGCCCTGTCCGGTGAGACATGGCTCTTCGCAAGGGGGATCGTCGCAGGAATCATGGTCCTAGTCCCTTTCATGGGTTTTGGCGTGACACGATGGGCAGAGTTCTTCGTCAAGGCAGTCACTACAGAAACGCTGGCGGCAGTCGCGGCAGATTGTGAGACAGGAACTGCAAAAGTCCTCTTCGCATGCTGCGCATTGGCGACAACAGTCCGAGCAATACGAATCGCGGCAGCCGTGACAGACAACCGCACAAGAGGAGCAGAGCGTGCTGTCGCAGTGTTGGCAGCAGTAACGATCGTCTTCATTCATGCTGTCGCCGCACTCACTACACAGCGCGCCATCCCAGCGATCGAGTTCGACGAAAGCACTGCCCTTGCCGTAGGTGTGGAGGATCTGGGAGACGAGCGTGAAGAAGTCGTGGAGCCGTCCGTCAGCCAAGGCGCTGGCAACCGCCGCACGACCATCGCCTTCACAGAGGCGTTCGTCCTGGACGTGGGGATGCGTGACACTGCTATTCCGGGCCGCCGGGTGCGGATCGAGGGCCACCACACGATAGGGCTGCGTGACGCAGCAGATCTGGGGACAGTGCAGTCGAATAGTGAAGCGGCCAAGATCGATCTCTTCGAGCACGACCAGATCCGTCGTGATCGACAGTTCCTGTTCCGCAAAGTCGATCTTCACGTCCCCGAATTCCCGTTCCATGGTCCGCAGATCCCGGAAGATCTCCGCAGGGCTGGAGTTCAGGCGAGCCGGACGGCGTGTTACGACTTTACGAAGCGATTCGTCGATTTCATACTGGAGTTGTCGCAGGGAGTCGACCAGATCGCGGTGAACGACCTTGTTGGCAAGCTGCCAGCCGCGCCGCTGCGCCAGGAAGGCCTGCCGCTTCAAGCGTTGGATGTGCTGCCAGCTATCTTCCGGCAGGCGGATCGAGTCGATTTGCGCGTCACGCCCCGACAGGTGTTCATGAATGAGCGCCGTGGCGCGAAGCATGGCTCTTGTGCTATTAAGCATGGAAACCTCCCGAGAAGGGTGTGAGGCAAGGGGGGCCTGCTGGTGCGCGGGGATCTCTTGCACCAGCAGGCCCGTGAGAGAGGGAACGCCTTGACTTATTGCGCAGCACCTTCAATTTTGGTGGGCGTGAAACTCACCCGGTCGCCTTCCTGGAGCGCTTGGCCAGCCGACACCGGCTGACGGTTGACGCGGATGAGATAGTCCTGCGGCCTGCCGTGGGGGATGCGCTCGGCAAAGAGCTTTTCCACGGTCGTGCCCTCGGCGATCTGGACATGATCGGCGAAACCTGCTCCATCGTTGTTGATGAATAGTATGACCATGCGTATACGACTCCTCTGAAACGGGTGTGAAGGGAGGAAAACTCGGGATCAAATAGCAGTGGCGGGCGGATCGTGATGAAACTCCCGCCAGGAGCGGTAGAACTCATTGCGGAGTTGGCTGATCCTGCCCGGCGATATCCTGAATCGCCTGGCGACTTCGCTCGTGGTGTTCCCCAGGGAAAGGGCCTCGGCAATCTTGCGGTTGCGCCTGGTCAACCGCGCGAGCCATTGGGGAAAATCGATGCGGAAGGCCACCTGCTCGGGCACGGGCGTGCGGGGATCTTCCACGACGGCCTCGCACCACTCGCCGGTATCGTTCGCGCGATGGTCCAAGCGTTCGACGAAGAAACCCTTCTTGTGCTGGGCATGCTGTGACAGGACCTCGCTGATGCGAAAGCGATTGCCCACGCGGCGGCCATCGCGGAACTGCGAAATCCCATAACGGGTCAGCACGCTGGGAAAGGCCAGATGAACCTTGCCCAACTGGGCCAGGCGGGCGAAGGCCACGGTCACGTTGGCAATCACTTCGGCGACGGCATCTTCGCGGCTTTCGGGATCGCGATGCCGGAATGCGACCCTTGCGTAACGACGGACGGTCGGGAGCATGGCCAAGAGCCGCTTGTGCCAGGCCGGCTTACGGCGACGGGGACCATCGGGTTGTGCGAGCGCGATCATAGGATTATCTCCTTGCGGGGTTGCCTGGCAAAGCCAAGGGCTCAACCGGGCCAAAATGAAGTTCAAGAAATGAAAAAACGCCCGATCGACGGTCACGCGAAGTGACCGCCGACCGGGCGGTGAGAAAAGCTGCTGTCGTTCTTAAGCCGCGCGGTTGCGGCGGCGCGACAAGCCCACGAGATCCTCGCGGCGATAGAGCGAGAATCCAGCGCCGGGCGTGACGCGTTTGCCGTAGACGGGGCGTAAGAGCCCTTCCACCTCCCGGCGGGAAAGGGTCGAGCGGGTGATGTC
>CAYWXO010000279.1:0-3031 GCA_964462255.1 uncultured Thiobacillus sp. | reverse complement strand
TATGTTAGATACTAAAGCAATCTTTCTATCTCTTGTTGTTGAAACCAATGAGGATGGCTATTTGGCTGAATGTCCGGGTATTCAGGGCGCGTTTGCGCAAGGGGATAGCATCGAAGAAGCGATTTTCAATTGCGTTGATATTGTTAAGTTGATTGCTGCTTATCGCACCGAACGCGGTGAGAGCCTGGGGTTCAATGTCGTTGAGCTAACGCCAAAGACTCGCTTGACCGTTGCGATACCTGTCGGGGTATAGGGCTTTCTTAAAGTCGGGTTCATTGGGAATTAGCGTGGAGGCTGCCCAAACGTAAGGCGAAATTTATTTCGCCTTACGTTTGGGCGCCAGATATGCTGGTCTGCCACGCTACTCCCAGAGAGCCTAAAATCGATCCATGTCTTTTGATTATTACAAATCGAAACACTGTTTGCCGCCCAATGCGCCCGCATTGTTGTCGTCGAGTTGGATGAAGAACTGCTGCGCTTCGCATCACACCCGTCTGCGTAATTTTCCACATCATAAGCACCTAGGTCTACAAGTGGATATGCAGCCATCCTTCGAAACAAAGCTGGAAGATGTTATGCGGGTCATTCTTAATCTCGGCTCTGACGATTGAAAGCGAAAACCCGCTCTCCGTCCTCTGTCCCCCGTCTCCCGTCCTCCGTCTCCGTCCCCTCCATGGTAAAATATGCGTAGAAGATCCCCGTGGTCGCAGACCTATCGCCCGGACGACAGGCTGAAATTGTTGTTGCAGACCTGCCATTTTCCGCAGCGATCCTGACAGATTATCCAGATCTGTAAGCGCGAGAGGTAAAGATGGGTATAACGCTGAAATTAAACGTAGATCAAGTCTCTGCCGCTATTTTACTGTTGGAGCAAGCCGAGAAGCGCGTCTTAAAGCAACGCTTATCTGCCTTGTTGAACCTGGCGCCGGAGGCAGTCGAGGATTTTGGCTGGCTTAAACTGGCCGAGTCGGCCTTTAGCTTTTGGGATGATTCAGCCGAAGACCTTTACAATGATCTGATCCCACCGGCTGAGGCGGCAATTGAGCCATGAGCTATCAACGTGGCGATATCCTTCTGGTGCCTTTTCCCTTCACTGACCTATCTCGCCAAAAAGCGCGTCCTGCAGTGGTCATTTCCCCCCTGCGTTTCAACCAACGCTTCCACGATGTCATCCTGGTTGCGATCAGTTCGCAAATTCCCGAAATCTTGGATGAATTCGAATTGGAAATTCGTCACGGCTCTGCTGCGTTTGTACAGACCGGATTGCGTGTCAATTCTGTTATTAAAACCGCGAAGTTGATCACAATGAATCAGTCTTTGATTTACACAACCCTGGGAAAGCTTACCGCTGAAACCATGCGCGAGGTGGATCAGCGGATTATACGGGCGGTTGGCTTGACCAAATAACTTTCCCGTTGAGATCGTAGCTAGTTGGAGACACGTCATGTTCTCACTCACGCAGAATATGACCGTGGAGACTGGAAAAATGACACTCGTAGATGAAAATCTTCAGATCCATTGGCTGAACATCGCTCCCCTGCTCAGCATCCGCAATCAGCGCGAATACGATGCGGCGGTCAAACGGCTCAATCAAGTGCTGGATCAAATTGGCGATAATGAAAACCACCCCCTCTATAGTTTTCTGGATACCCTGGGCACGCTCATTCACGCTTACGAGGCCGAGCATTACCCGCTGCCCGATGTCACCGGCGTGGAAGTGTTGCGCTATCTGATGGACGAACATGGCTTGACCCAGTCCGACCTGCCCGAACTGGGCTCACAGGGCGTCGTCTCAGAAATTTTGAATGGCAAACGCGCCCTAAATGTTCGTCACCTGCGCCTGTTGGCCCAAAAATTCAACGTATCCAGCGCAGTCTTTATCTGATCGCGCCTTACCGATCCAACCTGATTATGCTTACAACAATCATCATCAGTATATACCCTCGCTGCCTAAATGGCCTGATGCTTGGACAAGAGCAAGGAGATGAAAAATGACCGAATATGATGATTGCGCCTTCTGTGGCGGCAGAGTGCAAGAACGACTGGTGACCAAGGATTGTTGGTGGGGTGATCAATTGGTAGCGATCATCGAGAATGTGCCCGCTGGTGTTTGCGATCAATGTGGCGAACGCTACTATAAGGCCAATACTCTGAAAGAAATCGAGGCCATACTGGGAAAAAAACAGGCCCTCAGGTCTGTTAAAATTAACCTCTTCTCCTTTGAACCAGTGTAACCTGGCCTGGACAAGCACCGCTTTGCGACAAAAGCAATTTATCGCCACAGATTTCGCAAATTTCACAGATTTTAAATCAATGATCGCAGCAGCGTATAACTTGCTCCTCCTAATTCCTGCCCGCCGCGGACGAGCGCGGAAAAAGAAAATATCTTCAGGTTTTATCCGCGTACTTCCGCGAAAATCCGCGGCCAAATGGTTTTTTCCTGAATCTCCGCGGCAAAAGGTTTTTACCCCCGTCTCCCGTCCCCCGTCCCCTCCATGGTAAAATATCCCCAGGCGCTCAACAAAGTGCTGGTTACGCTATCCTGAAAGTTATCAGCTATCACCTGTTCTTCCCCTTCCCCCCAGTTTGGAGTTTCCCATGCCTGCTAAAGGTAACACACAAATTGAAAACACCTTTTTGACGCTGCCCCCGCTCGAACGCGAAGCCATTATTACGCATGGTGCGGCCATCCGATACTCCAGCTTGAAACAGCGCCTGTTTCTGGCTCAGAGTAAGGTGCATAGTTTTGAAGAAAAATATCAAACCACATTGGATGCTTTGAATGCTGGCGGACTTCCCGACCAGGCGGGATATGAGATGCACGAAGACTATTTGATCTGGATGCACTGGGCGGAGGCTGCCGCGCAGTGTGAGAAAGACCTGGCCGCGTTGGAAAAAATCACCAGTCGCGGAGTGTTCGGCGGCGAGACAAGCTATGTTGGCGGTTGACAGATTATTACAAATCGAAACACTGTTTGCCGCCCAATGCGCCCGCATTGTTGTCGTCGAGTTGGATGAAGAACTGCTGCGC
>CAYWXO010000278.1:0-3054 GCA_964462255.1 uncultured Thiobacillus sp. | reverse complement strand
CTGGCGAGGACGCTGTCCCAGGCGGTGTGGTTGGGAACCCAATCCAGAATGACATACATCCCCAACTCATGCGCGGCCTGGACAAAATGTTTCAGGTCTTCGAGCGTGCCGAATTCTGGATTGACACTGTAATAATCCCGGACCGCATATGGACTGCCGAGCGTGCCTTTGCGATTCTTCCGCCCGATCTCATGAATGGGCATAAGCCAAAGAATGTCTGCGCCCAATTCTTTCAGGCGCGGAAGGTGAGTCTCCGCTTCTTTGAAAGTCCCCCCGGGGGTGAACTGGCGGGTATTAATTTGATAAATGACGGCGTTTTTGCTCCACTCTGGATGGATTAATTTGATGGGGGAGGCGGGCTGGTGTGAGAGGCGCATGGAATATCCTTTGTTTTTAGAGTTGGATGATGTTGGGAGTTAGGGAATGACAGGATGCAGTTCGAGAAAATTTGGATCCATGTGACTGTTGGTCAGTAAAACTTCGGGGTGTTCCTGCATAAATTTCCGTAAAAGCGGGTCATACGGCCCCAACACGAGTTTGATCAGCCATGCGGGTGTCTCGTTATTGTAAACCGCACCTGCATCCCCTGCATGGAAGAACCAGCCTGTGGATGTTTTTATCGTTATGCCGCAATGTCCGCGTGAGTGACCGAACAAGGGGATCAAATACATTTCAGGATCAAAGGGCAGGCGGATGGCATCGAAATCATACCATTTTGAATCCACTTTTTCATACAGGATAAATTCAGGTTGATGCGCGATATAACTTGGGATATAGGCAAACTCGGTAAATTGGCGGATCTTCCCTTCAGTGAAGGCGTTGTACTCGCGCCTGTGTACGTGGACTTTGGCATGGGGAAAATCTGATAGTCCGCTGCAATGGTCGAAGTGCATGTGGGTCAGGAGGATGTGTTTCACATCTGTGGGTTGGTATCCCAAATTTCGAATCCGATTCACCGCTGCTTCGTTTGGGTCCAGGGGCAGGGCGGTGATGATGCGGAATAATTGGGTCATCCAGCTTGGGTGGGCATAGTCGCCCAGTCCCAGACCGGTATCCACCAAAACAAGACCCTCCCTGGTCTCGATCAACAGGCAAACCATGTCCGTTTTTAACCTTCCGATTCGGGCGTTACAGGTGAAGCAGTTGAGCAGGTGAATTGTCATCGCTTTACCTTAATTTGTTTGGATTCCATTTTATGATCTTTTGATGTGCCGGTATTGCAATCGTATATTTAGTTTCAAGCTCATCTGAAATCGGATTGGCGCGTATCAACTGCTTGAACACATGGTTGAGCCGGTCAATCTGCTGCTCCATGCCGCAGTTATGGTGTCACCATGAATTAAAGCCCGGTGAACAGCAGGTGTAATTCATCCATGTCAGGGAAATTCTACAAACCAGGCATCACAGTATCAAATATAAGGGGAATCATAGCGGGACTTTTAGGACATGCAGGGCATTATACTATTTGAACTCTGGTTAAATACCATAATATGGGCAGATCGTGATTTGTCATAGGGCGCCAAAAAATAAATATTCGCACCAATCTCCCCGCTTCGCACAGACTTTGTTGACAGTTTTATTTTCGGTCACGCATATAATCGCCATCACTAGATTCATATTGCTGGATTAAGCGAATTTCACCAGCGGGACCAAATTTGCACAATAGTCCCTCAAAGCCAATGGTACAGATTTCGTAAACGGTTCGAGCTTTGGCTTTCATTGGCCAAATGATGATATGTCAAAAAACATGACCTACATCACTACCCCCTGCGCTTCAAATCATCTACACTTACACCATGAATTCACAAGTGAAAAAAATCCGCGTTGGCTGCCCCGCCCATAACTGCGGCGGACGTTGCCTGCTCATCGCGCACATCGAGGGCGGAAAAATCGTCCGCCTCGATACCGATGACCGACCCGACACGATAGCCGCTCCGCAGTTACGCGCCTGTGCCCGGGGACGTGCCTATCTGCGTCGACAATATCATCCAGACCGATTGTTGTACCCGCTCAAACGTGCCGGGAAGCGTGGCGACGGGAAGTTCACTCGCATTTCATGGGACGAGGCCCTCAGTGAAGTATCCAGCCAGATGGTTAGAGTCAAGTCTGAGTACGGCAATGATGCGCTTTTCGTCCCATACGGAACGGGGAGTTACAACCAACTCAATGGGTCCCATGTTGCCCGCCGCCTGCTGAATCTTTTTGGGGGCTGTCTAGGTATTTACAATTCTTATTCGTGGGGCGCGACCAACATTGCCACGCCCACCGTTTACGGCACGCTGGTCACGGGTAACCAGCGTCAGGACTGGCTCAACAGCCGCTACATCCTCATGTGGGGCTGGAATCCCGCCGAAATGCGCGATGGCACCAACTCAGATTACTTCATCAAACTTGCCAGAGAAAATGGCGCGCGCGTGGTTTGTATTGATCCGCGTCATTCACTCTCTGCCGCTGCCCTCGCCGACGAGTGGATCCCCATCCGTCCTGGCACCGATGCCGCAATGATGAGCGCAATGGCATACGTCATGCTGAAAGAAAATTTGCACGACGCCGATTTTGTCCGCACCCATTGTATCGGGTTTGATGCGAGTCAAATGCCTATCGAAGGCGCAGAAAGTTACAGTGATTATCTGCTGGGTGTGCAGGATGGGATTCCCAAAACGCCCGAATGGGCTGAAGCCATCACCGCTGTACCTGCTGCGGTCATTGCCAGAATTGCCCGTGAGTATGCCACTGTCAAGCCCGCCGTGCTGTATCAGGGCTACGGAATGCAGCGCCGCGCCTATGGCGAGCAGGTTGTCCGCGCGGGTTGTGTTCTGGCTGCGATTACTGGGAACGTGGGCATCTCTGGCGGGTGGGCAAGCGGATTGGGATTACAAGCCGGGGATGGCGGACCTTTTTGGACTTTGTTCCCGCTCGGAGAGAATCCTGTTCGCGCAAGTATTCCCGTCTTTTTATGGACTGAGGCTTGTTTACGTGCCCAAGACTTAACCTCTGCGGATGGTGTTCTTGGTGTGCCGCGCCTGAAAAATAATATCAAGTTCATTTATGCAG
>CAYWXO010000277.1:0-3084 GCA_964462255.1 uncultured Thiobacillus sp. | reverse complement strand
TTGACGAGGATTACGAAAAACGTGGTAAAAAGAAAACCGATCAAAATAAATAATGGCAACTAATCTAAGGATTGTTTTGATTTGAATTTTTACTAAAAACGAAAAACGCACCAAAAAGTGCGTTTTTTGGTACATAATTATCGCTAAAATCCAAACTCGTGGTAAATATTTGCATTTTTGATACCAAATTCGTGGTAAAAATTTGCATTTTCTAATATTGCGATGTTTCTATGAGACAATTTACCAATATGTTCATCGGCAAAAATCGCAAGAAAAAGATATACGAGGATTACATGAACCGTGGTAAAAAGAAAATATGCAAATATAAAATCCACTCGACATCATAGGATTATTTTGATATAATTTGCATATATTAACACTAAAGGAGATTATATGCCGACAATCAGACCAAGCGCAGATTTGCGCAATAATTATAACGAGATTTCGACCTTTTGCCATGAGCATTCAGAACCGGTTTTTATTACAAAAAACGGAAAAGGCGATCTTGCCATTTTAAGCATTGAAACTTACGAAGAACTATGTGGAAAATTTGAGTTGTTTCGTTTGTTGAACGAAGGTCTTGAAGACGAAAAATCAGGTCGTGTACGCCCTTTTAAGGATGCTCTTGCAGACATTCGGAAAGGACTGGGCGATTGATTTACGAAACCATTATCACAGAATCAGCAGAATTGGATATTGCCGAAGCTGTGAGATATATTGCTAAAGAACTTCAAAACTTATCTGCCGCTAATAGATTGCTTGATGATATTGAAACTGAGGTTGTGTCCTTAGAAAAAATGCCAAAAAGGAATCCGCTTGTGAAAAATGTTGATTTGGCAAGTCATGGCTTTCGTTTTTTACCAGTTCACAATTACCTAATTTTCTATATTGTAAGTGATGATAAACGTTCAGCAACAGTCGAGCGGTTCCTGCACAGTAGGCGTGACTGGAATCATATCATCGGACAACAATAAATTTCGTCGATGCATTTTGCATCACTATTTACTTACATTCATCCAATCACCGATTTGTAGTAATTTTTCCATTAATTTACAGATAAATATTGCTGTGTAGCGACTTGCAAAATCGACGATTTGCTCAATTATTTGCTCGATTGAAAACTAAGGTTATAGGAGACTCAAAATGGATGAATATTCCATAAATAAGAATAGGCCTAATGTTGTGATGATATTTCCGGATTCCATGACAGAAAATCACGTCGGGTTTTTGGGCGGGCAGGCGCACACGCCTAATATAGACAGTATTTTTCGAAATGGAATGCATTTTAATCATGCCGTTCCGAATTCTCCACTCTGTTCGCCTGCCAGATATAATCTTTTAACCGGGAGATATGCATCACGTTGCCTTGAGTATAATAAGCTATATACCCCTGATGACCCGTTGTTTATTCGGTGGAATGTATATCTAAAAAGCTCTGAAAAGACCATAGCGCATGTATTCCGTGAAAACGGATACCAGACAGGTATCGTAGGCAAATGGCATTTGGGTGAGGGGGATATCGAAGAGTTTTCATCAAGTGATTTGTCCAGTAATCCTGTCACAATGGAGAAGTATAAAAACAACTATCGGGTCAGCAGGGACTATATAAAAGAAAACAGCGGATTTAACTATGCTGAAAGTCTTTATACAAATAACGAGGAAGCAATTCCAACGCCTGTCGATATTAAATGCCATCATAACATGCCTTGGATTACCAAAGGTGCAATTGATTTTATTGAACAAAATTCTAATAATCCGTTTTTTCTTATGATGTGCCCAAACATACCACATTCTCCTTGTGTACTGGATACATTGGAATCCGGGTCACTTCTTACATCGGAAGGCTTTCTAGAAAGCGAGCTAGATGTCCAACCATCTTATAGGGATGTATTAAGAAGGCTTGATTCGTTGGATTTGCCACAACCCAAGGAGACTTATGACGAAAATTGGTATTTAAGGGATCACTATGCCCGGATGATATGGCTTGACGACGGTGTTGGAGCAGTACTAAAAAAACTTAAGGATTTAGACTTAATAGATAATACTATTATTATAATTAACACGGATCATCTGGTAGATGGCAAAATGACTTGTTATAGACAATTTATTCCGTTAGCTTTCCAATGGAACGGCAACATTCGTTCTGGTACATCAAGTGATGCATTGGTATCCCATGTCGATATCACAATGACCATTCTAGAACTTTGTGGTTGTAGTCATTTGAAGGACAACCCTATGGATGGAAAGAGCTTTTATAGTGTATTGTTCGATAATACACTAGATTTTTCTAATTCTGTCTATAGTGAGGTTTGTTACAGTAGGGCTATAATTGAGAGAGATTTCGGCTATATCACGTACCGTTTGCCTGAATCCATTGAGAAAATACGCCTCAAAAATCCGGGCGTGAATAGTATCAACCAAGAGGGTGGGGATTCCCGAGGTACTTTATATGGTGCAAAAGAGTTATTCCCAAACTATTTTGACCCGGACCAATTTTATGACTATCGTACAGATATCAATAATAGCAACAATCTTTTCTATCGCGAGAAATATTTGAACATAGCACAGTCATTCAAGCAAAAGTTAAAGGTTGTTTGTCAAACATTTTCTTTTACATACGGAGAATTCAAAACAATTCACCATACAAGAGAAGAATATGTGATTTTTCGAAACCAATGTACGCATTTGTATATATGCAATGCATGTGGACATCTACAAATCGGGGAACCATCAAAATGTGATAATTGTAGTGGATTAGAATTCAACATGGATGATATGGTTCTGTATAAGGCGGAGGAAAAAACAGCGTCCGGTCTCGCATACCATATTCCAACAATTACCATTTCCAAGATTAATCATGGATTTTTAATCAATGTATATTTAAATATAGCACCAAATGATTCAGACCCCGCAAGTCACATTGAATTCATTGATTTTTACCGTGACGAGGCTTTTATAAAAAGGAATCAATTCAACACCAAAGAGCCTGTATGCACATCCCTTGAAACATCTGAAGGATTTAAAACCATCACATGTATCGTGAAATACAACCTTTATGGATATTGGCAAAGAACAGTAAAAATC
>CAYWXO010000276.1:2174-3108 GCA_964462255.1 uncultured Thiobacillus sp. | reverse complement strand
TTTCGCTGTTCCAAATTCTCACCCTCGAAGGCTGGGCCGACATGGCGCGCGAAGTTATGGCGATTTATCCGTGGGCTCCGCTCTTTTTCGTCCCGTTCATCATCATTGCCACCTTCACCGTGCTGAACCTCTTTATCGGTATCATTGTTTCGACCATGCAGGAATTGGCGACAAAGCCGGAAACGGCAGACCACACGGAATCAGCGACGGAAATCCTGCAGCGCCTGGAGCCGGATCTGCAAAAGCTGATCCGGCAACTACCCTCCGAGCAGGCGCGCGATTGATTCCGCAACAGCGACCGGATAAATGTTTCCGTTTTCCATGAATTCCTCCAGACCCGCTTGGCGGGTTGTTCTGCAGCCGGCGGTCATTGTCGGAGCCTTCGGTCACTTCGCCTGCATCTATGACCGGATCCTCTTCCGCTCGGCGACTGACATCGCCCGCGCCCTCGTCGGACTCGAGGAAACACCCGGCAAGGACCTCGATTACAGCGAGGTCATCTGATTTCGCGAAACTGTCCCATGAATTCTGATCTGATGCTTTGGAGCGGGTTCTTCCTGTTTGTCCTGCTCGTGCTCGCCTTGGACTTCCTCACCTTCCATCGCAAACCCCACGTCGTCGACACGCGCGAGGCTTTCATTCTTTACGGGTTCTGGACGGGATTGGCGCTGCTCTTCAATGCGGGAATTTTCTTGTTCCACGAGCGCGGCACCGAGGCGGGCTTGGAATTTTTCACAGGCTTCCTCGTGGAGCAGTCGCTGAGCATCGATAACATTTTCGTTTTCGTTCTCATCTTCAACTACTTCCGGGTGCCGCCGGTTTTCCAGCACAAGGTCCTCTTTTTGGGAATTTTCGGGGCAATCGTCCTGCGCGCCGCCTTCATCCTCGGCGGTCTCGCGCTCCTCGAGCGGTTCCACTGGCTGATGTATGTCTT
>CAYWXO010000276.1:0-2164 GCA_964462255.1 uncultured Thiobacillus sp. | reverse complement strand
CGGCATCAGCATGATGCGCAACAAGGACACCGAGACCGACCCGGAGAAAAACTGGGTGATCCGCCTCTTCCGTCGCTGGTTCCCAGTGAGTCAGGAATACGACGAAGGAAAGTTTTTCACACGCCGCTGGGGAGCCTTGGCCGCCACACCGCTCTTCGTCGCCCTGCTGGCTGTTGAGTCCTCCGACATCGTCTTCGCCGTCGACTCCATCCCGGCCATTTTTGCCATCAGCCGCGACCCGTTCATCGTTTTCACCTCGAATATCTTCGCCATGCTGGGCTTGCGGTCCCTCTATTTTGCCGTCTCCGGCGTTATGCGCATGTTCCACGCGCTGCATTACGGCTTCGCGTCCATCATCCTCATCCTCGGCTTGAAGATGCTGATCAGCGACTTCTACGAGATTCCGGTGGCGGCGTCGCTCATCCTCATCCTCGTCATTCTGCTCGTCTGCATCATCGTTTCCCTGCTGCTGCCCCGCGAGGAAGAGCTGAAGATGCACTTCGAGCGGCCCGAAAAACTCGGCCTCATGCCCTTCCGGCGTCTGTTGCTCATCGAGAACGTGGTCGACATGGCCGAAATCACCGTGCGCGATTCAATGCGGCGCTGCAGCGGGGTCCGGCACCTGCGCTTGGACTGGCCGTGGTCCTACAACCTCGCCGCCATCCAAGAATCACGTTATTCGCGTTTTCCGCTGCTGGAAAACGAACACAGCAAGCCGCTCGGGGTCATCCTACTCAAAGACCTCGCCCTGCGCCATGGTTGGCCGGAGCTGCGCTCGTCCGAACTGCGCGAATTCGTGCGCCCGGCGCTGGAATTGCCCGAAGACATGCCGCTCGACGATGCGCTGTCCAAACTCCAACGCGCCAACCAGCACATGGCCTTCGTCACCGGCTCCGACGGGGCTTGGACCGGCATCATCACGCTCGAAGACGTTCTCGAGGAGCTGGTGGGCAAAATCAGCGACGAGTCCGACACCGACCGCACGGGCAAAGCCATTTCGCTGGCCGATGCCATCACCCCGGGACGCATCGTCCTCGATGTGCAAGCGGGCAATCTCGAGGGCGCCATCGAGAAAATTGTGTCCACCGTCCCGCTCGACCAACTCCCGGCCGATGGGCGCAAAATCATCACCCAAGTGCTGCAGCGCGAAGCGACCATGACGACTTATCTCGGTCATGGCTTGGCCATTCCGCACTGCCGCTTGGACTCCATCGATGCGCCTGTCTTGATCTTCGCCCGCTCCGAGGAGGGTATTCCCATTCCCGGCAGCAACGAACGCATCCACATGATCTTCCTGCTCATCACCCCGCAAAGCGTGGCCCGCATCCAACCTCGTTTCCTCGCCGACATTGTCGGTCTGGTGGACAGCGAATACGTGACCGATCGCCTCAAGCAAGCCTCCGAACCTGACGAAGTCATCGAAGCCATCCGCGACGGCCTTCAAGTGGTCTTGGACTAACGAAATGGAAATCCACAGCCCTCGCAATCTCGGCTGGCGGCGCGCTGCCGGTCTCCTTTACGGGGACTGGGGGACGAGCAAGGCTTACGTCATTGGCTCGGATCATGATGGGCGCGACATTCCTGCTACTTTGCGGGGTGGAACTCACCCTCGCGCACACCAAGCCCGATGCTCTCTTCTTTGTCACGTGCGTCCTCCTCATCGGCCTCGCCCTGCGCGCGTGGAGCCAGAAATACAAGGGCATCACCACCGTGCAGGTGCCAAGCAAGGTCGCCGAAATGGTGGAAAAACTCCGGGCCGAAGACCTCGCACCTTCCGTGCCCGAGGGCGGAAAAATTCTCGTCTGCCTGCGCGGTGTCACACCCGTGCTCAAATACGCCATCGAGACCGCGAAAATCCGCAACGCTTCGCTCTACGTGCTCTATGTGCGTGAAGTGGCGGTGGCTTTCGGCGCGTCGACAGACGAAGCCAAGGCGCGCTGGCAGGATGATCCCGAGGCGGCGCTCATCATGAGAACCGCGCAGGCCATCGGCGAACAGTCCGATGTGAAGATTATCCCCGTCTACGCCGTCGCGGAAAAAGCGGGCACAGCGATTGCCGATGTCGCGGCAACACTCGGGGTGGATGAGCTTTACCTGGGCGCGTCGGGACACACGGCCCTCGCACACCTCCTTCATGGTAGTGTTGTCCAACAAGTCGTGCGTA
>CAYWXO010000275.1:0-3136 GCA_964462255.1 uncultured Thiobacillus sp. | reverse complement strand
TATCAAAAGCAATGGATATTGATGGGATGGAAAATATTGATAAAATCGATAAGAAATAAGATAATCCTTCCTTGAAGGTATGCTTAGTAAAGCAGGCTTACCACTAATTACATTACTCTAAAAACCGATCATACGGTTATAAAAACGCTCCAACCCAACCGGTCGGAGCGTTTTTATAAATAGGGCAAAAAATCAGGTAATTTCGTCAAGACAGTTCAAAACCAGGAATCAGTTCTGAGGCATTCGTCAAAAAAAAGATATTTATTATTTTTGCGGCAATTATTAATTTCTTTAAAATGAAGAAAACGCTATCGGTTATCCTCACCCCTATATATTTAGCCGTGTTTGCATTTTTGCTTGTGGCATTTCACCCGGTTCAGGTGGTAACAAACTGGATATGGGGATACCCCGTACGCAAACGCGTGGTTGATATCCTGAATTTCGGTTTGTTGTACGGAAGCCGCATTCTGGGTACGCGTATCATGTTCCGCGGCTTAGAAAAAATTCCCGATAACCGGCCTGTAATTATCGTAGCCAATCACCAGGGCACACTCGATATCCCGCCAATAGTGGTAGGTTTCCGCAAACACCATCCCAAATTTATTTCAAAAATTGAACTCGGAAAAGGGATCCCCAGCGTTTCGTACAATCTTCGCCATGGTGGCTCGGTGCTCATCGACCGAAAAAACCGCTCACAATCGGTGAAAGATATTTTGATGCTCGGCAAACACATCGAAGCCAACAATTACGCCGCATGTATTTTCCCCGAAGGAACCCGCTCCAAAGATGGGCTGGTCAAATCCTTTCAACCAGCTGGCATAGCATCGCTTATCCGTTCGGCACCATCAGCGGTTATAGTACCGTTTGCTATTGATGGCAATTACGAAATCATGAAAAACGGCTATTTCCCAATGACTTTTGGCTGCCGCCTGAAATTTACCGCCCTCGACCCCATAGAACCAAAGGGATGGGATACAAACGAACTTACCCTGCACATCGAAAAACTAATAAAAACAGAACTTAAACAAGCCTGTTAAAATCAATTACTTTGTTTGTAAAATCCGAAAGGCACACTTCAGTTTTTTACAAATAGGTATTACGCCTCCTTCCAAATAGATAAGGGCGTTTTTAATAATAAATGCCAAACCCTTACTTAGGTAATTGGCAGCCCATGAAAACACTGCATTGCCATAAACAAAAAGTGCCGGGGCAACTCAAAGCTGCCCCGGCACATGGTAAGTATCAATTTTTGAATTGAGGTTTAGAGTGGCATAAACATCGTCCCTGATTGGTTGTTCTTCTGCCAATCAACACGGTAGCGGGTTGGGCAATCGTCGCCAACTATGGGTTGGTTGTTGCTGTCGAAGCCGAAAGTGATGGTTGCGCTCTTGCTGTCGGCAGGTATCTGGTGTATTTTTATCCCCGAAACCGGGTTCCAGTCGCAAGCTTGTTTGTGTACAACCGATTGTGAGATCTGGGTAAAGAACTCTTCACCTTGCCTGTTGGTTCCCCAAACAACCAGGTTTTCGAATTCGCCTGCTGATCCAAACCCATCAACAGTGAGTACAAATTGTCCGGGAGTTCCGGTGTAAGTAAGTTGGCGGGCAACATTCCAGGTGCGGCTGGTTCCGTTATCGAAACTGGCAGTCATGCTACCACTTGCACGTTGCACATACGAGGTAATCAAAGTTCCAACTTGCCAGCGGTGGCCGCCGTTTACGTTCACAAAAGTCTTGGTTCCGTTTAGCGTAACTGACTTACCAGTAGCTACGCGGGTTACCGTAAAGTTGATGTATTTGTATATAATGGTTGCACCGGCTTGTTCCCAATGTGTACCAACTTTCTTTTTTATTTCAATTTTTCCAGTCCGGTTGCGGTTACCATTGCAACTAAGTCCATCGTAAGTAATATACATGGTTACTGTATCGTTGGCTACAGCAAGGCTGTCGAGTGTTGCATTGCAAGGAAGGAACTCGGTTGATTTGTAGTTGCCGTTGTTCGACATTACCGAACTCACGTCGTTTTCGGCATCGTTCATAATATTTTCCACATTGTTTTCGTCAGCCGATAATTGCTCCATCGAAGCAGGGTTTGCCTTGCCATCGTTAATATTTTCCTTTTTGCAGGAAGTTAGCATGAGGGCAGCAACGGCTACAAGTATCATTGCCACATGGATAAGGTTTTTTGTTTTCATTTTTTTTGAGTGTTTGGTTTATAAATTTCGGATGATTGATTGCTTACAATTATAATACACACAACTTGAAGTTTACCCTGATGCGTTTTTGAAATATTTTTCAAATATTTTGTATATCACTGTATATGAACGCATACCCGTTTTTCTATTTTACAGTTTCAACCATCTCCACAACCCCACAGGCCCCGAAAAAACCTACTCCACCTTCACTAAGGTTAGTTGGCACATTCGCTGTGGCTGTATTAAAAAAGCCGCCCTGCCAGGTTGTTTCGAGCAAAAGGGAACGCACAAATGCTGCATGTTCGTTGGTTAATGAATATCGCCTTTCGGTAATTATAGTGCCTTTCGGGAAATTGACTTTCTCAAGGCCAGGAGCAAAAACCTCGCTTACATCTATAGTTGGCAGGGTGTAATAATAGAGTTTGGCTTTGCACGAATCGGGGCTGGCAATTTCGTAACCCGGTGCTTTTGACCAGTCGAGGCTTATTTCGTACATCGCCGGATCTGTAGGGTCATAGCTTTTTGCCACGCTGGTAATACGGTATTTCCCGTCATCGGAATTGGGTCCGTATTTTAAAAAGCTGAAGGTTTTGGCTGCAGCCAAAAGTGATTTAGCTGAGTAGGTTTTTGTTTTATCGGTAATCAACAGTGAATAGGTTTTGCCCGGAATCCCTGCAAAAGGGCTATCCGAAATGTAAGTGCCAGGCGTTGTCGGGCTTTCGCGAAAAGTGTAAACAAGTTCATCTGTCGAAACCAAAACGGTTGCCCCGCTCACAGGTTCAGCCATGAGGTTAATATTTGTAACAGGTTTTGCTATGGTAATGGTTTGGGTTTTTAGTTCATCGGTTATTATCCCATCCACAAAAACCGATGCCGTATTTCCGGGTTTCAAATTCCATGATATTTGCTCCTCGCAGGAAGCAAGCAGAAGCAACATCAGCC
>CAYWXO010000274.1:0-3142 GCA_964462255.1 uncultured Thiobacillus sp. | reverse complement strand
TTGATTGTAGATAATGGAATTGTTCTTTGTTTTAATTGGTCTTCCCATTTAGATACCACTTCTTGAGCAATCTCACCCAAGTTAACACCTTTAAGTTCTCTTTCTTTTTTGAAAGGATTACAAGATGCTTGCACTAATCCCATTGGCCAAGCCATAATTAAAAAGTCAGCTTCAGGGTTGTTTCTAAATGGTGTGTATCTATCATAAGAACCTGGTTTAAACATACTACCACCACCATATTGAAAGATAATGTTATCACTAACCGTTGGGAACTCTTTCATAGATTGTTTATAATCCTCGGCATTCTTTTGTAGTTCTTCAGGTTTTGCTGAATTAGTTTTTTTCATCCAATCTTTAATGTTTGTCAATATAGACAATAAAGATGGTTCAGAATTTTGAACTAAACCTTCTAAGAAACCTTTTTTGTTTTTAAACGCTAATAATAACTTGTTAATAACAAGTCCCATTAACATTTTATTCTTTTGTAATGATTTGTCTTTATCAAATCTAAAGATGTAATTAACAACCTCATCAGGTGATATATCATGTTTAGCATAGTCAGCAGAGTCAACAGTACTAATTAATAAAATGTCCGAAGAAGGAAATAATTCTTTAGGAGATACTACTTGAGATATCGTTTCAACGTTTGAACGAGAAGACCTGAATGATGTTGACTTAGTGTCTTCAGCACCTGCTTGTCTATCGTGATGGTCTGTATGAATAACGAACATTGGTTTACCGTGAGCAAAATCAACAAGGACTGGCATAACATCACCAGTTGCATCAAGTTTTTTAACCGCAAATTCTTTGTCACCATATTGTATAATATGTGAATCAATTACATCAATACCATTGTCTTCAAGGTATTTCTTCATTGCAATTGCAGTGGTTACACCATCTAAGTCTTGGTGAAAATATATTTCCGCTTTAGGGTATCTCTTTCTCAATGCAGAAATATCACGTATTCCTGATTCCGTTATTCTTCTTTTCATTAATTAGTCAATCCCAAATAAATGCATTCCTTTATCAAATAAATCTCCGTGGTCAGAAATACATTGTTTGTACATTATTTTATCTTTTGGTGGCATCTTACTATTAGTATCGTAACCCCATACTCCATCATCAGCAACACCAATACTTGATTGATATTTTGCAATTGCTTGAGCACTTTTAGAGTTAGGTAAATTACCAATACTACCATCTAATTTTAGTGATTGTCCACTGTCATCTTTAATTCCTTTTTTATTTAAGAAACATTGGATTGCCATATTAATTTTATAATTCTCGTCTTGTTCTTTGATAACTCTTTTAACGATATTCATTAAATCGCTTTCATTTAGTTTTATAATTTTCTTTGCCATGTTTTTATTAATATAATTTGTTTTATGCCATTTGTGGAGTACCACCAAACATTGTACTAAAAATGTTTGAGAATCCGTTTTTATTATTTAAATTAATACTTCCCATATTAAACAATGAACTTGCAGAGTTACCTGAGTTCCTATTTTTAATGTATTGGTCAATTTCTTCTTTAGATGGTGTAGTTTCAGGGGTTTGTTGTTTTTTCACCATATCTTCTTTTTCAAAGTTTTGTGCGATATAATCACTTGTTTTTGGGTCTTCCGCAACTTTTTTTCTAAATTCGGCATCATCTGATAATTTTCTTTCAAAAGTAGATAATGATGGTATTCCAAAGTAAGCTAATAAATTATTTGCTGCTATAAATTGTCTAAAAGCATTTCTTCTATCTTGTCTTGCTCCAACATTTAACCACCATCTTTTAATACCTGTTTCAGGTAGAACACCACGTTTTTCAAAATACTTAGATAATCTTTGTCCTTGGAAATAATCTTTTAATCCTGTTTTAAAACTTCCACCTGCTATAACCTCTTTACCACCTGCCTTGATACCACTTAAAGCTTTATTACCAGTAATCATATCTAAACCACTTCTTAATTTTGACGCTAACCCCGGACTAACTTTTTCAATTCCTTTAACTGTATTTTGAACTGCAGGTTCTTTAACGTATTTACCTAAACTACTAAACTTTTTAGCCATCTGAGGATTTTTCGCTAAATATTCTGTTAATGTTTTACCACCAGCTTTCATTGCCATTGTACCTTCTCTACTCCCTTTGAATAATTTAATAATTGGTTTAGCAATAAAATCACCAACTGTTGGGATTAACGCAATTAACATTAACGCGGCATATAATTTTTCACCTTTATAAAGATAATAACATATTAAAGCAATGTCAGCAATTTCTCCAACGACAGGAATAAATCCTGCTGCCATTAAAATATTTTCAAAACTAAATAAAGATTCGTTAATGGTTCCTTTTTTGGATTTTTGTTCACTTAAAACTTTATTGGTAATAAGTCCCAATTGTTTTTCAGTTATTATAATTTGGCTCATTTTGTTTTTTAATTATAAATATCCATAAAACAAAAAAAAGGGTCGTTAAACCCTTTTACTTAAATTCTATTTTAGTTTGTTTGTTTAAATCAACAAAATGTTGTACTCGTTTATTAGCAACTTCAACGTAATTTGAACTTAATTCTATTCCAATCCATCTGCGTTCAGTGATTTCCGCAGCAACCAAACTAGTTCCGCTACCTGCGAATGGGTCAAGAACAATATCATTCTTATATGTAAGAATCTTAATTGCCCTCATTGGAATGTCCATTGAGAATGTTGCCTTGGTTTGTTGTTTTGTATCGGCAAAATATTCCCATTGACCATAAACTAAAGACATAAATTCTTTCTTATCTTCTTCTTGATAAACAGCCTTGGTTTTTACTGTTCCGTCTTCTTGTTCCATGTCAACCATCTCTGACTTCCATTGTGGTTGACCTTTAATCTTTTTAATACGGTCTTTCTTGTAGGCTAATATAACACACTCTTTTGGGTTATATATGTAAGGACTTGAAGGACTCATCCATGAACCCCAAGCCGTGGTCTTACTTCTGTGTGGTGAGTTTTCATCAAGGTCAACCAACCCGTAGAATTGAAATCCAACAGATTTCATAACTGACCAAAACTCAGACATAAATAAAACTCTACCACCTCTATCTTGTACATTAACCTCGTAAGGAATGTTAACGGCAATTCTACCATCATCTTTCAAAACATTAAATGATTC
>CAYWXO010000273.1:0-3153 GCA_964462255.1 uncultured Thiobacillus sp. | reverse complement strand
AAAACAAAACTGCGGAAAGTCGATGCAAAGAAGCAAAATTCATAGCGTGTGGCGGTATTAAAAAGGTGATGAAGCAAGGCCGATATTTTGCTACCTTTCCGACGCCTCTAGCCGTGCAATTCGTTTTTGCGCGCTTTGTACGCTTCTTTGATTTGGAAAACCTTCGCTTGGACACTCATACCCCCGCCGCCCTTATTCCTGTCATCCTCCTCACCGGGTTTTTAGGCAGTGGCAAAACAACGGTGCTCAATCACCTGCTCCGCCATTTGCCGTTGACCGCGGTGGTGATGAACGAATTTGGTGAAATCGGCCTGGACCATCAACTTCTGAGCGAAAGTCACGGCCCGTTGGCCTTGTTAGCGGGGGGATGTTTGTGCTGTCAGATTCAGGGCACGCTGGCCCCCACCTTAAAAAATCTGTACATGGCGCGCAGCAGCGGCAAATTGCCGCCTTATGAACGCATCATCATCGAAACTACCGGTATCGCCGACCCCGCGCCGATTCTGGACACCCTGATCAACGACCGCTGGTTAGCGGCACGTCATCAACTTGCTGGCGTTATTACAACGGTAGATGCCTTACTGGCTGCGCAGCAACTGGATACGCATTTTGAAGCGGTTCGACAAATTTCAGTCGCGGACCGTCTGCTGTTAACCAAGACGGATTTGGCCAGCCACGAACAGATCAGCGCGTTAAAACAACGGCTAACCGCCCTTAACCCGGCCGCTGAAATTGAGCAGGTTGTGCAGGGCGAGATTGCGTCCGAATGCGTCACGCACTTGGGGCTATTTAATCCGCGCACTAAACATCCTGACGTAATGAAATGGCTGGCGCATCAGCAGTACAAACCGGCCACGCGCGGTCTGCTCGGGGCCAGTCATGTAACAACACCGCGCACGCAATCGGCCGCAACGCATGACCGCCGCATCCGATCCTTCAGCCTGACTTTTGAAGGCGCGCTGGAATGGTATGCGGTGCTGTCTGCGCTGGAAGTATTGCAAAACTTGCAGCCGCAAAGCCTGCTGCGCATGAAGGCGTTGCTCAATATCAAAGGCAAGTCGAATCCGGTTGTTTTGCAGGCGGTGCAGCACATTTTGCATCCACCGGCAGAATTGTCCGCCTGGCCGGACGAAGATCGCCGTAGCCGCTTCGTCTTCATCACCGCTGATTTGGATGAAGCCTTTGTCGCCAAGCTGCTCGCGGACTTCACGCAGTCGCTGTAGATGCACTGCTCAGTGCGCGGCGCATCTGCTCAATCGCGGCGCGTTCATGGCTGATTCCACAGACAAAAAAACGCACCCGTCAAACAGCCAAATGCGCTACCAGGGCAAATTTGTTCATACGCTAACCCGACAACGCTACAACGCTACAACGCTACAACGCTCTGCATGAGAACAATTTTTCCTTGATTTTCATGCGGTTTGTGATTGACCTTCGCGGGGTTACAAATTATCATCCGCCCCCATTTTGAAGAGGGGAAACCTGATGCGTCGCAAACTGGTCGCCGGCAATTGGAAGATGCATGGCAGTCTGACTGAAAACGAAACCTTGCTGACTGGCTTGCTAGCCGGCATGAAAGATGTCAAGGCAGGCGTCGCCGTTTGTGTGCCTTTTCCTTATCTTGCACAAGCCCAAGCTAAATTAACCGGAAGTGCCATTGCCTGGGGCGCTCAAAATATGAGCCAACAGGCCAAAGGGGCTTTTACCGGCGAAGTCTCCGCCAGCATGCTGAAAGATTTTGCGTGTACTTACGTCATCGTTGGGCACTCTGAGCGCCGCGCAATTTATGGCGAAAGCGATGCTTTAGTGGCCGATAAATTTGCTGCTGCACAGGCTGCCGGGTTAACGCCGATTTTGTGCGTCGGTGAGTCGTTAGCAGAACGTGAAGGTGGTATTACTGAACAAGTGGTAGCGCGCCAACTGGATGCAGTCATTGTCAAATGTGGTGTTGCCGCATTGGCACAATCGGTGGTGGCTTACGAACCGGTTTGGGCGATTGGCACCGGCAAAACCGCCAGCCCGGAACAAGCGCAAGCGGTGCATGCGTTCATTCGCGGCAAGATTCGCGCTTTGGATGCAACCGTAGCGGAAAACCTGGTGATTCAATATGGTGGTAGCGTTAAAGCCAGCAATGCTGTCGAGTTATTGGGTCAACCCGATATTGACGGTGGCCTGATCGGTGGCGCTGCGCTGAATGCAGAAGAATTTTTGGCTATTTGCCGAGCAGGTTGATTTTCAAGGTTAAAGATGGAATTTCTGGTCTGGATCGTTCATATATTGGTCGCTGTTGGCGTAGCAGGGCTGGTGCTGTTGCAACACGGCAAAGGCGCTGACATGGGTGCGGCATTTGGCAGCGGCTCCTCCGGCAGCTTGTTTGGTGCGAGCGGATCAGCGAATTTCATGTCGCGCGCTACAGCGGTATTGGCGACTTTGTTTTTCTCAACCAGTTTGGCTTTGACTTATTTTTCCAGCCAAAAAAATGAACCGGCGATTAAACCCGCTGTTCAACAAAGCGTACCGCAGCAATCTGCACCGGTTGTACCGCAGGGTGGCACTGATAAATCTGGTGCTATACCTAAGTAAGTGGCAAGTAAGTAGTGGTTGTTGTTAAAAAAGCCGACGTGGTGAAATTGGTAGACACGCTGTCTTGAGGGGGCAGTGACGAAAGTCGTGCGAGTTCGAGTCTCGCCGTCGGCACCAAATAAATCTCTCTAGTACACCTCTAGTGGTCCTAAAAAGTACATGAACCCTGAACCCGCTTTCGTAGCGGGTTCTTCGTTTCTGGCCACGCTTATCCGATTCGCTCGTTTATTCCCACGTATATTCTTTTGTCCGCTACAAGACTCCCCATGGCCCTCAAAAAATCTGAACTCTATTCCTCCCTCTGGAAGTCCTGCGACGAATTGCGTGGTGGCATGGATGCCAGCCAGTACAAGGATTACGTCCTCATCTTGCTGTTCGTCAAATACGTCTCCGACAAGTATGCCGGCGACCCCAATGCGCTGATCGACGTGCCTGCGGGCGGTGGCTTTGCCGATATGGTCATCGCCAAGGGCAGCAAAGAGATTGGCGACAAGATCAACAAAATTATCGAAAAACTGGCCGACGCCAACGACAGCCTCAAGGGCGCGATCAACGTCGCCGACTTCAACG
>CAYWXO010000272.1:0-3153 GCA_964462255.1 uncultured Thiobacillus sp. | reverse complement strand
TCATCGAAACGTTTCACGCCTGGCAGTAGGCGGATGGCGATATTGCCCTCGTGATCGTCCTCGGGCCAGCCCGTCACATCCTCGACCGTGATGCGCTCAATGGGGCCGTAGCTGGGGGCGTTGTTTTTCCATGCCCAGGCGGTCAGCGCCACATCGTCATCGGAGGAATTGCCACGCACGCCGCGAATCACGCCGTCACTGGCGGGGCCGGTCACATGCACGCCGTCCCGGCGGTGCTCTTCAAGCGTGATATTTTCGACGGTGAACTCATGGGCGTTCGCCAGATGCAAGCCAAAGGGCCTGCTCTGGCGAATGGTGATGTTCTTCACCGTGACGCCACGGACGTTTTGCAGCAAAATAACCCCGTGCGTGCCGAAGGCGGGATTCTCCTTCGACGAGCGTCCGAGGAGGTTTCCGTTCCACTCCTTTTCGGTCGTGGCGAGCGTAGTCCAGATCCCGCCTTCGATGATAATGTCTGTGTCAAGCGGCTGATCAGCGGGCACGGGCTTCGTGTTCAAGGTGACGACATGCTCGTTGCGCACCATGCAGGTGTTGCTGCCGGGCTTGAGGCGGATTTCAGCGGTCGGATCAGCGCTGAGTTTCTGACCGGATTTCAAGACAAGCGGGCCGTCAAGGTAATAGGGCTGCGCTCGCGCGGGGATGTGCAGCGTTCCCTGAGCGTCCAGCGAGGCCTGCATGGCCTGCGTCCACACTTCGGCCGTCACCTTGCGTGTTTCGACCTTGCCGGAGGCGTCCGGCCATTTCTCGGTCCAGGTCTCCGTGCGAACGAGGTGCCGGTAGTCATTCAGCGACGATTGGTGCCACTCGGCGGGATTGGGATTCGCCACCTTAGGCTTGGCAGCGTGCAGCGCAGCCAGCGGCGCGAGCAGCAGGGCGGTGATGAGGATGAGGGTGATTTTCATTGGTGATGTTTTATTATCAATTAGTTGTTGCATAGCTTATACTCAGTTTACTTGTTTAAGAATCTTGAAGGAAAACTATCTGTTAATCCCATGCTTTTCTGATCGATGGGTGCGAATCCATTTTTTAGCAGCGGACTCGCCGGGTCAAGTTGAAAATTGCCATTTTCGGGATCAGCAAACATCGGATCCGTTACCATCCCGTTTTTTTCAATCCCCAGGTTTCTTAACAAGGATAAATGTTCTGTCATCCTCAAGTCATTGTTTTTCCAGTAATAAAAATTATGGTCCACTATATTGCCAGCTTTTTCCTTCTCAGCCGACAGATCAAGCCCGAAATAGGGAGGATTTTCGCCCTTGTGCCAGATGACATTTCTCATTACGACACCGTCGGTAAAATGATCAACAGAGCCCTTATATTCATAATATTTGTTTAATATTTTCCCTGGATCTTCCATCAATCCGGCATCTCCGCATTCAGCCACGATGTTGTTAAAAGCCTGATTGTTGGTATGGGTTTGGATGCCGCCTGTAAATTTCCATATAATATTGCCATAGATATGGGTATCCATCTGGAATGCGTCCGTGCGAATCCCAACTCCCCAGGCGTCAGGTGAACTATGGATAAAATTATTCCGGATGACATTATAAGGTCCTGTATCACTTATATAGATCCCATTCCCGTCCCCAAGAACCTTCATAACATCAAATATTTCATTGTATTCGATAATATTCATTCTGTTATGGATCATCGGGTAAAAGGATTTGAGGATCCTGAAATTGTCGAATGTCCCCCCCTTAGTCAGTTCTTCTGTTTCCCGGACAGGGGGGCCAATTTCCTTCCATCTGACTGACCTGCTGCATTCCCTGATCCCTTCACCGGAGACATTGGACATGCCTCCCCAGCTGTTATCAAGTTCTTTAGTTTTGCCATCAATGTATTCTTTCCTTGTTGTATGCATAAACCAGGGCCTGTAGCCTGTCATCAAAATTCCGGAATATGGCAGGTCTGATATCTCATTGTGGCTTATTATGTTTTCACCCGACTGCGTAATGATTAATCCCGCCCCATGCCAGAAAATACCCGATACATTGGTTATTTTATTATTGGTGATGATGTTTTTCTTATTGACATCTTTCAGACCCAGTCCATAACCGCAAAGAAAAATGCCGGTACCACCCAGGTTGTGGATATAATTTTTCTGCACCAGGATATTCTGGCAATACAGGTCAAGACGGATACCCGCACCCCCGCCGGCAGTGAACTCACACTCTTCCAGAACGCAATTCTCGGCACCCCTGAACCTGAAAAACGCGTTATCCTTATCAAACAGGTCCCAGTCGTGTTGTATTCCAGCATCGGTATCGAGGAAGTCAAAACGGTCGTTATGCACGAATTTAATCCCCCGGAATACCAGGTTTTTGACAGGTATGTCTCCGTTTCCATCGGGGTCGTTAAACCCTTCAACTTTTATAAACTCTGTCAGTAAAGGCATGTAAATGTTATTCCCTGGCCGGGATTCTTCCGGCCAGTAATAGATCTTTCCGGTAAGGGAATTCGCGCTCCATGTGCCGGGTAAAGTCATGCCTTCCAGCGTATTTTCAATCCAGGCATGTTCGTCCGGGAAGCGGTTGTACCTTTCATTGGTCAGCACATAAGTTCCTTCTGTTTTTGTTGTAATGGTGCGATCTTTCAGGTTAACCGAATGAATGGGAAGTATATTTATGGTCCACAAACTAAATGGTCTGATAACCAGTTCAAGATCACCGGGATTTTTCCAGTTTTTAAGTTCAGCTTTATCGTCTGTATACATTACGGTACGTGAACGCAAGTGCCCGAGTCCATCCCGTCCAAACGCGTCAATACTTGAGCTGAAGCCTTTGCTCCTGGATCGTCTCAGGATGCTTTCGTCCTTGAACAGGACCCGGGATATCCCTGATCCTTTCGGGATATCAGTTTCATAAACTTTCCCTTTTGCCTGCGGGGGAAGGCCTCCGGGGTTCCGGGATTTAACCCATCCATCAAGAAGGTACCCTGAAGATATGACCGGCGTCTCCCCGGGATATGCTTTCCATGTGATCTGCTGATCTTTTTTGCCCCCATCCTCTTGTCCAAAAACAAGCGTTTTATCAATAAAATAAGTACCACCGCGTAAAATGACGGTGATGTCCTCACTGCCACTCTTTTTTAATTCCCTTACCTTTTCTTGCGCTTTTTCGAGGGTATTCAGGG
>CAYWXO010000271.1:0-3163 GCA_964462255.1 uncultured Thiobacillus sp. | reverse complement strand
AACACGGAAAGACTGAAAATCCTTTTTTGCTGCGCTGACAAGCAAAATTGATTTCTCGTCTATGCTTACCATTAAACGAACAAACCTTGGATTACCGAGCATATCAATTGTCGAGCGGTGAATACGAACTATACCTCGAGCTAGATAAAACGATATGCTAGGCAAGTTGCTCATTTTGTGCTCCTGTAGTTTGTTTGGAGATTATTTCAGGGTTAGAGAAATCGAACAGTAGCATTACTTTATTATTTGCAGTAACGAGCCTTCCTGAAGAACGATACGCATTTTCTTGTATCCAACCGTATGACTGATAAAGCTGATGTTTTTGTCAAGCGAAAAATGGTCCAGGCATTATAGTTGAAAAACGGTCCACACAGAAAAGAATAACGAGTGGGAATATGGTATATTGAAGAAGGGCATAAGGATCAGTTATGCCCCTCAAGAAAAGCTATCGTTTGGGATCTTGTAACCAGGCGATGGTTTCTTCATATCGGCCGCCTTTGTCGCGAGAGATGTCCAGGATGTGGGCCTTGTGCGCAAGGCGGTCAACCAATGCTCCGGTGAGGGTGGGATCTTTGAAGACTTCTTCCCAGCGGTCGAAAGTGAGGTTGGATGTCACAATGATCGAACCCTTGTCATTTCTTGCTGAGATGAGATTAAAGAGCATTTCGCAACCGGTTTTATCCATGGAAACATACCCAAGCTCATCCAAAATGACGAGGTCAAATTTTTCGAAACGCTTTCGGTAATTGCTCAGGCCATTATTGCTCATAGTCTCCTTAAGATCAACGATCAGATTGGGGACAGTAGCAAAGAGCACACTGTACCCCTTCATACAGGCGGCGATTCCAAGGGCGATGGCATAATGGGTTTTGCCTGCGCCGGAGGTTCCTAGCAGGATAATATTTTCCTTATTGGGGATAAAAGCAAGGGTCTCCAGCTCCTCGAACTTAGGGAAAAACACCGTGTCATATTTATCTCTTTTAAAGTCGCAAAGATACTTTTTTAGTGGGAATTTGGCTTCTTTGATACGCCTTGCCTGGCCATTCTCCAGGCGAAGTCGCCATTCCGAATCGAGCAGATTTTCAAGAAAAGCCTCATAATCCTGCTTAGTATGCCTGGCTTCATCGAGTAATTGTTGCCAGTGTTCCTTTGCGTATGGCAAGCGCAGATTATAGCAAAGTTCCGTAATATTCATGAACGCACACCACCAATCGTCAGGGCAGCGTAGTTAGCAACAAACGCTCTGGCTGATACTGCAATCTGCGACACTGGCTTGACCACATCCAGCGCGGCGATCTCGCCCTTGTTCTGGGTTTCGCGCTCGAACAACGAGATGATTTCGTTAATAGGCAGATCTTTGTTTTCCAGAAAAAGCACGATGAACTTTCTGGGTTGCTTTCTGTAATATGTATCGAAGACGGCCTTGAGACGTGGAATGCTCTTGAGCGCTACGCTGTTACCAATCGCACCGGGCTTCTTGCGCAGGGTGTTCAGATAATGATAAATGTCGATTTGCATTTTTCCGTTGCCAAACAGCCGCTTGTGCGCTGCAACCATGTCACTTCCAACAAAAGCACGGATTTCATTGTGGTATTTTTTAACGATGACACTCTTGCCCACCAGGCACTCCGGAACCGAGTAAAACACTGTATCCACGCTAATGAGACTGCTGGGATTTACCTTCGCTTCGGTAACCACCGCTAACTCCAGCGGTGGACGATATGGCCGCAGATGCTGTTTTTCTTCCTCCATCCGGCTCTTGTCATTCAACTTTAAAAGGCGGCTAAACGCGTACTGCTGCGCATCCTCAAGGCTGTTAAACTGCCAGTGGTCTGCGAATATCTGATTGCGCAGGATCTTTACGCTACTCTCTACATGTCCCTTTTCGTTACCCTTGAAGCAGTTGGTGACATTGATGTGAAAACCGTAATACACCGACATCTTCAGCAAATCTTCATTCAGTTCTTTTTCGTTTTTCCCGATGAACTTGCTGACCACGTTCCTCATGTTATCGTATACGATCTCTTGGAAGGCTCCACCCATCATCTCGAAAAAACGGACATGGCTGTCCATGAAAACCGCTTTCTTCTGGTTGGTATAAAGGTACAGCCAGCGAAATCCGCCGCCCGGCGAACTCAGCACTGCCATGTGGTAGGTTTTAACCCCTTCACCGCAGTCCAGGAACACTTCGCCGAAGTCGTACTCCAGACGATCTCCCAGCTCGTACTGCTGCCGGATGAACACCTCGCGCTGCCGCTTACGTATTCCCGATAGAGCAATGTTGATGCTGCATGCGCTGATGTCAAAGCCCTCATCTACCATCTTCTGGTGAATCTGAAGATTGGTCAAGTTCTGCTTGTGAGTTGGGCCAAATAACCGATTCTTCCGTTCCTCTTCTTTTAAAATCTCTGCCAGCCGTTGGTTCACCTCTTCGGTGCATTTGTGTCGTTTCCGATTCCCAGCATTATACTTTGGCTCGGCCAGTAGTCTTTCTTGTATCGCCTTCACGTCCACTCCTGGGTCGTCTAGTCGATCCAAATGCTGCCGGTACTCGTTCCAGTACTTTGACACGGTTTTCCTGTCTACGCCGATCTCACGCGACACCGCCCGGTTCGACAGGCCTTGTTCCTTGAGCACGATGATTCTCTTTTTGTCCATGAATTGCATCATCCTTTCTTGCCTCCGTTTGTGTTTCCGCCCTTTGTGGGCGGTTTTTTATCCTAACACATACGGCTTTTTTACTCCACAAGTGGATGATTTTTCAACTATAATCTCATGCTTTTTTGGACCATTTTTAAATTATCATACACACGTTGAGGAGTAATTTTATCCGACATTCATATTATATATTATTTGGTATGCAAGTATATGCAATTAAGTCGCATAAATCGTGGAAATCAAGCATATTTACCTTGACGCGCAAAACCGCTGTTGATATAATAAACGACAAATTACAAAACATTGTATACAAGCATGCAAGCATGCTGCGAAGGAGGGAACAATGAGCAAGATCGTTTTTGATGACCACACAAACTTACTGCGCGAGAATTATTACGAGTACGAAGTGCAGGATGTGCCGGAGGCGAATCTGTTCCCGGAAATCTTCACCTTTGACGAGATTCCAAAGGTCGCCTTTAACCAGCGGCTTGTCCCGATGCGCATG
>CAYWXO010000270.1:2773-3267 GCA_964462255.1 uncultured Thiobacillus sp. | reverse complement strand
TGCGACACCAACACTTACACCAAGTATTACTCCAAGTGTTTCTCTGACTCCGAGTGTTACACCAACAAAATCGGTTACACCATCAGTTACACCCTCGACTTCAGTCACTCCCACGGTAACTCCAACAAAAACTTTAACTCCAACACCAAGTATGACACCTGGTCTGAATTTATCTACAGGATTTATTTATCAAGTGTCCTACGACCTTTTACCAACAATAACAACCAACAGTATACCAAACGCCGCGGCAGCTAAGACTTTGATATGTGATTGGTGGAATGGTTCAGACCAAACAAGTACAGGATACGGAAGTAATTTTGCGAATCCTTTGAATGTTGGAACTTATGTGGGTCTTTCAAGCACTCCTGGTAATGGACCGATGTTTGCGGGTAATTACATTGTTGGAGATTTCTCGACAGTTACAGGACCAAGTAGTGTAAACTATTGGGTGGTAATTGACGGTTCAGGTTTCGTAACAGAATACACCCTAATAG
>CAYWXO010000270.1:0-2763 GCA_964462255.1 uncultured Thiobacillus sp. | reverse complement strand
TGTCCTGGTACCCCACCAAGTTAAATAAATAATCACATTGAATAGGGCATGACACAAGTTAGAATAGAAATGGTAACGGGGACAGTACCAATTTTGGTATATGTTGCTGATGTTTATGGAAACAATCAAAGTTTGATTGGAACCATAACAAATACAGGGGTAATACCACCCGCAGCAAGATTCTATCCACCATCTTTATTCAACAGTGCTCCTGCTATTATGCTCAAGCTTGTTGATATCAATGGGTGTGAAAAATTTGTCATTTTAGATTGTACGTTTGGTTGTGGATTTGACATTTCAGTCCAACTTGTATCTTGTGTTGTTAACATATCTGTAACTGAATCAGAGTGTACGTTTGATTTCACTTCTGAAGTGGCGACCTGTGCACCTGAATCATCATTGATTTTAATTGTCTAATTATATTTTACTAAATAATAAAAGGCTCAAGTCATTGTATTTATTGTTAAAATGCCATGTCGTTAGAGTCAATTATTGTAGTTAATACAGCCACGGGATGTGATACTTCTGTTGAGCAACAGGTAGAGGTTACGGGATATCAGTGTTTTATAGTCAGACTCCCTGCAGAATCGGACGCTATAGGTCCTTTTGACGTTTATACGGGTTCTACAGAGGAAACTCCGTTATACGTGGGTATAACAAGAAACGAAATGATTGACGGAGTCACCGTTTGTTTCGGAATACCACCAAGTGCCTCACCAAGCCCAACACCAACTGCAACACCAACACCTACTCCATCAATAACGCCGACGATTACGAGCACACCTGGAGTTTCTCCAAGTGTTACTCCAACACGTACTTTAACCCCAACCCCTACACCTTCATCAAGTGCGGGTCCAGCCTATTCGGCGTACATATTCCCTGAACCACAAGACTCAACATCTCAAGCTGACTTAGGTAACTACATGTTCACCAACGGTGCTATCAATTTCTACGGATATTCTAACTCAGGAACTTACCCCGCAGGACCAAACTACGCTAGTGACCTTAACATTTATGTTCAGTACACCGATTGGGCTGGAGGTGTCGGTAATTTCATTTCAAACGTCGCGTCATTAAGTGGAGATATTCGTCAAGCTTCAGGTGCTGGTACCGACACTTACGGATGTCCTCAAGCTCAATATACTTTCGGTTCAGTAAGAATTACTACTTCACAGATTAATCCTAATATTCAATATGTCTATTCAGTTTGGATACCATTAGCAGGTGTTGGAGGAACGATGTCTAACATGACTTTGGATAGTGGTTATGGTACACCATGCGCAACAGATATTTCAAACGGAGGTGCCCCTGACCCAACCAATGCGTCTATTAATGTGACAGTACCAGGTGGATGTGCCATACCGGCAGGAACTTATCGAGTTTTGTGGATGACAGAACTTGCTAATTTACCTGCAATTGCTAACCTTCCGTTGGGAGCTTCAATATTTATCAAAGGTGAAAGCAAAACATAAATCAATTATGAATCAAAATCCAAAACGCTAATGTCTTCTCTCTATAAGAACCCCCTAAGTTCATCACAGCAATCAGGACCCGAATCCGTCTCAAGAACCTCTACATTCGGTACTAATTTCTCCGTTCTACAAACAGGGGGATACATGGAAGTTTACAATCTTTCGGATTTAGAACTTGTATTGACTGCTGCGACTTATCCAAGTCTAATTCAAAATTCAAGTAATACAATCCCGATTACTTTCACTAAAGGAGCTGGTTCTGTTTTTTCACCTGACAGTATTCAATTAAACTCTGACAATATTTCATCAGGTCGTAGAAGACTTGGTATGCAGGTTTATGTTTATGAAACCGACCAAGTCTACCAATATCACATAGACAACTACAGTACCCTATACGGCAATGTTACAGGATTGACAGGAGCGTCAGCAATAACGGTAACAGAATACACAACAACGATAAATAACCGCTCAGCTGCGGGTCAGGCACTTATTAATGCTTGGACGGGTTCTACAATCGAAGGGATTGCCGGTGCTACGGAGGCTACCGCAAGATGGAGAAAAGTTTATACCACAGATGTTCAAATTACTGGTGGTACATATTTCTCAGCAACTACGCCAAATTCTAACTATGTTGAGTTAGAAAATAGTACAGGAGGTACTATTACAATTACAGGATTTACCGCACCAGTTACAGGAGGAACATTCAACAGTGGAACGAAAACTTTAACACTTAATAGTAGTGATGGAACTTCTATTTCAATTGCTGGATTTAGCGGTGCGGACTTACAAGTAGGAGATGGAGTAACTACGGTTTCTGCTGTAACAGGAATGACTTTTGTCGGAGCCTCGGTTACAAATAATGGTTCAGGTAATATTACTGTTACAATAACCGGTACTGCAACAAGTTCTGGTACTTCAGGTACAAGTGGGACTTCAGGGAGTAGTGGTACATCAGGTTCAAGTGGAACTTCAGCAACTTCAGGGACAAGTGGCACATCAGGTACAAGTGGTATAAATGGAACATCAGGTACTTCTGGCACAAGTGGTTCAGATGGAAGTTCCGGTACAAGTGGTTTAGACGGAAGTTCAGGTACTTCAGGGGTAGATGGAACATCAGGTACCAGCGGTTCAGATGGAACTTCAGGGACATCAGGTTCAAGTGGATTGACGGGTACTAGTGGTACCTCAGGCACGGATGGTTCATCGGGAACTAGCGGTTCTTCAGGTACCGATGGTACATCAGGAACTAGTGGAAGTTCAGGTATCGATGGTACATCAGGAACTAGCGGTT
>CAYWXO010000269.1:0-3273 GCA_964462255.1 uncultured Thiobacillus sp. | reverse complement strand
CTTCAACAGATTCCGGTGCAATCGGTTCAGGTGGTGGCACGTTCAGCAACTCGCGCGCTTTCGCCAATTGATTCACTCTATGTCAATTGGCCAGTACATTGGTTACCAATGGCGATACGATTCAAATAGCCGCCTATACTACTTAAACGTAAACCGTGCCGTGCCGGTGCCACGTCCCGGCACGGTGATGGTGGCGACGGCTTTTGCATTTTGCGCTGGGTTCGTTTTCAACTTTGCGCCTAAGCTTTGAAAGCCATTAGGCGTCAGCGTGACCTCTTCTTTTACCTTACCTGATAGCACCAGCAGCTTACCACTGGCAGCGGCGGATTCGACCGGTGCGCCATGCTCACTCAAGTAGAGGGTGATTTGATTGCCCTTGGTCACCATTTCAATCTGGAAAACTTCGGCTTCAGCGGTGATGCCGCCGAACTGTGGTTTGAGATGTTCGCCATGTGCGAAGACCTGACCAGCGCTAAGCATCAGGCTAAGGGAAAGCGGCAAAAAAACGGCAAGAGTACGGGGGGCAACGCGGTTGGGCATGATTGATCTCCTTGGTGAAAAAAATAGCAAATATCAATAATTTTCCTGCTGTTTCGCTTGCAGCAATCGCTGCAGCGGTTTTTCGCCGTATAACCAGAACATCACTGGCGTCAATACGGTATCGAGCACAGTTGAGCTAATCAAGCCGCCGAAAATGATGACCGCGACGGGATGCAGGATTTCCTTACCTGGCGCGTCGGCAGCAAACAATAATGGCAATAGAGCGATAGCGGTGACTAATGCGGTCATCAATACGGGAGTTAGGCGTTCAAGCGAGCCGCGCACAATCATCGCTTTGCTGAAAGTTTCACCTTCGAAGGCGCACAGATTAATGTAATGGCTGATTTTGAGGATGCCGTTGCGGGTGGCGATGCCGGTCAGCGTGATGAAGCCGACCAGCGCAGCAACCGAAAGCGACTGTCCGGAAATCCATAATGCGGCGACGCTGCCGACCAAGGCCATCGGAATGTTACCCATGATGATGAGCGCCAGCACCGCTGAACGGTAGCGGCTAACCAGTACGATAAATATCAGTGTCAGCGAGACCAGCGCTAGCAGGGCAATCAATTTCGCGGCATCTTCCTGCGCCTGAAACTGACCTTCTAGCGCGGTTGAATACCCTTCCGGCAATGAGGTTGCTGCGATGACGGCGCGCACCTCGGCGATCACCGCGCTCATGTCGCCGCCGTCGGTATTGGCAGAAATCACGATGCGGCGACGTGAATTCTCGCGGCTGATCTGATTCGGGCCATCGCTGTCCTCAATGCTGGCCAGCCTTGATAGCGGCACCGTGCCGAGTGGCGTTTCAATCAGCAGATGCGGCAATTGCGCTAAGCCTCGGTCGAATTCTGGCAGGCGCACGATCAGGTCGAAACGCCGTGACCCAGTCTCTCCCCCTTCCACAATCTGACCGATGTTTTCGCCCTCAATCATCTGTTGCAACGTGCGCAGCAACTGACCGGGCGCGATGCCGTAACGCGCTGCCGCGTCGTAATCAATGCGGAGCTTGATTTGCGGAATACGTACTTGTTTTTCGATGCTCAGGTCGGCAATGCCCGGAATAGAAGCTAAGTTTGCGTGAATTTCATTGGCTAAGCCACGTAGAGTATCGAGGTCATCACCGTAGATTTTTAGCGCGATCTGGGCGCGTACACCGGACAACAAATGGTCGAGGCGGTGCGAAATGGGTTGGCCGATGCTGATGGCGGCCGGCAGACTGGACAGGCGCGCGCGGATGTCGGCGATGATGACATCGCGGCTGCGTTCGGACGCTTTCAGATCAACATCCATCTCACTGTAATGCACGCCCTCGGCATGCTCGTCGAGTTCAGCGCGACCGGTGCGGCGGCCAACTTGGCTGACTTCCGGCACCGACGCCGTGAGTTGTTCTGCGAGTTGACCAATGCGGTTCGATTCGGCCAGCGAGGTGCCCGGATTGAGCAACACGTTGATGGTCAACGTGCCCTCATTGAATGGGGGTAGAAAGGTGCGCGGGAAAAACGGTACGCTGGCAGCAGCGATCAACACCAGCAAGACTGCCGCCGCCAGCAACGCGCGGCCATGCGTCAGCGAGACATGCAACACCTTGCGATCCCCGTTTTTCAGATGCCGCACCAGCGCGCTGTCGCCTTTATCAAGTAATTGAATTTTGGGCAGTAAGTAGTAGGCTAAAACCGGTGTGATCGTAATGGAGACAATCATGCTGGCGAGGATAGAAACAATGTAAGCAATTCCAAGCGGTGTGAACAGCCGGCCCTCAATGCCCGGCAGCGCGAACAACGGCACAAACACCAATACGATGATTAACGTAGCGTAAACAATCGCAGAACGAACCTCCAGTGTGGCGGCGGCAATGACTGCAGCGATGGGCTGCGGGGTGGCTTCAGCTCGGTTGCCCTTCAATCGACGCAGCACGTTTTCAACGCCGACCACGGCATCATCGACCAATTCGCCAATGGCGATAGCGAGCCCCCCCAAAGTCATGGTGTTAATTGACAAATTAAAATAGCGAAATACCAGCACGGTAACCAGCAATGATAAAGGAATTGCCAGCAAGCTAATTAGCGTGGTGCGTACATTTAACAGGAACAGGAACAGCACTACAGCGACCAGTATTGCACCGTCGCGCAGGGCTTGCTCAACGTTACCGATAGAGGCTTCGATGAAATCAGCCTGTTTGAACAAGAAGCGGGGTGCCTCGATGCCGGCCGGGCGCGATTTGTTCAATTCGTGCAGCGCCGCTTCTACCGCACGGGTCAGCTTGATACTGTCGGTGCCGGGCTGCTTTTGCACCGACAAGATCACCGCCGGTTTGCCTGCGTAACCCGCATCGCCGCGTTTGACGGCGGGTGCCAACGTGACTTCGGCGACTTGCCGCAGCAGGATGGGCTGGCCATTTTTTACCGTCACCACCAGTTGCCGCAAGTCGTCGATGCGCGCGCTACGACCGATTTGGCGGATTAAGTATTCACGCCCACCGGCAGCGAGGAAACCCCCACTGGTATTGCTACCGAAATCACGTAATGCCGCTTCCAGCCGCTCGCGCTCGACACCCAGCGCCTGCAAACGCGCCGTATCAATCTCGACCCGGTATTGACGCACCTCGCCGCCGATGGGAATCACCTGCGCGATGCCGGGTATAGTGAGCAGTCGTGGCCGCATTACCCAGTCGGCGTATTCGCGTACTGCCATCGGGCTTGCTGCCGGATTTTCTACCGTGTTTACCACCGGGTT
>CAYWXO010000268.1:0-3282 GCA_964462255.1 uncultured Thiobacillus sp. | reverse complement strand
TTGACGGGCAGGCGATCAACATGCTCTCCGGCAGCGGCTTCACCGTGGTGCCCGAACCGTCGAGCGTGGTTCTGCTGCTGGCTGGCCTGATGGGTCTGCTGGCTTATGGCTGGCGCAAGCGGAAATAGGAGAACCCCAAAGAACGGTGGCGGCGAGAATTCTAACGGGTGGGAAGTCTTCGCTACTACCATGGTAGGAGCCTCGCTCCCTTTGTATTTCTGATGTGACATCAGACCTGATCGGCAGTTCAGCGGCTCAACTGAAGCCTCGCCCTTCCGCAGAAACTACTTAGGGAACGGCTGTCCATTAAGTGCCTCTGCGGCCTGATCGGGTTGGGGCATGCGATTGGACTTGACTCCGGGGCGCGCGTACCAAAACGTACCGACAGCGTAGTCGACCTTCGTATCGACCCAATGCCAAATTTCCATGTCGTGCTTCAGCGACGTCTTGAACGGGATATTGTCGAGCAACCGCATACGCGATGTGGTCGTGTAGCCGACCCAGTTGTCGCCCGTCCCCGCGGCGTCGCGGCGAGGCATGGAAAGGAACGGCGAGCTGAACCAATCGGCCATGCCCCAGGCATAGCCGTAGTAGTCCTCCGTGCCGGTGCCGATATGGTCCGGAAATGCGGCGCCGTCGTAATAGATCCGCTCGTCGCCTTCGCCGTACCATTTGCTCACCGGCGAATAGACCGTCAGGCAGTCGCCGACGTACCGTCCCTGGCCGGTGACCTCGAGATAGTTCCAATCCGACATCGGCCGTGTCTTCATGCCCAGATCGCAGTGCCAACTGGCGTGGAAATGAAGCGTACGATTATCCCACGCTCGCGGAGCGGTTGCGGCTTGCATGGAAACGGTCCAGGACTTGTTTCCCACGTTCAAGAGCGAAACCCTGGCCGATCGCCCGTAAGGCATGATCCAGCGCGCCGACAACCGGCCGTCTTCCTTCACCGTGCGCCACCAATCTTCAACCTTTCGCAGGCGAACCCCGCAGCCGAAGAACTCGCCGATCGGGCACCAGATTGTCGATTCGTCGTCAAATGTTGCTTGCAAGACAAGCGACCGCAGCGCTTGCGGGGCGTCTCTGGGATCGATCGAGACCTGAATATTCCGCACGGCATTCGCCCCGGCGGGCAGGTCGAGTGAAAGCGACTTGCCTGGTGCGATTTCGGTCGGCTTCGTGGTGGCCAACGCAGGCGAGATGGCCGTGTCGAATGAAACCGTCGCGTCGACATTCAGCAGAGCATTGCCCACGCGGTCAATCACCGGCTTCACGGCGGCGAGATCGGCTTGCGTGAAGCTCTTGATCTTCGTGCCCTGTTCGTAGACGCGATAATTGAGCACGTAATAGAACGGCTGTTCGTCGAGCGTTATCTTGCAGCCTTTGGCAAACGGAATCGGCAGATAGAGATTGCTGCCGCAATGTGCGCGTGATTTGAAGTCCGAACGCATCTGTTTGGACAGGCTATCTTCGTGCCATGCGATGAAGGCAAACGGCGGCCGGACCAATGTCCGTCCGCTGATCAAGGCGTTGAACCGGGAAGTGATCGCGGGCGTCGACGATCCGTCGAAGTAGATGCGAATGATCCGTTTTTCATCGCTGGCATCCAAGGGTAGCCAGAATCGGACAATCGCGCCTGGCCCGGTTTCTTCCATAATGACCCATTCACGGCGGCCTTCGTTGACCTCGGCACGAAGAAAATACGAGTAATCGTTGTTGGCGTGCCACGTTTGGGGATCGGCCGGATCGCTTGTCCTCCGGTCGTAGCTGCTGGCTTGCTTGAGGATGAAGGGAGGTGCTGCGAGCGTTGCCACGGCGTCGCGGTCGATCATCTCGCCGAGCAACGACTCGAGCGACACAACGTCCAGTTCACCGCACGCGGCCGGAAACCCCGCGAAAACACAAATCGCCCATACGCCGACAAGGATGCTAATGCGAACGACCATGATCCGTACGACTCCTGAAAGACTTTCGGCAACCTACCAAGCGATGGACGATCTCTCGCTTACTGCTGCACTTCCTTGAGATCGGCGGCCAGTCGCGCCACCTTTCCCGGGATGAGATTGAGCGTCACGGTCTTCTCGCCATACCGCACCTTGACGGCCGTGCCGCCGACGCTTCGGATCGTGGCGCCGACAAGTTTGGCGTCCTTCCACTGCAAGTCCACTTCAAAGCCCCCACGCGCCCGAAGGCCCTTGACGCTTCCGGAAAGCCACGCTCTGGGCAGTGCCGGAAGGAGGTGGATCTCATCGGCTTGCGATTGCAAGAGCATCTCGGCAATGCCAGCGGTTGCGCCGAAGTTGCCGTCGATCTGGAACGGCGGATGGGCATCGAATAGATTCTGATACACGCCGCCGCCTTTCCCGTAATCCATGCCGGTGCCGCCCACGACCTTGAGAAGGTTGCGCAACAGCTTGTAGGCGTGGTCGCCGTCGAGGAGTCTGGCCCAGAAGTTGATTCGCCAGGCCATTGCCCAACCCGTGCTTTGATCGCCGCGAGCCGTGAGCGACTTCTTGGCCGCCGCAGCGAGTTCCGGAGTTGCGGTGGGGGAGATCTGGCGACCGGGGTGCAGTGCAAACAGGTGCGACACATGCCGGTGCGTGTTTCTGGGATCATCCCGGTCCGTCGCCCATTCCATGAGCTGACCCCACCTGCCGACCTTCGGCTTGAGAAGCTTCTCGCGCATGGCGACAACCTTCTCGCGGTATTCGGCGTCAAGGTCAAGCACCTGAGACGCCTCAATGTAGTTGGTGAACAGGTCCCACACGATTTCCTGGTCATAGGTCACGCCCGGCTCGTCGGGCCCCTGCTCGGGCGACCAGCCATCCGGAGTAACAAGCGACCCGTCGGCCCGTTGCACCAGGCGGTCTTCCCAGAATTCGCAGGTTTCCTTGAGGATCGGATAGGCGAACTCCTTCAGGTACTTCTTGTCGCCGCCAAAGGCATAGTGCTCCCAGAGATGCTGACAGTACCATGCGCTGCCGGGTGGGTTCCACTTCCAGCTCGAACCGCCGTAGATGCCGTTCTCGGTCTGTACGGTCCATCCGCGTTTGCAGCTCTTGTAGAACGCCCGGGTAGCCTGCTTGCGGACCTCGCGCTGGTTGTTGATGTAGTCCAGGAAAGCCGTGTGACACTCGGCGAGGTTGGTGATCTCCGCCGGCCAGTAGTTCATCTGGATATTGATGTTCGAGTGATAGTCCGACCGCCAGGGCGGACTGTTGCTCTCGTTCCACAGCCCTTGCAGGTTTGCCGGCAAACCGCCGGGCCGAGAGGAACTGATCA
>CAYWXO010000267.1:0-3330 GCA_964462255.1 uncultured Thiobacillus sp. | reverse complement strand
CTGGACGAGACCAACCTCGTGGCCTGCAAGGTGGCGCACGACCGTTTCAACGTGCCCACCACCATCGCCCGCCTGCGCTCGCCAGAGTTCGAGGATGGCTCACCCATGATGGACAAGGCCACCGGTTTTGCCGTGGACCGGGTGATCTGCCCCGAGGAGAGCGTCACACGCTACATCGGCCAACTGGTGCAGCACCCGGAGGCGCTGCAGGTGCTGGAGTTTGCCCAGGGACTCGTCAGCCTGATCGCGGTGCGGGCCGTGGCGGGCGGCCCGCTGGTGCGCCACAGCCTCGCGGAGATTCCGGCGCTGGTGCCGAGTGCCGAGATGCGCATCGTGGCCATCTACCGCCTGGACCAGGCGCTGACCGACCTGGATGGGCGCACCCGCATCGAGCCTGGCGATGAGGTCTTTGTCCTCGCGGCCAAGCAGCACATCGGCACCGTGCTGGGGGCCTTGCGCGAGCGCGATCGACCGGTCAAGCGCCTGATGATCGCTGGTGGCGGCAAGGTGGGCCTGCGCCTGGCACGCCAGGTGAAGGACGAGCTTCAGGTCAAGATCATCGAAGCCCTCCGTCCGCGCTGCGACTATCTCGCTTCCCAACTGCCCTCGGACGTGCTGGTGCTGCATGGTGATTCCACCGACGAGGAGCTGATGGGCGAGGAGAACGTGCAGGACATGGACCTGTTCGTGGCGCTGACCAGTGACGATGAGGACAACATCCTGGCCTGTCTGCTGGCCAAGAAGATGGGTGCGCGCCGGGTGCTGGCGCTCATCAACCGCAAGGCCTATGCCGAGCTGGTGCAGGGCACGCAGATCGACATCGCCATCTCGCCCAGCCAGACGGTGATCGGCGAGCTGCTGGCCTACGTGCGCCGCGGCGACGTCGAGGCCGTGCACTCGCTGCGCCGGGGTGCGGCCGAGGCGCTGGAAGGCATCGTGCGCGGTGACCGCAAGACCTGCCGCATGGCCGGCCGGCGCGTGGAGGAGATCGGCCTGCCACCCGGTGCGCAGGTGGGCGCCATCGTGCGCGGCCTGCACCGGCCCGACGGCACCGAAGCCGGCGAAGACGCCCAGCCCCAGGTGCTGATGGCCCACCACGACACCGTGATCGAGCCCAACGACCACGTGATCGTCTTCGTGCCGAACAAGCGCATGGTGCGGCAGGTCGAGAAGCTGTTCCAGGTGTCGGCCACCTTCTTCTGAGGCGCCTTCAGCAGCGAATTCACATGGGTGCGCTTGCCGTCGTTGCGCTGGTCGGGCGCATGGTGCTGATCTTCTCGCTGCTCATGGCGGTGCCGCTGGCTTTCGCCCTCACGGGAAGCGATCCCGCGGAGGGGGCATTTGCCACGGCGATGGGCGTGACCTTTGTGCTGGGTGTCGTGATGAGCCTGGCCACGCGACGCTTCCGCCGGGAGCTTCAGCCGCGGGACGGCTTTCTGCTGGTGGGGCTGACCTGGCTGGTGCTGCCGGCCTTTGGGGCACTGCCGCTGCTGCTGGCCTTGCCCGATCTCAGCGTCACCGACGCGTACTTCGAGGCCATGTCAGCCTTCACGGCCACGGGGGCCACGGTCTTCACCGGGCTGGACACCATGCCTTTGTCGGTGAACGTATGGCGCTGCTTCATGATGCTGGTGGGGGGCCTGGGCATCATCGTCTTGGCGGTCGCCATCCTGCCCTTGCTGGGGGTGGGCGGCAGCCAGTTGTTCCGGGCTGAGACGGCTGGGCCCATGAAAGACCAGAAGCTCACCCCGCGCATTGCCGACACCGCCCGGGCGATCTGGGTGGCCTATGCGCTGCTGGCCGTGGCCTGCACCCTGGCCTACCGCTGGGCGGGCATGAGCTGGGTCGATGCCTTCCTGCACATGTGCAGCACCGTCAGCCTGGGCGGGTTTTCCTCGTACGACGCGAGCTTTGGGCACTGGAACTCTCCTCTCATCGAGGCCGTGGCCATCGTGTTCATGCTGCTGTCGGGGGTGAGCCTGACGCTGTACTTCGTGGCCTGGCGGGCCCGTTCTCTGGCCCCCCTGTGGCGCAGTGTCGAGGCGCGGGCCTTCTACCTCATGCTGCTGGGCAGCATCGCCTTGATCGTGGCCTATCTGGTGGTCAGTGGCACCTACCCCGATCCGCTGGAGGCCCTGCGACACACGGCGTTCCACGTGGTCTCGATCGCCACCACCACGGGCTATGCCTCGCAGGATTACGCGCAGTGGCCCCTGTTTGCGCCGATGCTGATCATCCTGCTGGGTTGCCTGGCCACCTGCGCCGGCTCCACGGGCGGCGGCATCAAGATGATCCGTCTGCTGATCCTGCTGGCCCAGGCGCGCCGGGAGATGGTGCGCATCGTGCACCCCCGGGCGGTCAATCCGGTGGTGATCGGCGGGCGAACGGTCAGCGACGCGACCGTCCAGGGCGTGATGGCCTTCATGATGGTCTACGGCGTCACCATCGTCGGCCTGACCATGGTGCTGCTGTTCAGCGGCCTGGACCCGGTGACCGCCTTCACGGCGGTGGTGGCCTGCGTCAACAACATCGGCCCCGGCCTGGGCGAAGTGGGCCCTGCTGCGAACTTCGCCAGCCTGAGCGACTTCCAGACCTGGGTGTGCTCCCTGGCCATGCTGCTCGGCCGCCTGGAACTGCTGTCCGTGCTGGTGCTGCTGACGCCCTCGTTCTGGCGTCGGTAGGCGCACGCGTCGTCGTTTCGCGCCGGCTGGCGACGTTTCGTCGCAAGACGCTGGCCAGAGGCGACGGCGCGGCGCAAAGTCCGGCCAGCGCTCGCAAATGCGCGACGCACCCCCCCCCAACAGCCCGCCGAGAACACCATGCCCCAGCCCGCCGCCGCCCCATCACGCCCGACAGCGAAGCGATCGCGTTCCACGATGCCCCTGCCCGGGGTCACGGGCCGAACGCCGGCGTCGCGAACCCACGGCGACGTGGTCGCGCTGTGCCGGGTCGGCGCCCTCACCTGGCTACGCAAGCTCTGCGCGCTGTCCGCGCTCACCGCGCTGTGCGCCACCTTGCCCACGGCTCACGCGCAGGTCGGCTTCGCCCAGGTGCTGGCGGACGACCTGCCCGTGACGCTGGTCTACCCGACAGCCCAGCCCGCCGTGGCCCACGCGCAGGGGCCTTTCGTGCTGAACGTCGCGCCGAGCGCGCCGCTGCAGCCCCCGCCGGCGGGGCAGACGCGCCGCCGCGTGGTGGTGCTGTCGCACGGCACCGGCGGCAGCCCGCTGGCGGACCATGAACTCGCTGCGACGCTGGCGCGCGCCGGCTTCGTTGTCGCGCAGCCGCTGCACCGCGGCGACAACCACCTGGACACCAGCCTCGCGGGCC
>CAYWXO010000266.1:0-3349 GCA_964462255.1 uncultured Thiobacillus sp. | reverse complement strand
AACCAAATACGGGATTACAATGGACTATCTTAACACTTAATTCTGATAATATTTCGTCAGGGAGAAGAAGACTTGGAATGCAAGTCTATGTTTATGAAACCGATACCGTTTATCAATATTACATACCTGATTACGATGTTTTATGGAATGGTCTTACGGGTTTAACAGGTAGTTCCGCTATAACGCAACAATCAACATTTACTACAGTAAATGCTAGGTCTCAACAGGGTAGAGATTTTATTTCAGCTTGGACGGGGTCAACAATTGAAGGTGTTAATGGGGTTACAAGAGATAATGCCAAATGGAGAATAGTTAGTTCAACTGATATTCAAATAACAGGTGGTACATATTATTCCGCAACAACAACTTTAGATTTATTCAATAGTACAGGTGGTACGATATCAATATCAGGATTTAATGGTACTGTAACCGGTGGTACATATAATAGTGGTACTGAAACATTAACACTTAATAATAGTGATGGAAGTGAAGTAGAAATTTCAGGATTCACATCAGGTACAGGGTCGGCCCTTTCGGTTGGTGATGGTACTACTACAGTGTTTCCTGTTTCAGGTATTACATTTGTTAACGCTACTGTAACTAATAATGGCAACGGTAATATTACCGTTACTACTTCTGCAGGAACAAGTGGGACTTCAGGTACAAGTGGAACTTCGGGTGTTAATGGAACATCGGGAACAAGTGGTACTTCAGGGACTAGTGGAACAACAGGGACAAGTGGTACTTCAGGGACTAGTGGAACAAGTGGGACCTCAGGAACTAGTGGGACTTCAGGCACATCAGGGATTAATGGTACTTCAGGTACAAGTGGAACTTCAGGAACATCAGGTACTTCAGGGACTACCGGAACATCAGGGACTAGTGGTATTGATGGAACATCAGGTACTAGCGGTATTGATGGAACATCGGGGACTTCAGGTATTGACGGAACATCAGGTACGAGTGGTATTGATGGAACATCAGGTACGAGTGGTATTGACGGAACATCAGGTACAAGTGGTATTGATGGGACATCGGGAACTAGCGGTATTGACGGAACGTCAGGGACTTCGGGTATTGACGGAACATCAGGGACTTCGGGTATTGACGGAACATCAGGTACAAGTGGTATTGATGGTACATCGGGGACAAGTGGTACGGATGGAACTTCAGGAACTAGCGGAACTTCAGGAACAGATGGTACTTCAGGTACTAGTGGTATAGATGGTACTTCAGGAACAAGTGGTACGGATGGAACATCAGGGACTTCGGGTATTGACGGAACATCAGGTACTAGTGGTACGGATGGAACTTCAGGGACTAGTGGAACAACAGGGACATCAGGTACAGATGGTACTTCAGGTACTAGTGGTACTTCAGGTCTTAGTGGTGTAAATGGTACTTCAGGTACAAGTGGAACAACCGGTACTAGTGGTACAAGTGGAATTGATGGTACATCAGGTACTTCAGGTACTTCAGGTACATCTGGAACTAGTGGTATTGACGGAACATCGGGGACTTCAGGTACGAGTGGAACTAGCGGTACTTCAGGTATTGATGGAACTTCAGGCACTAGTGGTACATCAGGAATTGATGGTACTTCAGGAACAAGCGGAACTTCAGGTATTGATGGTACATCAGGAACTAGCGGTATTGACGGAACTTCAGGAACAAGTGGTACAACCGGAACTAGTGGAACATCAGGTATTGATGGTACTTCAGGTACAAGTGGAACATCAGGTATTGATGGAACTTCGGGTACCTCAGGTACAACAGGAACTTCAGGAACTAGTGGAACTACGGGTACTTCAGGCACGAGTGGTACTTCAGGTACGAGTGGTATTGATGGAACTTCGGGAACTTCAGGTATTGACGGAACGTCAGGTACTAGTGGGACTGATGGTACTTCAGGAACTAGTGGAACTACAGGAACATCAGGTACTTCAGGGATAGATGGAACATCAGGAACCTCGGGAACAAGTGGAATAGATGGTACTTCAGGAACTAGTGGAACTACAGGTACTTCAGGAACTAGTGGAACTACAGGTACTTCAGGAACAAGTGGAACAGATGGTACATCAGGAACTAGCGGAACAGATGGTACTTCAGGTACAAGTGGAACAGATGGTACATCAGGAACTTCAGGAACTTCAGGAACTAGCGGAACAGATGGTACTTCAGGTACAAGTGGAACAGATGGTACTTCAGGTACAAGTGGAACTTCAGGGACTAGTGGAACAACAGGGACATCAGGTACAGATGGTACTTCAGGTACTTCAGGGACAAGCGGTACGGATGGTACATCGGGAACAAGTGGAACAGATGGTACTAGCGGTACAAGTGGAACAGATGGTACATCAGGAACAAGTGGTACATCAGGTACAGATGGTACATCAGGTACTTCAGGAACTTCAGGAATAGATGGAACATCAGGGACTAGTGGTGTTGATGGAACATCAGGTACATCAGGAACAAGTGGTATAGATGGTACTTCAGGTACGAGTGGAACTTCAGGTATTAATGGAACATCAGGTACTAGCGGAACTTCGGGAATTGATGGGACTAGTGGAACAGATGGTACTTCAGGTACGAGTGGAACGAATGGGACTTCAGGGACTAGTGGAACGGATGGAACTTCAGGTACTAGTGGTACTTCAGGAATAGACGGAACTTCAGGAACAAGTGGAATAGATGGAACTTCGGGAACAAGTGGAACGGATGGTACTTCAGGTACAAGCGGTATAGATGGTACAAGTGGAACAAGTGGAACAGACGGAACTTCAGGAACTAGCGGTACAGATGGAACTTCAGGTACTAGTGGTACAGACGGAACTAGTGGTACTTCAGGTATTGATGGAACTTCAGGTACAAGTGGAATAGATGGAACTTCGGGAACAAGTGGAACAGATGGAACTTCAGGTACAAGTGGAACTTCAGGACTAAGTGGTGTTAATGGTACTTCAGGGACAAGTGGTACATCAGGAACAAGTGGAACTTCAGGTATTAATGGTACTTCAGGAACTAGCGGTACGGATGGAACTTCAGGTACATCAGGCACAAGTGGAATAGATGGAACTTCAGGAACAAGCGGAACTTCAGGAACGTCAGGTATTGATGGAACTTCAGGTACAAGTGGAACGGATGGTACTTCAGGTACATCAGGTACAAGTGGAATAGATGGTACAAGTGGTACATCAGGAACTTCAGGAACAGATGGAACATCAGGAACTTCAGGAACAGATGGAACATCAGGTACAACAGGTACAAGTGGAACAAGTGGTACGGATGGTACTTCAGGAACTAGCGGTACAGATGGTACTTCGGGAACTAGCGGTACAGATGGTACTTC
>CAYWXO010000265.1:855-3376 GCA_964462255.1 uncultured Thiobacillus sp. | reverse complement strand
ATGAAACTGAATTTTAATGTTCTCGCAAACATTTGGAAGATGACTACCGGAAATCAAAAGAGTTGAACAGTATAGGCATTATGTTGCCGCCGACCAAACCCTCTCGCACTGACCAATAATGTCCACTTTACCGCCCGCCCGAAAAAAGCGATTAACCCTGCAACGGCATGCTTTATTGCTGCTTTTGTTCTGGAGTGGCTGCGTGTATGCGTTTAATTTCGATCAAATTCAACAACAAATGAATAGCCGCTTTGGCAGCAGTCGCACTGCTGTCCTGAAGGATTGGCAAAAGACGTTGACCACGAGCAAAAATCTGAAGGAAGCCGATAAGCTCGTTCGGATCAACGATTTTTTTAACAGCCGTATTGCGTTTGAAGATGATTGGTCGATCTGGGAGCAAACCGATTACTGGGCAACGCCCTTGGAAACCCTTGGTCAAGGCCGTGGAGATTGTGAAGATTTCGCCATCGCGAAATATTATTCGCTAAAAGATCTGGGGGTGCCGCTGACGCGATTACGGCTGGTCTATGTCAAAGCGCGTCTTACTGGGCCAGCCGGTCCGCAACTGCAAGCGCACATGGTGCTGGCTTATTACCCTGCGCCGAATGCTGAGCCGCTGGTGTTGGATAATTTGGTGCCGGAGATTTTGCCCGCTTCTGAGCGTCGCGATCTACAGCCGCTATTTAGTTTTAATGGCGAAGCCATCTGGGCCGGCGTCGCTGAAAACGCCAAGAAAGGCAGTGGCACTGGCCAACTTTCTCGCTGGAAAGAGCTGCTCTTGCGCGCGCGTAAGGAAGGCTTTGAGTAAAGCAATGTCGCTATTTATCTTTAGTTATCCGGGTTAGGAGAGTCACTCATGTCCATGTACCGCCAACTCTGGCTTGCCATCATCATCAGCACGCTGCTAGCGCTTAGCGGCAGTTTGTTGGCGTCGCTGCTTTCGGCGCGCACCTATCTTGAGCAGCAATTGTCGATCAAGAATGAGGATAACGCCGCTGCGCTGGCTTTGGCACTCAGTCAGCAGCAGCCTGATCTGGTGACGGTTGAACTGGCCATTTCAGCGCTATTTGATGGCGGGCATTACACCTCAATTGAGGTGATTGATCCGCTGGGTAAAAGCATGTTGCAGCGTGTGGCCGACGAATCTGCGCTTGCGGTGCCGGCCTGGTTCATTCGCACGTTGCCAATTAATGCCACGCCGGGTGAAGCGCAGATTTCTAATGGTTGGACCCAATTTGGCACCATCGTGCTGAAAAGTAATAGCCGTTTTGCTTACGAGGCGTTGTGGAAAAGCGCGCTGGAAATGGTGGTTGCGGTGTTGATTGCCGGGTTAATTGGCGGTTATCTGGGCAGCTTGATCTTGCGCCGCCTCAAAAACCCATTGCAAAGTGTGATCAGACAGGCGCAAGCGATTACTGAACGGCGCTTTATCACCATTGATGAGCCTAAGGTGCCAGAGTTACGTCAGCTTGCTGTGGCGATGAATGCCACGGTGAAGCGGCTGAAAGGGATGTTTGAGGAAGAAGCGGTGCGGCTTGAAGCCGTGCGGCGTCATGCGAATTGCGATCCGTTAACCGGTTTAGCCAATCGCGAGTTTTTTATGGCGCAGCTCAGCTTGTCGCTGGAAAACGATGAGTCGTCGGATGGCGCACTCATTCTGATCCGCATCCCGGATTTGAACGGTATCAACCGTCGCCTAGGGCGGAGCGCAGCGGATGATTTATTGCGGCGCGTCGGCAGTACGCTGTTAACGCTGCAGGACAAGGCCACGCAGGATAAAGGGCGCGATGGCGTCGCGGCGCGGCTTAATGGCGCTGATTTTGCCTTGTTGCTGATGGGACACGCCGATGCCACGGCAACGGCCGAAGCGCTGCGCAGCCGCTTGGCGCATGAAACGGAGAGTTTTTTTGAAAATGGGCCGAATGCTTTTATCGCATTTGCCCATTTTCCGCCCGGTTTGCCGCTGGCGACCTTGCTGGCGCAAATCGATACGACGCTGGCTTCGGCCGAGGCCGCCAATAGCGGCGTGCCGCAGGAAGCTATTTTGGCCCATCACGCCGCCACTCCGCTTAGCGCACAGGAATGGACGCAGCTGATCCTGACTGCCGTTACGCAAAATTGGGTGACGCTGGGCGCTTTTGCGGTGACCAGCGCGCAGGGGGCGCTGCTGCATCTTGAGTCGCCGCTGCGCATCAAACTCAATGCCGCCGGCGAATGGTTGCCGGCCGGCCAATTTCTGCCCATGGCCGAACGTTTGCAGTTAACGCATGAGCTTGATCTGGCTGCGGTACGACAAGGCTTGATTGCGCTGGATGCCGACCCCACGCTGCCAGGTGTGGCGATCAACTTGTCTGCCAGCTCGTTGCTGCTGCCAGAATTCCGCGCGCGACTCAGCGACAGCATTCGCGCGTTCGGCCCGACGAGGCGCAGGCTGTGGTTGGAAGTGGCGGAAGTGGGCGCGCTGCGCCATTTCGAGGCATTCCGTTCACTTTGTTTAGAATTAAAAAGTTTGCAATGTCGT
>CAYWXO010000265.1:0-845 GCA_964462255.1 uncultured Thiobacillus sp. | reverse complement strand
CATTGAGCATTTCGGCCGTCAGTTCAGTCAGGTTGGGCTGTTGCATGACTTTGGGCTGGATTATGTGAAAGTTGACGCCAGTTTTGTGCGGGGTATTGAAAACAACCCAGGTAATCAGGCATTTTTAAAGGGGGTGTCGTCCATTGGGCATGGTATCGGCCTGCTGGTACTGGCCGAGGGCGTCACGACAGATGAGGAATTTGCTGCATTGATCGAGCTGGGCTTCGATGGTGCGACGGGACCTGGTATTAAGGAACCCACTAAGGAACAAACATGAACAACGACTTTAACTACGATTTCAAAAATTCTACTAACAACCCAAAGGAAACGCCGCGGTTGCATCAAATTAATGCCACTTACGATTCCTTGCAGGATCGAATTTTGCTCATGCTCAATACTACGCACGGGCATGAATTTCGTTTTTGGCTCACGCGGCGCTATCTTGGCCTGCTGTGGCAAGCGCTCGGTCATATTACCGGCACCTTTGCTGTGCAACGTGCGCCGGCAGATCCCTTCTTGCGTTCGGCGTTGTCTGAATTTGCAGAAGCGCAGGCACTGAGCCGCGCTGATACGCAACAATCCTTTACCAGTGGCGGCTATTTTCCGTTAGGTAGAGAACCTGTTTTGCTGTCGCGCATTACGGTGACACCGCTGCAGCAAGATCAGCAAACGCTGCGTTTGACGCCAGAAAAAGGGGAGGGCATTAATTTGGCATTGAACGAGGATTTGGCGCATATCCTGACTAATCTGCTGCGCCAGACGGCAATCTCGGCCGAATGGGGCCTCGATTTGCCGCTGGGTTTGCAGGCCAGTAGCGCTTTCGGCAGCATTCGGCCGCCGACGTT
>CAYWXO010000264.1:0-3408 GCA_964462255.1 uncultured Thiobacillus sp. | reverse complement strand
CCCCCTCTCATAATTTGTCCGTGGGTTAGCGCACAAACCGCATGCGAACTACAACGTAGCATGAGCAATTAATTCCGCGCCACGCACAAAGCAATGCAGCATGAAACCCACCCAAATAAAAGTAATAACTTCAATAGCTAACTCAACACAGGCACGCCGCTTACTGATGCTGATGCTGGCAGTTTGCCTGACGCCACTACTAAGCAGTTGCGCGTCGGTGACTGCGCAGCGCGTGCCCCCGGTCAGCGTTGACATTCCAGCCACCTGGTCAGAAATGGGGGCATCCAACCAAACCAACACCGAAGTTAACGCCACCTCGCTGGCAGAATGGTGGACACGCTTCAACGACCCGTTGCTAACCCGCCTCGTGACGCAGGCTTTAGCGGCCAATAGCAGCGTCAATAGTGCGCAAGCAGCGTTACGACAGGCGCGAGCGTTGCGTGATGTGGCGGCGGCGGGATTGTTGCCGGCGGTGGGCAGTTCAGCTTCTGCGCAACAGGGCACGGCGGGCGGCAACAGCACCGGCAGCAATTTCAAAGTGGGCCTGGACGCAAGTTGGGAACCGGATATTTTTGGCGGCAAACTCAGCGGTGTCACTGCCAGTGATGCCAGCGTCCGCGCCAGCGCGGCGAGTCTGGCTGACGTGCAGGTATCCATTGCAGCAGAGGTAGCACTCAACTACATCACACAGTGCGCGGCGCAGGCGCGCTTGGCGATTGCCGAATCCAATCTGGCCAGCCAATTGGAGACGCACCAACTCACGCAATGGCGCTTGCAGGCCGGCCTGGTTTCCTCGCTTGAAGTAGAACAATCACTGACGGCAATTGCTCAGATACGCGCACAACTGCCGCTATGGCAAAGCCATATTGCGCAATCCCGTCATGCGCTTGCGCTGCTGACTGGCCAGCCGCTAGCGGCTTTAGCGACAGCACATTTATCAACACCGCATTCAGCAACCACCGGCTATCTCCCGCAAGCCGCCGACGATCTGGTGTTGAGTTTTCCTGCCGAGACGCTGCGCCAGCGGCCTGACATCCGTGCCGCCGAGCATCGAATCACGGCAGCGTTAGCACGCGTCGCGCAGGCTGATAGCGCGCTCAAGCCGAGCTTCAGGCTGGGCGGCTCGCTCGGTTTAAGCGCGCTCACCGTTGCTTCCTTGATTGATGGTGCCGCGGTAGTCAGTTCTTTGCTGGCCGGCGTGTCGTTGCCAATTTTTGACGGTGGTGCCGCCCGTGCAACGGTGCGTGCCGAAGAAGCCGCGCTGGAACAGGTGCAAGTGGCCTATCGCGCTACCGTTTTAGCCGCCTTACAAGAGGTGGAAAACGCGCTGGTCGCGTTGCGCAGCGAGCGTCAACGTCTGTTGCGCCTGGCGCAGGCGGCAGAAGCGGCTGGCCATGCCGCACTAATGGCACGCCAGCGCTATGACAGCGGCCTGGTTGACTTTCAAGTGGTGCTGGAAACCCAGCGCAACCAGCTTGGCACGCAAGACAGTGTCGCCAGTTCCCGCGCCGATCTCGCTGCCGACCATGTCCGCCTGTATAAGGCGCTGGGCGGCGGTTGGCATCCGGATCACTCAAATGAATAACCTTAAATCACCCGGACCCCTCTGAGATGAACACGCCACCCAACGATCTCGCCAAACTGCTCAATGAACCGGCGCAGCGCGCCTGGTATCGCCGCCCGCTGCTCTGGAGCGGCGTGCTGTTACTGGCGTTGCTCATCGCCGGCGTCTGGTATTGGCAAGCGCAAACAGCCGCCAACGCCGCGCCGACTTACCTGACTCAACCGGTGGCGCGCGGCAACCTGTCGTTGACGGTGACCGCCAACGGCACGCTGCAGCCGGTGCGGACCACCAACATCGGCAGCGAGCTGTCCGGCACGGTGTTGAAGGTCAACGTTGACATCAACGATCAGGTCAAAAAAGGCCAGGTGCTGGTCGAACTGGATACCGCCAAACTGCGCGACCAGATTCTGCGTTCGCGTGCCGCCATCACCAGCGCCAACGCCAGAGTGGCGGTGGCGGCCGCCACGGTAAAAGAGGCGCGCGCCAGCCTGGCACGGTTCGAGGAAGTCGCGCGTCTGTCCGGCGGCAAGGTGCCGTCGCAAGCCGAACTGGACGGCAGCCGCGCCAGCCTGGCCCGTGCCGAGGCCGAAGCCGCTAGCGCGCAGGCCAGCGTCAGCGATGCGCAAGCGGCGTTATCCACCGACATGATCAATCAATCAAAAGCGTCAATCCGCGCGCATTCCGATGGCATCGTGCTGACTCGCAACGTTGATCCCGGCAACGCGGTGGCGGCCTCGTTGCAAGCGGTAACGCTATTCACGGTGGCCGACGATCTGGCGCGGTTGCGGTTGCAGGTCTATGTCGATGAGGCCGATGTCGGCGCGGTGAAAGTCGGCCAACACGCCCTCTTCACCGTCAGCGCCTACCCGCGCCGCAAATATCCAGCGCAAATCACCCGCGTCGCCTTCGGCTCCACCATTACCGATAACGTCGTCACCTATCTGACTGACCTTAATGTGGATAACGCCGATCTCAGCCTGCGCCCCGGCATGACCGCCACCGCCACAATCACCGCCACGCAACGCCACGACGTACTGCAAGTGCCCAACACCGCGCTGCGTTTCTCTCCCATGGCGGCCGCTTCTGCAACGCCCGCGGCAACCAAGAAAAACATCAGCAGCAGCCTGATACCGCGGATGCCGCGCGGCAATATGAGCAAGTCGGCCAAGCCCGACAGCAGCACGGCGGCGGCGCGTCAAGTGTGGGTGCTGCGCGACGGCCAGGCGGTAGCAGTAGCGGTCACGCCCGGCATCAGCGATGGTCACATGACCGAAATCACCCGTGGCGATCTGCAAGTTGGCATGCAGGTCATTACCGGTCAAAAAGTGGCGGCGCAATGAGCGACCTGCTCATCCAACTGCGCGGCGTCACCAAACGGTATGGCAGTGGTATGGCCGAACTGTTGGCGCTGAAGGGCATCGACCTCGACATCCACGCCGGCGAGTTCGTCGCCATCATGGGGCCAAGTGGCTCGGGCAAATCCACCGCGATGAATATCCTGGGTTGCCTCGATACCCCCACCGGCGGCGAATACCTATTCAAGGGCGCACACGTCGAAATGCTGTCGCGCGATCAACGTGCCCGTTTGCGGCGGCGCTATCTCGGCTTCGTCTTCCAGGGGTTCAACCTACTGGCGCGCACGTCAGCACAAGAAAACGTCGAATTGCCGCTGCTGTATCGCGGTGACAGCGCCAGTGTGCGCCGTGCCGCCGCCACCAAAGCACTGCAAGCGGTCGGCTTGGGCGGTTGGGAACATCACACGCCGGCGGAACTGTCCGGCGGCCAGCAACAGCGCGTCGCCATCGCCCGCGCCATCGTCACCGAACCAGCCGTGGTCCTGGCCG
>CAYWXO010000263.1:0-3422 GCA_964462255.1 uncultured Thiobacillus sp. | reverse complement strand
TCGCTCTTGGCGGCATTGGCGTTTTCAGCCATATCGCGGGCACTGACCAGTGCAGCGGTTCGCTCACTGACGCGCTGGAGCAGCGAGTTAAAACCATTTTGCAGGGTCCTGATTTCCTCGACGTTGGTCGCCACGGCCTGAATGGACTGATGGGATTCATCAGCGAGCGCGCTGACCTGCCGGGAAAACATCGTCAGTGGTTTTGCGACCAGGCGCTGGATCAGCAACCAGATCACGACACCAAGAAACAAAAACTGCAGGGTGACTGTTAGCAGCACACGCTGCACAGCCTCGCGCACCCGCGTCTGCACGAATCGCTCACTGGCGAAGATACGCAGCTGCCCAAGCTCACGCGTTTCGCTGCCATCGACGTGCCGCAACGGGTAATCGACGCGCAACGCGTCAGACCCCGCCTCCCCCGTCGGAGTACGCCATGAACTGCTGAGCTTGCCCGCTTGATCGCTGATCTCAACGCTCACGACCGCAGGATGCGTACCAATACCATTGGCAATCGACTGAAGCAGCGTGACCTGATACTCCCACATCGCCGATTCGATCCCGGGGGCAAAAGTGGTTGCCAGCGTATGCAACGTGCGGCGTACCTCAGCCCGCGTTTCACTGGCCGCGCTCATGACCTGAATGCCCGCCACTACCACCGCGAACACGACACATGCCAGCATTAGCTGACGCAGCAATACCCGCACCGCGGGGCGGCTAAAGACCACCACACGGGACATTTCGACCGCTGCCACATGTCAGCAGTCGAGCCGCCGTGCCGCTTCGGCTGAAGGCAAATAGCGGCTGTAGATGCGCAGCAATGTCCCGTCGGCACGCATCTCGGCAATCAGGGTGCGCCATTGGGCGGCATCGGCCTCGGAGAAACGGCTTTTTGCCAAAATCAAGGCATGCGGCACGCCCTTTTCAGACGGCGTCCAGTCCAGAACCTGCACCTCCTTGTACAAACCCACATCCTGGATCAGCTTGCGATACACCGGCGGCTGCGCATACAGGGCGTCGATGCGTCGGTCCTTGAGCTTGTGAAACAGGGTTTGAACATCCGCACTGTCCTCGACCCGCTGTTGCGCACGCAGGCTGTCGAGCCAGCGATCCTGCTCCACACCGTGCTTGAACGCGCGTACCGCACCGAACTTCAGCGCCGGCATCGCAACGAAATCGTCACCACGCCGAACTTTTGCCGCCACATGCCTGGCCACGATGGCGTAGTTCTTCATGGTCAGGTAGTTGGCGAACCAGGCAAATTTATCCCGCTCGGCATTCTGGATGCCCGAGACGCTCATATCCACATCCCCACTGGCCAGGTCAGCCCAGATGCGGGCGCGGGCCATCACCCGCGTGTCAAATGCACACCCGCTGCGCTTTTTCAGTTCCTCGACAATATCTCGATCGATCCCTGCTGCCTGTTTGTCTTTCTCGAAATAAAAGTAGCCAAATTCAAAAAACGCCAGGCGAATGGGTTTGGTGCCGCACTCAACCGGCCCCGCCACCGCAAAGCCGCTGACAAGTAGCAACAGCGCGGCCAGCCAAACAGCACGGCTGCAAAATGAAGTAAAGAATGAAGTAGGGAAGAACATCATGGCTGCCCCCCTTTTTCCAGTGACCTGATGACCTGATTCTCGGCTTTGCTGACCAGCTTATCCAACTCACCGGTTTCCTTGAGCAACTTGATCTGCTTGCCGATTTTGTCGGCCACCAAGGCCTGGCGCGGATGGAGTAGATGAAACAGTTCAAGACGGGCCAGCGTTCCTGCCGCCTGAATGTCCTTAAGCCCGAGTTTGTGCAAAACACGTTTCCCATTCACGCCGCTATCGATGGCCACATCGATATGACCGGCGTCCAGCATCTGAAACATCTGTTCATAAGTCCCGACCGCCTCGATTCGCTTCGCCATGGCCGCCGCCATCCGGGCATGCTCGATACCCCTGACAACGCCGACGCGGTAGGGCGCCAGCGAGTCGCGATTCGTCACTTTGACGCCCTTGCGAGCAAAAGCCACGGTTTCCAGATAGTAGAGCGCTGGCTTGACCTGCAACAAGGTCGGATTTTTCTCCGCGTAGGCCTGTATTCGCCCCACCTCGCCATCGACTTCACCGGCAAGCGCCAGTGCATTCGCTCGCGAAGCGGGAAGCGGGCTGCTGCGCGTCACCAACCCCTCCCGGCGATAAACTTCCTCCAGCACCAGGGCGGCAATGTTTTGCTCCGTCGCCAGTTCATTGCGTACCAGACGAAGTTCACGCGCCTCCTGCGCTACGGTCGACAACGGTGCCAGCATCGCCATGCCCAGCGCGAACCCCAATACCCACCTTCCATTCAATATTCGCTGATGCGTTTTCATCGGTTTCCTTCGCTTCGAAGTTTCATTCCCTGGATCGTCAAACAGAATCAAGACAGCGCCGCACACTTTTTAGTAGCTGCTCGATATCCAGCGGTTTGGTCAAATAATCAGCAAAACCGGCTGCCTTGCCGCGCTCGATGTCGTGTTTCATCGCATTGGCGGTGATGGCGATCACCGGGATGGCGTGGGTGGCCGGATCGGACCTCAATGCCGCCAGTGCGGCAAAGCCATCCATGCCCGGCAGATTGATGTCGAGCAGGATCAAGTCAGGTCGTTCGCGGCGGGCGATTTCCAGACCGAGTTCGGCGTTGACGGCCTCAAGCAGGCTGAGATTGGGCTGGGTGCCGAGAATCTTCTTCACCAGCTTCAAATTGGCTGGATTGTCTTCAATATAAAGTACGCGGTGTTGCGTTTCGGCGGATGCATCCGCCTTGATTGCCATCTCGCCAGCGCCGACTTTTACAGCGGGCAACGCCGGCAAACTGGCGACGGGCAAGACAAACCAGAAGGTGCTGCCGACACCCTCCTCACTCGCCACCCCAATTTCGCCGCCCATTGCTTCAACCAGCCGCTTTACCAGCGCCAGGCCGATGCCGGTGCCTTCGATGCCGTCGTAGGAAGACTCAAGCCGCTCGAAGGGCTTGAACAGGCGTTCGCGCTTCTCCGGCGCAATCCCGCGCCCGGTGTCGCGCACTTCAACGCGCATTTGCTCGCCAGTCGCCACGGCAGTGACATGAATCTGACCGCCGTCGCGGTTGTACTTAATGGCGTTGGAAAGCAGATTGAGCAATACCTGTTTGACGCGGGTGGCGTCGCCCTGCAGCGCCATGGCGTCATCAACCTGCGAGCTAAGCGTGATGCGGCGGGCGGTGGCCAGCGGGCGTACCTGGGCGATGCAGTCCTGGATGAGCGGAGCGAGGGGCAGCGGTTCCAGGCTAAGCTCAATGCGACCGCTTTCAATACGCGCCAGATCGAGCACCTCATTGACCTGCACCAGCAGATGCTGGCCGGCCTTGAGGATTTCCTGCACGTTGTCGGCCTGCTGCTCGGTCAGCGGCACCTTGCCCGG
>CAYWXO010000262.1:0-3432 GCA_964462255.1 uncultured Thiobacillus sp. | reverse complement strand
CACAACTGGCTCCGTCAGCGCGCGGCATCCCTTTCGCGCCCTTACCGCAACTGTGTCTGCAATGGGAAAATGAGTGGCAGCCTGTCGAACGCCGGGTGTTAGCAGAGCTTGGCGAATTCGACTTGTTCGCGGAGCCAGTGAGTTTGCCCGGCTTCGCGGTCAGCGAAAGCGGCATGGCCTTTGAAATCGACATCGACGGTGACCGGGTCGTCTATGACACCGCCGAGACCAGCCAATTGCACTTGAACGAGGTCAAGTCTCATGCCGATGAGCATGATTTGGTGCGTCAACTCGACCGCGCTTGTCGCCAAGTAGACATCGGCCAGGCGGTATTGCTCAAATGGTTGCTGGCCTTGGTGCATCACCTGATCGATGACCGAGGTCTTTCGTTGACGGCACTGGTGCGCGGCAAGTATCTGCTCGCCGAAGCGGTTCGACGAGAGATTGACCGCCGTCGGCAAAATGCCGTGAAAACGGGATTCCAGAAGGCCCTGCCAGGCTTTGCCTCCGCACCCTTGTTGGCGGACAGTTTCAGGTATGCCTTCACCTTTCGGCCAAACCAGTATCCGGCACGGCCACCGTTTTATTCGGGGCGATTCCGCTTCAAGAAACACTATTTTGGGGGCGATTGCATTCACGATCTGCGTGAGAAACGCGCCGACGGTAATCCCACCGAGGAATTTGTCTGCGCCCGTGCCATCGAGCAGCATCCTTTGATTAAACATTGGGTGCGCAACGTCGAGCGCGAAGAACGGTTTTCCTTTTGGCTGCCGACGGCAACCGACTATTTCTATCCTGACTTTGTGGCCGAACTGCACGATGGTCGCGTGCTGGTGGTGGAATACAAGGGGGCGCACTTGCTGAACGATCCGGACACCGTTGAAAAATACCAGATCGGGCGGCAGTGGGAGGCATCGAGCGGTGGGCGGTGTTTGTTCTTGTTGGCGGTAGCGGACGACAACGGCAAGGATGTGTCAAAGCAACTTGCAGACAAAATCACTGCCTCTTCACTGTCTTAAACCATCACTGCTTAACTTACCATAGTGGTAATATTCAAAAACCTATCTGATTTTGCTGGGGTTCTCCCGCTAGAGGGTGAGCACAGCAAGATCGCGGGCGGGCCGTTGTACTCGCTGGCAGAGATTCAGGCCCTGTCGGCGCAAGCGGGCGCGGTGTGGTTCTGGACGCGTAATTGCATCAAGGATGCGGCCAAGCAGCCTTGACAGCAGTATCGAGTTATAAGCAATCACCACATTGGCGATCATTCAGCCGCACTGGCTGCTGATGCCCATAAAATTACTATTCTCCACGTCAGTCATCGTAATTGGAGTTGTACGCCCAAACCATCTTCGAAATTTCCCATTACTGGGATTATCCCGGAAAATCTCGACTTGAAAGTGGACTAAATTGTAAGTTTAGAAGCAATTTTATCTGTAATTCGGCTTCCGTGCAATCATCACTTAATTTAGCGTGGCCGGATTAAATTCACTCCAATATTTAAACCGTCATCACGAATAAGTTCAGCAATAAGATTATCTTGATTGTATAGTATCTAAAACCCGTACCTGCACCCGATAACAAGCGGCACTTGTGCCGCTCTTTGCCCCCTAAAACCCGCGCCCGCGCTGAATAATAAGCGGCACTTGTGCCGCTCTTTCCCCCTTAAAACCCGCGCCTGCACTGAATAACAAGCGGCACTTGTGCCGCTCTGCTCCCCTTAAAACCCGCGCCTGCGCTGAACAACAAGCGGCACTTGTGCCGCTCTTTCCCCCTTAAAACCCGCGCCTGCACTGAATAATAAGCGGCACTTGTGCCGCTCTGCTTCCTTTAAAACCATATCGTTACACACATCTTTTTCACAGCAGCAGACAAGTTGATTTACCGGCAAAAATTGCCGATTGCCGGCAATTTTTTGCCATTATGGCCAGTGATCATACTGGGTATATGTATTTAAATAACCTGTTTTATAAATTTTAATACCTAATCCTTTGTGATTGGTTGAAGTTCATTAATCTGGCACAAAATTTGCTACGGCGCTCCCTATTTCAGAAAAGGGAAAACGTCATGTCTTGGGCTAAAGAAGAGTTTGCGCAGGCGGATTTGGGTGATAAGCGTTTGAACAAGCGATTAATCAAGTTGGTGGAGCAGTTTGCCGACAAACCAACAGCCAGCATTCCAGGAGCTTGTGGGGGTTGGGCTGAGACACAAGCAGCCTATCGTTTTTTCAACCAAGCAAAAGATTCAGATGATGAAAGTACACTAGACTGGTTTGATATCTTAAATCCTCATACTGAATGCACCGAATTTCGCATTCGCAAGCATCCAGTTGTTCTGTGCCTGCAAGACACAACAGAATTGAATTTTCAAGGGCGTGACATCGAAGGGCTCGGCCCTTTGTCTTATGAAGCTCAGCGTGGAATGTATTTACATCCTACTTATGTTGTCACGCCTCAGCGAGAACCTCTTGGTATTGTTGATGCTTGGATCTGGTCACGTGAGTTTAAGGATGCTGACGGCTATCGACCCGGTGTGGCAGAGAGTCAGCGTTGGATCGAAGGTTATGAGCGTGTTGCCGAGATGGCCTTGAAATTGACTGAAACGCGCCTCGTCTACGTGGCTGACCGTGAAGCCGACATTGTAGCTATGATGCGGCGTGCTGTTGAATTAGGGGAGCCCGCTGATTGGTTGGTTCGCTCGAAGCATAATCGTGCTATTCCTGAAGGCGGAAAAATGTGGGCAGATGTCTTATTGTCCACTGCCCTAGGCGAAATTGAATTCATGCTGCCTGCTCGAGGAAATCAGCGCGCACGTATGGTTCGGCAAAATATTTATGCAAAACAGGTCACCATTTCCAATGGAAAGAAAGGCAAGTTAACTGCGACCTGTATCATTGCAAAAGAAATAAATGCACCTAAAGGATGTTTACCGGTCGAATGGAGGTTAATTACCAATCGAAAGGTTGAGAGTTTTGAAGATGGAGTTGAAATCATTGACTGGTATCGATGCCGCTGGGAAATCGAGGTTTTCTTCAATGTGCTTAAAAACGGATGTCGGGTTGAGGCTTTGCAATTAGGAAGCAAAGCAAAACTGGAATTAGCCGTAGTTATTTATATGGTTGTTGCTTGGCGTCTAGCGCACTTAGTGCGCCAGGGACGAACTAATCCAAGCCTTGTAGCAACTGAGTTGTTTAGTGAGGAAGAGTGGCAGGGGGCTTATGTTCTGGCAAAAAAACCGATTCCTTCTAGTCCACCAACGATTCGAGAAGTGATTCGTCAAATTGCAATGCTTGGTGGTTTCCTCGGTCGTAAAGGTGATGGCGAACCCGGCGTAAAAACGCTTTGGTTAGGGTTCCAACGTATTCGAGATTTCGTCAGAGGCATTGATCATTTGCGTGAACTTCAGCTCATATGAAAGTTGTGTGTAACGATATGC
>CAYWXO010000261.1:0-3490 GCA_964462255.1 uncultured Thiobacillus sp. | reverse complement strand
CGGATCCGTCCGACGCCAGTCCTCCTCCATCCCCGTCGGCACGGGCAGCGCCTCCGCGCGAGCCAAGGCCGCCGCGCGGAGCCCGCTCACCGCCTCCGTCTCGTCGAAGATGGGGACCTTCAAGTTGCCACTTTCAAGTTTCAAGTTGTGCGGGATTAGATGTTGGGTATTGGATGTTGGGTGTTGGATGTTGTGTCCGCCGTTCGATGTTCGGCGTTCGATGTTGGGTGTTCGGCGTTCGGCATCAGCCGATGCTTCCTTCCATCTTGATCTCCAGAAGCTTCACGGCTTCGACCGAGAACTCCAGCGGCAATTGCTTGAACACTTCGCGGCAGAATCCGTTGACGATCAGGGAGCGGGCCGCCTCCGGGTCGATGCCGCGGCTCTGGAGGTAGAAGAGCTGGTCCTCGCTGATGCGCGACGTGGTGGCCTCGTGCTCGAGGATCGCCGTGTGGTTCTCCGATTCGACGACCGGAAACGTGTTCGCGGAGCAGCGGCTTCCGATGAGGAGGCTGTCGCACTGCGAGTGGTTCCGCGCGCCGGTCGCGCCGGGCAGCACGGACACGAGCCCGCGGTAGGTGTTCACCGACTCGCCGGCAGAGATGCCCTTCGAGACGATGGTGCTTCGAGTGTTCCGCCCGATATGGATCATCTTCGTGCCGGTGTCGGCCTGCATCCGCCGGTTGGTGAACGCGACGGAGTAGAACTCGCCGACGCTGCCGTCGCCCTCCAGCACGCAGCCGGGATACTTCCACGTGATCGCGGAACCGACTTCGACCTGGGTCCATGAGATCTTCGACCGCGCGCCGCGGCAGTGCCCGCGCTTCGTCACGAAGTTGTAGATTCCGCCGCGGCCCTGCTCGTCGCCCGGATACCAGTTCTGGACGGTCGAGTACTTGATCTGCGCATCCTCCAGCGCCACGAGTTCGACCACAGCGGCGTGAAGCTGGTTCTCGTCGCGCATCGGCGCGGTGCAACCCTCGAGGTACGAGACCTGGCTGCCGCGGTCGGCGACGATCAGGGTGCGCTCGAACTGCCCCGTGCCCGCGGCGTTGATGCGGAAATAGGTCGAAAGCTCCACGGGGCACTTCACGCCCGGCGGGATGTAGCAGAACGAGCCGTCGGTGAAGACGGCTGAGTTCAGGGCCGCGAAGAAGTTGTCGCCGATGGGCACGACGCTGCCGAGGTACTTTCGGATGAGGTCCGGGACCTTCTTCACGGCCTCGGAGAACGAGCCGAAGATGATGCCCTTCTCCTCCAGCATCTTCTGGTGGGTCGTCGCGACGGAGACGCTGTCGAACACGGCGTCGACCGCGACACCCTCGAGCCGCTGCCGTTCGTCGAGGGGAATACCGAGGCGCTCGAAGGTCTTCTTCACCTCGGGATCGATCTCGCCATTGTTGTAGGCGGGTGACTTCGGGGCGGAGTAGTAGCGGATCGCCTGATAGTCGATCGGCGGGTAGCTGACGTGCGCCCAGCGCGGTTCGGATTTCCGCTGCCACGCCCGGAAGGCCTTGAGGCGGAACTCGAGCATCCAGTCCGGCTCACCCTTCTTCCGCGAAATCGTGCGGATGGTGTCGTCGTTCAGGCCCGGCGGGACGGTGTCCTCGTCGACGGACGTGACGAAGCCGTGCTTGTAGTCGTCAACCAACCGGCTGTCGGTGGGAAGGTCGGTCACGGCGCGCCTCCCGGGGCCGGCGGGGCCGCGGCCGCGCCCTCGCGGACCCAGTCGTAGCCGCGCGCCTCGAGCTCGCGCACGAGCTCCGGGCCGCCGGACTTGGCGATGCGGCCGTCGACAAGGACATGGACGAACTGCGGCGGGATGTACGTGAGAATGCGCTCGTAGTGCGTGATCACGAGCATGCCGGTCGACGGCCCGGCGAGGCGGTTGACGCCCTTGGCGACGACCTTGAGCGCGTCGATGTCGAGGCCCGAGTCCGTCTCGTCGAGGACCAGCATTCCGGGCTTGAGCATCAGCATCTGGAGGATTTCCATGCGCTTCTTCTCGCCGCCGGAGAAGCCGTCGTTCAGGGCGCGGTTGAGGAAGGCCTCGTCGATCTCGAGGAACTTCGCACCCTCGCGCAGTTCGCGCAGGAAGGCCGAGGCCTTGACGGTCCCGCGGCCGCGGACCGCATCCACGGCGGCCTTGAGGAACTGGGCGACCGTGACGCCGGGGATCGCGACGGGATACTGGAAGCACAGGAAGACGCCGAGCCGCGCCCGTTCCTCGGTCGGCAGTTCCAGCAGGTTCCGGCCGCGAAACTCGACGGTGCCGCCGGTGACGGCATAATCCGGGTGTCCGAGCAGGACGTTGGACAGCGTGCTCTTCCCCGAGCCGTTCGGTCCCATCAGGGCGTGGATCTCGCCGGGGCGGATCGTCAGGTCCACCCCCTTCAGGATCGGCTTCCCGTCCACCGAAGCGCACAGGTTCTCGATCCTCAGGGTGCTGTCGGCATCGCTCATGTCAACGGTCTCCGGCGGAATGAACTACGAAACACGCGAAAGGCACAAAAGGGGTTGATTCACGAAACGTTCGTTCTCGACCTTGGGGAAGTGGCCGAAGTTCACCAAGAGCCCCAGCTGGTGGCCGGTGGACTTCAGGTAGTTGATGGTCTGCGCGCGGTGCTCATCGGCCAGGGTCTTCACCGCCTTGATCTCGACGATGACCTTGCCGAAGCAGAGGAAATCGGGCTGATAGAACTGCCGTAGCGGCCGGCCTTTGTATGTCCGGGCCAGCTTGGGCTGCTCGACGAACGGAATCCCTCTGTCCGCGAACTCCATCGCAAGGCACTCCTGGTACACCGCCTCCAGGAAGCCGTTCCCCTTCTCTTTGTACACCTCGAAACACGCCCCGACGATCGCGCAACTCTCGTCCCGAAACAGGATCTTCTCGCTCATAGTTCTTCTCCTCCCCTTTCGCGTGTTTCGCGCCTTTCGTAGTTGCCCGGCCGCGTCAGATATCAAAGCCCAACTCCAATCGGGTTTCCTCGCTCATCAGCGCGGGGCCCCACGGGGGTTCAAAGACGAGGTCGAGCGACTCGGTCGCGACGCCCTTCACAGCCTTCACCGACTCGCGGACGAGGTGCACGAGGTACGGGCCGTACGGACAGGCCGGGGAGGTCAGCGTCATGCGCACCTTCGCGGCGCCGTCCTTCACCTCAACGCCGTAGACCAGCCCCAGATTCACAATGTCGTAGTGCAGTTCCGGATCGTGGACCTTCGCCAGGGCCTCCCAGATCGCCTGGGTGGCCACCGAGTCCGCCGCCGTAACAGCGGGATATGGTTGGTCTTCGCTCATGAATTCACCGGGGTCCACCGTGCCTCCGTGGCGATACGATACGCCGCTCCGGGCGGGTGTCAAAACGTGCCCCCCGGTGGATGCCCGACTTGCAGGGCGGACGTCCGGAGCTACGTTGTGGCGCGGCGGCGGCCGCAGAGAGCGAGTGCTGCATGTCCTTCACCCTTCCGATCGGATCCAAGGCCCCGCCTT
>CAYWXO010000260.1:0-3523 GCA_964462255.1 uncultured Thiobacillus sp. | reverse complement strand
GTTAATCAGTGGTTGGGGGTTTAGTTGAATTGCTTGGGTTAGTTAAATTTTTCAACCTATTCCATGTCACCACCAGCGCTGGCAACAGTAATAACTTTAAAACCTGTCCGGCGAACAAGCCGGTGGTGGCGAGCAGGCTGAGTACGAGGCGCATTCCTGCTAATAATGGAAGGTTACCCAGGCCAAGAATGCGCTGTTCGGTTTGATCAATCGGATGCCACGGGCTGTTGCTTTCCGGCATCAGCGCGGGTTGAAACATCGGTGACCAGACGGCATCAATTGCCCAAACTATAGAACTCATGACCATCGAGACCATTGCACCTGAAGACCGCGCACGCTTCCGTGTGACGCATGCCGCCGAGATTGAGGCAATATTGCGCGAAGTGATGAAAAGTAAAAACCGGGTCACCTTGTATGGCAGCAATGTGCGGCAATTTGTGCTGTCCACTTTGGTCGCCGTGGTAGCAGAACAGGGCCGTCTGCAGTTGGAACAGGGCGTAGATAAAGCGATGAATGCTGCTTTGTTACGCAGTGATTTCTACACGTTCACCACTGCATCGCAGGATCATATTCACATTCAATTTGTCGGCAGCGGGCTGACTGCCGTTAAACAGGGCGACGAAACGCTATTGCAGTTGCCTATACCGCATGAGCTGTTTCGCATTCAACGCCGCGAGTTTTTCCGCATGACCACTTCTGTATTGCACCCGGTTAAATGCGTGATCAACAGCCGTAATGGGCGCTTTGAAACGGTGGTGGTTGATATCAGCGTGGGCGGAGTTGGCGTGCTGGCCTTGCCGGAGTTGGGTAGTATTGTTTTGGGCGAAACTTTTAATAATTGCCGGATCAGTTTGCCAGGGCAGGGCGAATATGAGGTGACTTTGCAGGTTTGCACATCCTATGAGGTGACGCTGCGCAATGGCAGCCGTAAACGTCATGCCGGCTGTCGATTCACGGATCTGCCGCCCAGTGTCGAAACGGCCATTCAACGCTACATTATTCAGATGGAACGGGAAATACGCTCCCGTTACACCTGATTCGGCTGTTTTTGACTTTTCAATTAGCTTTCCACTAACCAGCGTGCGGCATCGCGGGCGAAGTAAGTTAGCACCGCATCGGCACCGGCGCGTTTGAAGGCGAGCAGGCTTTCCAGCACGCAGGCTTTTTCGTTCAGCCAACCGTTTTGTGCTGCGGCCTTCAACATCGCATATTCACCACTGACCTGATAGACAAAAGTGGGCGCGCGGTAGGTGTCTTTCACCCGGCGCACGATGTCTAGATAGGGCATGCCGGGTTTGATCATCACCATATCGGCCCCTTCTTGCAGATCAAGCCCGACTTCCCATAATGCTTCATCAGAATTGGCTGGGTCCATTTGATAGGTGTTTTTGTCGCCTTTACCCAGATTAGCCGCCGAACCAACCGCATCACGGAAGGGCCCGTAGAAGCTGGAGGCGTATTTGGCGGAATAAGCCAGGATGCGGGTGTGAATGAAATCGGCGGCATCGAGTGCATCGCGCACGGCATGAATGCGGCCATCCATCATGTCTGACGGTGCGACGATATCTGCGCCGGCCGCAGCATGGCATTCGGCCTGACGGGTGAGTACCGCGATGGTTTCATCGTTGAGCACATAACCGTTAGCATCAATCAAGCCATCTTGACCATGGCTGGTATAAGGGTCGAGCGCGATATCGGTGATGATGCCGAGTTCGGGAAAACGGGCTTTCAATGCCGCCACCACGCGCGGCACCAGCCCATTCGGGTTGTAGGCTTCGGCGGCATCATGGCTTTTCAGTGAGGCGTCAATGACCGGAAACAGCGCCAACGCGGGAATGCCCAAAGCGACACATTCTTCGGCGATTGGCAAGAGATGGTCGAGACTAACGCGCTGCACCCCCGGCATAGAGGCGATGTCTTCAACACGCTTTTCGCCTTCAAGTACAAAAACAGGCAGGATTAAATCGGCCGCAGTCAGGCTGTTTTCGCGCATGAGTCGGCGTGAAAAGGCGTCTCGCCGCATGCGACGCATACGTTTGTGCGGAAAGTGCGACAAATCAAACATGATGTTCTTCTCCTGAAACAAAAATGTTATTGGTTAGTTTGTTGGGTAACTGTTTTACGCGATAAAAATAGTCGCAGGCCGGGTTAGCGTGAGCCGGGTTAGTGTGAGCCGACATTCTTACTCGGAAGATTCTTCCGGCAAGGGGGCCGTTAGCGCCGGCTTGCGCGCTACGCCCAGCCATTCACGCACAACGCTTTCGGCTTGATCAACGCCAATTTTTTTTGTGCTGGAAAATAATTGCACGCTGGCTTTATGCATGCCCATTTTCTTGAGTTCAGCTTTCACTGTTAGCAAGGTCTGCGCCGCCGGGCCGCGCGACAGTTTGTCGCTTTTGGAGAGCAGAACATGCACCGGCCGGCCGGAAGGACGAAACCACTCCAGCAAGGAGCGATCCAGTTCGGTGAGCGGATGGCGAATATCCATAATCATGACCAAGCCTGCAAGTTGCGTGCGGTCAGATAGGTAGCCGCCAATTAGCGCTTGCCAAACATGTTTTTGTGTTTTGGGCGCGCGTGCGTAGCCATAACCGGGCAAATCGACCAAAAAACGGCCTTCTTCAACCCGAAAAAAGTTTAAATGTTGCGTGCGCCCAGGCATTTTGCTGACGAAAGCCAGCCGTTTGTAGTTGCATAGCGTGTTGATTGCGCTGGATTTGCCCGCGTTGGAGCGGCCGGCAAAAGCCACTTCCGCCAAGCTGTCAGCGGGAAGTTCGCGAATTTGTGCGACGGTAATATGGAAGGCGGCATTGAGCATGTGAGTGGCCACCGATTGAAAGGCTGGCACTATAGCAAATGGGCCGCTAAAATGCCGCGATTCCATGGCTGTTATTTCCGATTAAGGAGTGTTTAGATGAAATCTCTCGCGCTGTTGACTGGTCTGCTCTTTGCAACGACTTCTTGGGCTAACCCAAGCCCGGCTCCGGCCGCCAAGGGCGATCCTGCTAAGGCGCAGAAAATTGTCAATGATGTCTGTGGCGCTTGCCATAGCACCGATGGCAATAGCACCTCGCCGGCTTATCCTTCGCTGGCCGGCCAGCAACCTGAATATATCGCCAAGCAATTGCGCGAATTCAAATCGGGCGCACGCAAAAACGCCATTATGGCTCCCAATGTCACCACGTTGTCTGAAGACGATATGTTGAATCTGGCGGCTTATTACAGCGCACAGCAACCGAAGCCGCGTCTGGCTAAAGATGCCGCGTTGGTGGCAGAAGGCTTGAAAATTTATAAAGGCGGTAATGCCGGTAGCGGTGTGCCCGCTTGCGCTTCCTGCCATAGCCCGACTGGTGCCGGCATCCCGGTGCAGTTCCCGCGTTTGGCTGGTCAACACAGCAAATATGTGGTCTCGCAGTTAAAGAATTTCCGCAGCGGTGACCGCGTCAATGACGGTGGCAAAATGATGCAAGTTATTGCGCGTAAAATGACCGATCAGGAAATGAAAGCGGTAGCGGAGTATATT
>CAYWXO010000259.1:0-3524 GCA_964462255.1 uncultured Thiobacillus sp. | reverse complement strand
GCGCCAAGTTCGCTGGCGCGTGCTGATGTGCTGTTACCCATTGCGCCCTTTACCGAAACGGCGGGCTGTTTTGTCAATATGGAAGGCCGGCTGCAAACGGTGCAAGCCGCAGTGCAGCCTAAGGGCGAAGCGCGGCCGGCGTGGAAAGTGTTGCGCGTATTGGGTAATCTGATGAGTTTAGGTGGTTTTGATTACGATAATGTAGAGAGCGTGCGCGCTGATGCCCTGCTGGCGGATATTGCCTCTGCACTAAGCAATGTGCCCGGCAATGCACCTGGTGTGGGCGTGTTTGGCACGCATGGAGTAAATGCCGGCGTTGATCGGCTGGGCGAAACGTTGCCCTATCAACTGGACCCGATTGCACGGCATTCCACTACCTTGCAAGCCACCGCCGGTGCCAATGAAGTGTTTGCCTGGCTAGGCAGTGAAGTGATGACACGCTTACATCTGGCGGAAGGTGACAAAGTCAAATTGCAGCAAGAGAAACAAAGCGCGGTGCTGACCGTGCGGCGTGATGATCGTCTGGCGGTGGATGTTGTGCGTGTTGCTGCGTCGCATCCGCTGATGGTTGCCCTGGGTGGTCGCCTAGGCTCAATGAGCGTGGAAAAAGTCTGAGGTAAAGGCACAACTATGGATGCATTGCTCAACCCTATCGCTGAATTACTGGGCCCTGCCTGGTTGCCAATCTGGACGCTGGTCAAGATTGTTGCCATTGTTGCGCCGTTAATGATTGCCGTAGCCTATTTAACTTATGTGGAGCGCAAGGTTATTGGCTACATGCAAGTTCGTATCGGCCCGAATCGTGTTGGCCCCTTGGGTTTGCTACAACCCATCGCCGATGGCCTCAAGTTGATGATGAAAGAAATCATCATTCCGAGCGGTGCCAATAAAGGACTTTTCCTGCTGGGGCCGGTTCTGGTGATTGCGCCTGCCTTGGCGGCGTGGGCAGTATTTCCGTTTACGGATCAACTGGTGCTGGCGAATTTAAATGCCGGTCTGCTCTACATCATGGCGATTACTTCCATGGGCGTTTACGGCGTGGTTATCGCCGGCTGGGCGTCCAATTCCAAGTACGCTTTCCTGGGTGCGATGCGCTCGTCAGCGCAGATTGTTTCCTACGAAATTGCCATGGGCTTCGCTTTGGTCGGCGTCTTGATGGCGTCGCAGAGTTTGAATCTGATCGACATTGTTAACGCGCAGGCCGGTGGTTTTTTACAGTGGTATTGGCTACCGCTGTTCCCCTTGTTTATTGTGTATTTGATTGCTGGCGTGGCGGAAACCAATCGTGCTCCGTTTGACGTGGCGGAGGGCGAGTCGGAAATCGTGGCCGGCTTCCATGTTGAATATTCCGGCATGGCGTTTGCGGTCTTTTTCCTGGCCGAATATGCCAACATGATTTTGATTGCTGGTCTGACCAGCATCATGTTCCTCGGCGGCTGGCTGTCACCTTTCACGTTCTTGCCGGATGGTTTCTTCTGGATCGCCGCCAAGATGAGTTTTGTACTGTTCCTGTTCCTCTGGTTCCGTGCAACTTTCCCGCGTTATCGTTATGACCAGATTATGCGTTTGGGTTGGAAGGTGTTCATACCCGTTACCCTGGTCTGGATTTTGGTGGTTGGAGCAGCAATGCAAACGCCCATCGGTCATTGGTTTCACTAGGACAAGAGGCATAGAGCGATGTTGAATCGAATCAAGTCCTTCTTTGAACCCTTTCTGCTGACGGAATTACTCCGCGGTATGGCTTTAACCGGCAGACATTTGTTTGCCCGCAAGATCACCGTGCAGTTTCCGGAAGAAAAAACGCCGCAGTCACCGCGTTTTCGTGGCTTGCACGCACAACGACGTTATCCGAATGGTGAAGAACGCTGTATTGCCTGCAAGTTGTGCGAGGCGGTTTGCCCGGCCATGGCGATCAAAATTGAATCTGAGCAGCGCGATGATGGTCATGGTCAGTCTTCACGCCGGACGACGGTTTACGATATTGATTTGACCAAGTGTATTTTCTGCGGTTTTTGTGAAGAAGCCTGCCCGGTAGATGCCATCGTGGAAACACGCGTGCTTGAATATCATGGCGAAAAGCGGGGCGATCTTTATTACACCAAGGAAATGTTGCTGGCGGTGGGGGATAAGCATGAGGCGCAGATTGCCAGGGATCGGGCTGAAGATGCGCGCTTCAGATGAGCAAATTGTCATTTTGCATTGTAATAAAATGTTACCGACGGACTAGAAATGGAATTTAACAGCTTCGTTTTTTACATTCTCTCCGCTATTTTGTTGCTGGCGAGTCTGCGTGTGATTACTGCGCGTAATCCGGTGCATTCAGCATTGGCCTTGGTGTTGGCGTTTTTTACTGCTGCGGGCTTGTGGCTGTTATTGGAAGCCGAGTTTTTAGCCATTACGCTGGTGCTGGTTTATATCGGTGCGGTCATGGTGTTATTCCTCTTTGTGGTGATGATGTTGGACATCAATTTGGAGGAATTGCGGCGCGGCTTCTGGAGTTATCTACCTGCCGGCGCGCTAGTGGGCGGTCTCATGGTGGTGGAAATGATCATGGTGTTGGCCGGCCGCGATTATGGCCTGGCAGAACCCGTAGCCCGTGCAGCTGATTACAGTAACACCAGGGAGCTGGGTCTCTTGCTCTATACCGAATATGTTTATCCGTTTGAGCTTGCCGCCGTCTTGTTGCTGGTGGCGATGGTGGCCGCGATTACTTTGACGCATCGCAAACGCGGTGATACCCGTCAGTTGAATCCGGCTGATCAGGTCAAAGTCAAGCGTGCGGATCGGATTCGCATGGTTAATATCAAGCCGCAAAAACCGGACGTACCGAAAGAGGAAGACGCATGATCGGCCTTAATCATTACCTCATTCTGGGGTCTATCCTGTTCGCCATTAGCGTGGTGGGCATATTCTTGAACCGGAAAAATATCATCGTCATTTTGATGGCAATTGAATTGATGTTGCTGGCGGTGAATATGAATTTCATCGCGTTTGCGCGTTACCTTGATGACACAGCCGGCCAGGTTTTTGTCTTCTTCATATTGACGGTGGCCGCAGCCGAGTCGGCGATTGGTTTGGCTATTTTGGTGGTTCTGTTCCGCAATTTGCGCAGCATCAATGTCGATGGTCTGAATCGGTTGAAGGGCTGAAATCATGGATACGCACAGCCCTATGCAAAGTTTATATCTCACGGTTCCGCTGGCTCCATTGGCCGGTGCCATCATTGCTGGCCTGTTTGGCAAGCTGATTGGTCGCACTGGCGCGCATGTGGTCACCATTCTGGGGGTGGCCATTGCGTTCGTCGCCTCGTTGCTGATTTTTCAGGATGTTCAGGCCGGTAATACTTTCAACGGCCCGGTTTATACCTGGCTAACTTCCGGCGATTTACATCTGGAAATTGGCTTCCTGATTGACCGACTGACCGTGCTGATGATGCTGGTGGTCACGTTTGTTTCGCTGATGGTCCACATCTACACCATCGGCTACATGGCAGAAGATCCCGGTTATCAGCGCTTCTTCAGTTA
>CAYWXO010000258.1:0-3537 GCA_964462255.1 uncultured Thiobacillus sp. | reverse complement strand
CAACCAATTTCAAAACACGCATTCGAGTCATCGTCTTCTCTCCTTGAGATCAATTCAGTTCAAATATCAGCCGGCTTTCGGGCCGGCATGGAAAAACGCTCGCGAGAGCGTTCAGTTCACCGTCGTGGGACGGATTGCGCAGCACCACCAGAAGTGGATTTGTGCCAATTGCGGATATCGTAAGGACCCGTCAGGCCCGGACGATTAAAAGGGGTGTACCAAGCGCCCTGGTCTTCCAGGAAACGCAGGCTATAGGGATAAGGCGGTGCTTCGATACCAGTGAGAGCGGTGCGATACCACGCGGCATCCTTGGCAAATGTAATCAACACCGGCGCGCCAGCGGGCCGCAGCGATGGTGCTGTGCCGGCAATGTACTCATCGGCCAAAACGTCGGCCGCTGCCACGGCAAGCAGGGCTGCGAGCATAACCATCACAGATAACCTGGTTTTGCGATTCAAGTCGTAAGGCATACTTCCTCCAGAGGGTTTGTAACAACGAAGAGCGCATCAATCTGACGACGCCGCACCGATGACAAGCCATTGAGCAAAGTCCGTGCCAAGCCAATTTTTGCCGCTAACCCATTGTTTTTTATAGGCATGAGTTATTATCCAAACCGGTGATGCCGTGAACTTCTGCCAAGTTGACAGAGGGGGCGCGTGCGAAGCCCAGAAAGCGGTCGCACGGCTCTGCCAATTTGGCAGACACAGAATGCAACGATAGGAATTGAGATCGGTTGATCCGTACCATTACGGCCAATCAGCTCGCTTCGAGGGCTGCCAATCTGGCAGTCGATCGGTTTGAGCGCACGGTCAGCCTGTCGAAACACGAGGTATTTGCATGAATTTTTTTCATATCACCAGTCTGCGCCACAAGTTTTTACTGGGCACCGCGGCCGGATTGCTCACCTTATCGCTCGCCCTGATCGGCTTGGCGGCGGCGCTCTATCAGCACCAGTTAACGCAGGAACGCAGCCAAGCCTCCCGCGAGGTCAACCACCTGCTGCAGGCTGCTTTAGAAAACGCCATGCTCAAGCGCGACCTGCCGGGCTTGCGCGAAATCGTCACGCAAATGGGACAACAGACCGGCGTGCGTGGCGCGATGATCATCGCGCCCAACGGCGAAATCCGCTTCGCCTCCGACCCGGCGCAACTGGGCCAAACCTTTCCCTTGCTGAGGTATGGGCTGTGCCTTGATTGCCCAGCTCAAACGCCACCCGTTGCGCTCTCCACCCAATTCACCCTGGATGCACAAGGTCGCGAGGTCATGCGCAGCTTCAACCCGGTGGCCAACAAGCCCGCCTGCGCGGGCTGTCACGGCAGCGCGGCTGCGCACCCCATCAATGGCATCCTGGTAGTGGATTACGACGCCGTACCGATCCGTCGTCAGGCCATTTTGTCCGCCGTGAGCCTAGCCGGCATGGGCGGCGTGCTACTACTGGCCACCTTGTTGGGCGGTGCCTGGTTCATCCACCGTTATGTGCTGCTGCCGGTGGCCCGCTTGGCCGATACCAGCCGCGCCCTAGCCGCGGGGCATATGGAAAGCCGGTCTCACCTGTCTGGACACGACGAGCTGGCCGACCTAGGCCACACCTTCGACCAAATGGCGGAGAGCCTGCAAAACCTGATCCGCCGAACCCGCGAGCAAGAAGCCTTCCTGCAAGCCCTGGTCGATGCTATTCCCGACGGCATTCGGGTAATCGACAGCGAGAATTTCCGCATCGTGCTCGACAATCAAGCCTATCGTGACCAAATCGGCCTGATGCCGGGGCAAAGCCACACCGGCACGCCTTGCCACCTATCCAGTTTCGGGCAGGACACGCCCTGCCCGCCTTCAATGGTGTTTTGCCCGCTGCACGAAATCGGCAAGAACAACCAACCCTGCAAAAGCCTGATGAACTTCAGCCGCGCCGAAGGCGGCGAGCGCCAAGTGGAGGTGTTTGCCGCCCCTCTGCGGGCCCAGGTAGAAGGTGTGGAAAAGCGCTTCATCGTCGAATCCAGCCGCGATCTGGCCAAACTGCTGAAGTTCTCTCAGGAGCAGAAACTGGCCGAAATGGCGCGACTGGCCACAGGCGTCGCACATGAAATTCACAACCCGCTCGCATCAATCCGCCTCGCCCTCCATGCCATGCTCCGCACCACTGAAGAGGACTCTGCACAAAACTCAGCGCAGTCCTCGGTGATACGCGAGTATCTGCACATGGTGGATGGCGAAATTGACCGTTGCATCAATGTCACCGAACGCCTGCTGAAATTAGGCATGACACCACAGGCAACAGCGCAGCTAGTAGCGGTCAACCCAGCGGTGGAAGATACGCTATCGCTGCTCGCCTGGGAGGCGGGAGAAGACAAGGTGGCGATCACCACGCAACTGGAAATACCTACCCCGCGCATCTTCGCAACCGATAGCGAACTGCGTGCGGTGGTGCTCAATCTCGCGCAAAACGCGATCCACGCCATGCCCAATGGCGGCACCTTGTGCGTCAGCACCCGCCATGACGGCGAGCAGGTGGAAATCGTGTTCGAAGACACCGGCGTCGGCATCACCGCCGAGGATGCCCCGCATGTGTTCGACCCTTTCTTCAGCCACCGCGCCGATGGCCAGAGCGGCACCGGCCTGGGCCTTTCCATTTGTCGCTCAATCGTCGATGGCTACGGCGGCAACATCCACTTTGACAGCCAACCCGGCCGCGGCAGCCGCTTTGTTGTGCGCCTGCCCGAGGCTTCCACACGCATGCCAACATGACAACACACACACCTATCCTATTAGTGGAAGATGACCGCCTGCTCAACCGCCTGCTCACCAGCGAGCTCAAACGTATGGGCTATGCGGTCACCAGCGTACATTGCTGGCGCGATGCGCACGCCCACCTGGATCAGCACGAACCCGCCCTGATCGTGGCCGATGTGCAATTGCCCGACGCCAACACACTAGATTTACTGCCCAGCCTAACCAAGGATTACCCGGTTATCGTGCTGACGGCCTTCGGCACGGTGCAAGGCGCGGTAGCGGCCATGAAGGCAGGCGCACAGCAATATCTAACCAAACCGGTTGACCCGGATGAACTGGAATTGGAGGTCAAACGCGCGCTGCAGCACACGGCCATGAGTCGCGATCAACAGTTTTGCAAGGATCGCTTGCGCCCCAGCGGCGGCATGGTGGGAACCAGCGCGGCAATGGCCGAATTGCAGCGCCTGATTAACGCCGTTGCCGATTCCGAAGCCACCGTATTGGTCCAGGGCGAGAGCGGCGTCGGCAAGGAACTGGTAGCGCACGCCATCCATGCCCGCAGCCCACGTGCGGCACGCAATTTCGTCGCCGTCGATTGCTGCACGTTGCAGGAGAAATTGTTCGAGTCGGAGCTGTTTGGTCATGAAAAAGGCGCTTTCACCGGGGCGGAGCGGCAGAAGACCGGCTTAATAGAAGCCGCACAGGGCGGCACCTTGTTTCTCGACGAAATCGGCGAGATTGAGCCGGTCATCCAAGCCAAGCTGTTGCGCGTGCTGGAAAGCGGCGAATACCGCCGTCTGGGCGGGGTCA
>CAYWXO010000257.1:0-3557 GCA_964462255.1 uncultured Thiobacillus sp. | reverse complement strand
AGGAGCATTCGCCATGATTAGCAGAGTATAGCTGCGGGTAAAGGCGATGGCCGAATCCATTTTGGCGAATAGCATCCCTACATTTCCCCCACCCGCAAACACAATTTGAACCGGGGCCTGATCCTGCCAAACCGTTGGTCCGGGAGCAATCACGCCAAGATCATCCGAGCCGTTGTGACGTAATTTTTCTATCTTGAGCGCTTCGGCAACCCATTGGTGTGTGGCTAATTCCACCAGCGCAGAAGCGCCTAAATTTTGCTTGAGTTCATTCGCCCCAAAAACATACGATTGAACCCGACGTACATCCACAAGCGTAAGTGTATACTGCGCCATGCCGATCTCCTTATGAGATTCCTTGTTGGAACCACTCTCGCAAATGATCTGCCAAATTTTCAAAATGCTTTTTGCCAAACACCTTTACCTGATCGTTCATCTGCCAGAGTTCGCCAACCTCTTTTTGAATTTCCTCTGGATTGTCTGAGAAACACAATAAAGCAACTCGCGCTTCGTCGCCGCCCATTTGCCTGGCGCGAGCTAATGCTTCAAATAATTTCAATTTGCACATTCCTTTTTTTACATCGGTTGTAACTGATAGGGCGAATAGACGATAACCTTGCAAGGCAACAATATCAATTTCAAATTCACCCGCTGTCGCCTCTGATAATAACGGTTCGACCGATTTCACAGGCGGCTGTTGAAACTTTGCCTGAGCCTGTAGAGATTTCACAACATCGAGCACACATTCTTCCAGCCATATTCCTTTGAACCATTTCACAACATCATCAACAGCATCAAATTTCCAAATAGATTTAATTTCTCGAATACTTTTGCCCGAAGTAGTAGTTACTGGAAGATCAGGCGATTTTACATCCAACAGGGCCTTATTAGCTTTCCACTCCGGTTTAATACTCGGATTTGGTAAACCTCTTACCCAATTAAGCAATGGTTGTAAATCATCCGGGTTATTCACATTAGCCTCGAGCAGCATCTGGGCCAACTCTAATTGAAACGTTTCGGAAGTTGGGGCTTTGTTGGGCTTGATCGGGTGACCATGGATGACAAGCAATTCATCCAGGGTAATGGGTACTGCAAACTGCGTTTTTAGATCTGATCGCTGGGCAATGTTTCCGCGTTTTTCGACCACCAATGATAAATTTTCCGCGTTGAGGTAGCTAAAGATTGCTTCTTTCCCTTTCAATGCCTGCTCCATACCCAGACGAGCATGCATCCCCATCGTCTTCGTGCCGCCTGTGTAGTTCAACCCCCACAAACCAGAATTTTCTTCTACCCGCTCTTTAACCTTGATAAAAATATCGTCCGGATCAGACGGCTCAACCAGGATGCGATCATTACCCAGGCTTTCCCATCGACCCAATGCTTTCGCCAGGCGTTCGTCAATTTTTTTGTCAATCATTTCCTGGGTTACCAGCCAGTGGATAGTTGTTTCTGGACCTGCAAGTAATTTTCCAGCGACATAATTTGGAAGTGGATTTGTACCAACGAGTAAAAGCAAATGCCTGGTCTGGTAGTTTCCGAATTCATTTTCCATGCAGCCTCCTCCATCTCAAATCTCAAATACCCAGTTCCCTCTCCCCCGCTGACGGCCCCTCTGGGGAACTGTCCGCAAAGGATACCGCACAAGGTTCCATCCAACATCCGGGAAAACCCGTAAATCTCCAATCATCAATCTTCAATCTAAAATCTATAAAACGCCCCCAGCAGCCTCACCAACTGGGCCTGGTTGACATCCTCCAGCTCCCAATGCTCGGCAGCCTTGCGATACGCTGAACGCAGGTGCTGTTCGACCGTGCGCGGTGAAAGCGTCAGCCGCGCGGCAATGTCATTCTGCCCCAGGCCTTCACCCGAGAGCAGTTCTGCCACAGCCTTTTCCGCCGGGCTGAGCCTGGTCAGGACAAAAATACGCGCCGAGTCCCACTGCTCGCGCAGGCGCAGCTCGCTCAGCTTTTCAGCAGCCAGCAAGGGATTATCCACCCGGCGCAGCGCATCGAAAGCCGGGGAAAGCCGGCCCCAGGCAATCACCGGGATCGGGATCAGGCGTGCCCATTCGCCCGCGCTGGCGTGCAAACGCCCACTGGTCTCCAATTCGGGCTGCGAAGCCAGATGCCACAGGCGGTCCTGGTCATCAAACAGCATCTGCGCCACCGCCATGCCAAAAACGGCCAGGGTCCGCCGGCCGCCGGCGATCTGCAGATGTACCCGGCTTTCGGCCAGCTTGGCCCTGCGCACTTCGCCAAACAAAGCCTGGAAAGCTGCCTGGACTTCTTCCGGCTGGGTTACATCCTGGAGGGGCGCGCCGTCCCGGGACAATTCCAACCCGCGCAAGAGGAGACCGGGATAATACTGCGCAAGATCGGCGCGCAGGGTTTGCAGTGCCAGGCTGGTCTCCGGGCGCGCCTGGCGGGTATGGACGACGACCACGGAATCCGGAAAATCCCCGGATTGATGTAAACAATCCAGGGTGAGCGTGATGATCTGCGGTTTGCTGCCGAGTGTGGCAATGAGAAGCGAGCTGTTTTGCGGCATACAGTTTTGTTTTCCCGGAACACAACCTGCGCGAATCAGCCTGCCTGCGCATCCCAAAAGTGGGCAAGCCGATTTGAATAGTATAGCAAACCTTTTAAAAAATCAAAGGGCGAAATGTCACCATTTTTGTATGGTCAACCATTTCCAGGCCCGCAATTCGGGGGACTCACAAAAAACCCTAAGGGTCTTGGAGACCTTTAGGGTTTTCTTGACCGTACAAATACCCTCGCGGGCATTTATGGATTCGAACTTTATCCGGTTGTTGGATTGATAAAAAAGGTAATATGGCCTTAATGCCCTCGCGGGCATTTATGGATTCGAACGATAATCTTCATTTTTGCCTTGTCATAGCCTGAAAAGCAACACCTTTGTCAACAGATACACCACCTAAAGGTATCCATCCTTGATTTATCATTTTATTTACTTTCTGTATAAATACAGTTTCACCAAAAGCAACGGGCTCTGCCACTACTGTATATTCCAAAATTTTACCCTCCAATAATTTTCGTATATTGAGTATCACTTTCAACACCAGGATAATCACCACACCAGCACCAGCCCAATTGAGAGAGCCGCTCTCGGTGCTCTCTGGGTGCGAGTGCTTTTCAGAATAGCCTTTTATAGCCTGTATTGGGCGCTCTGGATTCCTGGTAACTCGCCAAGCTGCCCGCTCTACACTTTGCCTATGTCTTAATGCCCTCGCGGGCATTTATGGATTCGAACTTAAATATTCAATGCACACATAATTGACACCGTGTGTCTTAATGCCCTCGCGGGCATTTATGGATTCGAACTTTCTGGGGTACACACTACCACCATCTCTGTTCTATGTCTTAATGCCCTCTCGGGCATTTATGGATTCGAACCGTATCGGTGAAAGGTAACATCCGCGTCGAGGATTCGGGTCTTAATGCCCTCGCGGGCATTTATGGATTCGAACCGTCAGACACAAACGGCGATAAGATTGGCCGAGTCCGGTCTTAATGCCCTCGCGGGCATTTATGGATTCGAAC
>CAYWXO010000256.1:0-3564 GCA_964462255.1 uncultured Thiobacillus sp. | reverse complement strand
ATTTTGACAAATTAGTTTGCCTTATTATTTAGGTTTTGCTTTTTGCCAACCTTCGTTAAACTGCAAATTTAATTCTGAAAGTATTTTAGAATATTTGGGCAGTTCTGCAAGATTTCGATTTTCTTCAGAATCATTTCGAATGTCAAAGAGTTCGTTCGCAACCCATTCTTCTCTGTTTTTAGTCTCATCATTCCAATAATACCATTTAATATAGTGCCAGTTTTCAGTCATCATTGAGTATCCCATGTATCGTTTCCCATCAAGTGAAACTTTTGGGATACGGTGCATTTGACTAAATGCTGCACTTTTCCATTTTCTTTTGGAATTGTTACACAATGGCAGAAGACTTGTTCCTTGAAGGTATGAAGGTGAAGGGATCTTTACTGCTTCGCATACTGTTGGGAAAATGTCAATTAATTCAGTAATTGCATAACTTTTAAATCCTTTATTTTTCATTTGAGGAGACGAAATAATCAGTGGCACATTTATGTCTGGTTTGTAATTTGTTTGTTTGCACCATGCATTATGCTCTCCCAGTTTCCATCCATTGTCGCCATAAAGAACAACAATGGTGTTTTTGGAAAGGTCTAACCTATCTAACTCGTCAAGCAGTTTCCCCAAACAAGCATCAATAAAACTAACACAAGCTAAATATCCATGTTTTAAAAGTCGGGCACTATCATTGTTCATTTTGTAAAATGCCGGATGCTTAACATTCATGTCATAACAAGCATTAAGCTCATAATTGTTATCTGCCGCCATAATAGGAGACCCAATTGGAAGATAAATATTCTTAGCCATTTTAATTTTTTCCCTATCGTACATATTCCAATATTTTTTTGGAGCGGAGAAGGGAAGATGTGGTCTAAAGAATCCAAGTGCCAAATAAAAAGGTTCTTTATTTAGCTTTAAATCACGCAATTTGCGTATTGCTAGTTCGGTTTGTGCACCATCATAGAATAAAGAGTCATCAGCGTCAGTTTCTTCAACGGAGGCTCCATATCCCCAACCTCCACTGGCACCATACTTGCGAACCTTTATTCGCTCAGCCCTTACCAACGCAAGTTTATCCATAAGTTTTTTGTCCACATAAAATGATTCGGCATCCCGCTTTATTAGCTCTAGTGTTTTAAAAGCATCCGGTTTGAGATCCGGTTCATCAAATGATACTGAATCAGGCATATGGTTGTGAAAAATTTTACCTATGCTTAAAGTATGGTAACCAAATTTCTTAAAATACTGAGGCATTGTAACGATATCCGGGTTAATTTTTCGGAATTCATCTCCTAAATACCACACATGTGTTGAGTCGGGACGTAATCCAGTCATCAAACTGGCTCTTGAAGGGGCACTGACCGGCGACTGACAATAAGCACGCATAAATGCTATGCCACTTGCTGCCAATCTGTTAAAATTTGGTGTTATGGCCTGATTGTCTCCATAATAACCCAATTCAGTACGAAGATCATCTACCGAAATAAGAATAACATTCATTTTCTCAAGTTGCTCTGAAATACTTTCTTCTTTGTGATTATTGGAAAGAAGGCTTCCAGTAGCTATAAACGAAATCAGACTGACATTGAAAAATGTTATTGTTATTTTCATTTTCTTACATTAATTGAATCCATAACCTGCTTTACGCATATCATCAACTGAATTAAAAGGCTTATTTGGTTTTAGATATTTTTCAAGAAATTTATATATTGTAAACCGGATATCGGTAGCCTGTTTGTGATCCATTCTATCAAATGAATGACCACCAGGCTTATCTTCAAATATTTTATATTCAAACTTTTTATTGGCCGCTTTCAATGCATTGATCATACTTTCAACTTCCAAAACATTCACATCTTCATCAATCGTGTTTGTATGGATTAGTAAAGGAGTATTGAGTTTTTCAGCATGCCAAACAGGCGACCGTTTTCTATATTCTTTAATATCTTCAGAAACAGTTTTGCCAATGTGATAGTCTGCAGAAAATAGCTCGGCATACCCTTTTGTGTAAGCTATACGTGCAATCAGGTCGGACACAGGTACCCCTGCAAAACCAACTTTATAATCATTTTGATATTGGAATAGATTCATTAAGGTAATTAGTCCTCCGTGGCTCCAACCGATTATTCCGATACGATCTTTATCAACAATTTTGTAATTTTCGACCATATAATTACGGCTCTCATGAACATCCTGAACCTCGCGTCCTCCGTAATCAATATTTTCATAGGTTGCTTTACCATAACCAATACTCCCTCTGTAATCAATGGCTACAACTATGTATTCCTGAGCCATTAGTTCTTTAATAATATGGGTGTAATAGGTTGATATATCGCCATGAACACCGCCATGAGCAAAAACTAATAACGGATACTTTTTATTGGGATTTACATTTTTTGGAATAAAAACGTATGCCCAAAGTTTAAGCGGATTTCCCGCTCCGATTCCTGTCGGGTTCTTTTCTTTCCAGCGGGGAGGTCCGCAAATATAAACTTTATCGACAATTGCAATGTCTCCAACACGTTCATACCATAACACATCATCAATTTTTTTGAGGATCTCATCATAGGTATGATTATTATTACTAATGCTTGATTGAAGTTTTTGAAGTTGGTCCATTAAATCTTTGTTATCCTGACCATGTGATGGCAAAATGTTACAAATAAGTATGACGCACATACTAAGGCCTAAAACAATTTGTTTAATTTTTTTCATTTTCAATATTTTTATTCAGAGTTACAATCGAAATTTTGTCTATTGTTTTGTTTTGGCATCTGATATAAGATGCAGTAGTTTAAAATAGGTAACAAATGTGGTACTTCGTTCATATACAGCGTCTGTTTTGTGAGCAATTACCATATCTAAAGCAGGCAAAACCGTGATATATTGACCCATTGCCCCCCTAGCTGAGTAGGCTCCTTTAAAGGCTCCGGTATTTGCCTTACCTTGTAAAATCCACCACATTAAACCGTAGCCAAAATCCCCATTTCTTCTCGCTATGGGGTTCATTTCGTTTAACGGCGTTACAACACTAATAATTTTTTTTGACCATTCAGATGAGACAACCTGCTTTCCATTCCAATTTCCGCCCCTAAGCATCAGGTATCCTACTCTTGCCATATCTCTGGTAGAGAGATGAAAATGATAGGAAGGATATTTCGAAATCAATGTATCAGAATCATCACCTTTTTTCTGAGACGAACGGTCAAAATCTTCCATCCCAATTAGCTCCGCAATTTCTGTCTGAAAAGAATCATATATGTTACGGCCTGTCATCTTTTCAAAGGCAGCTCCTGCAACATTAAAGTCCCAGTTATTATAAAGATAATATTCTCCAGGCTTTTTACTTCCACGGGGAGGAGCACTTGCTCTGTCGTCACCATCATTCGAACCCAGGTGATAAACTCCTGACCGGGCTGTTATCAGATCATATACTTTCGCAGTTTTCTCTATGGGCAACAAACCTCCAACATCGTCAAATCCGAGTTCTCCAACAGTTTTATTGAGGTTTATCGTTCCGTTTTCAACGTATTTACCATAAAGTAATGCCAACAAGCTTTTTCTGCATGA
>CAYWXO010000255.1:0-3578 GCA_964462255.1 uncultured Thiobacillus sp. | reverse complement strand
GTTAAAGGCCTGGATTGTGCCGAAGCCGTGGACGAAGAAATCGGAAATTTTTCAACAGATATCATGGTGCTTGACCTTAATTTACCCGGTGAAGATGGACTCAGTCTTGCACTGCGATTACGCAAGGTCAACCCCGATCTAGGCATCATCATGCTCACTGCACGCAATAAGGCCCATGATATCGCTGTAGGCTATAACAGTGGTGCAGACATCTATCTCCCCAAACCCACGACCTTTGATGGGCTGAACTCGGCCATTCAGTCACTCTCACGGCGAATACATCCCTCCGTTGCGCCAGCCGACCAATTAACGCTCAAGCAAGCCTCCCGGCAGTTGCAAGGCCCGACAGCACTGGTTGATTTATCGCAATATGAATACATGCTACTTACCGCGTTTGCAATTGCAAAGAATCACTGCCTAGAAAATTGGCAGTTAATGGAAATTACCGGCAAGGATGCCGAGGCCGCGTCGAAAAGCGCGCTGGAAGGTCAAATCGTTCGTTTGCGTCGGAAACTTGAGCAAGCTGGCGCAAAACTGCCCTCAATCAAAGCCATTCGCGGTATTGGATACCAGTTGTGTGTGCCCTTAGTCATACAGAAAAATTCACGCTGACAGCCTAACGCCCCTACACAAAACCCGTGTGCTGTTGTAGGTTTGTGTAGCTTTTATGTCAGCAAGCGACAGTATTAAGCAACGCGCTTTGTTATTATCAGGGTAAACAATTTTAGGCAATTATTGCAATTGGATCTAAATACCCTAACAGTATATGGCGTTGCCGCAGGACTTAGCCTGAGTATCAGTCTAGTCATGCTGGTTTTTGCGCGTTTTCAGCCCACCACCCTACTGATACGCCACTGGGCAATCGCAATTCTGGTCCTTGCAGCGGGATTTTTTATTTCCGGCATCGGGCAGATGCTGCCGCGTTGGATGACCGTTATCGGCTCCAATATGGTTTTACTGGCCGCCGGCCCCATTCTATATGCAGGCTTTCTCGCCTATCTCGAAGACCATAAATCCACCAACATAGATCGCTGGGGTTGGACGGTCATTGCGCTAACGGGGCCAGCTTTCTGGTACTGGGGTTTGATTGACCCCAATGGCAATTACCGTAGCATCCTCTTTTCACTGGCTATTGTTGCCATCAATGTGCGAACGGCCGCCTTGTTATTTCGCACCGCATTTCGACAACCTGGCAATCTACCAATCTGGGCTTTAGCCGCTTTGTTTGGCGTACTGGTTGTGTGGATGGCGACCCGCGCAGGGATGTTACTCAGCGAAGATCCGCCGCCAGCAAGCCTGCGCGGATTTAACCCCACCACTTGGGTCACCGTATTCTGGTACATTGTCCTAATCTCTATCACGTCAATCAGCGCGATGTGGTTAGAGGTACATCGGCAAAACACCACTATTTCATCGAATACATTACCGCACAATCGTACATTAAGTACGGCCAAATCTTACGGCAACAAACTGTTCATGCTTTGGAGTGGGGTTATCTTGCAAATAATAGCCACCATTGGAATACTCAGCATAACTTATGCAAATTTCTATGAATCAGAAAAAAACCACCTCACCCAAACCGTTAAACTGGTCAATGACACCTTTACTGAATATACGGTACAAGTTGGCAATCATGTTGACGTTATTTTATGTTCGGTCAGAACGCAATATCGCCGTGACGCGGTCATGCCGGATCTTGATGATTTGATTCAGACGCTTAGCGTTGATAACAGCGTCATCAAAAACATCAACCTCATCACTTCCACAGATACAACGCTTCTTAGCCCTGATCAAGCCGACAACAAACTCAGCTTAACGGATCAGGAAGCTTTAGCATTTCACCAAAATAACCCTGAGGATGTCATATTCGTATCCTCAACTGAAAAAGACAGACAAACCCACAAAGTTCATTTCCACTTAAGTCGGAGAATCAATCAGTTAGATGGCTCATTTGGCGGATTAATCAAGGTAACGCTGAATTTGGACGCGTTCATGCGACATTACCTTGAGTCGGCTATCAGCAAACAGATTTTAATTGCCCTCATTGGTATTAACGACAAAAAACTAAGGGCACGCTTACCCAATCCTTTACCCGAAAAATGGACAACGCCCGTTGACTCACCGCTTTGGAACGCGCTCGAACAAGCCACATCAGGCCAGTTTGTTAACATGAGTCCAATTGATGGGATTAAGCGCCATTACATTTATCAGAAAATTAATAATCTACCTTTAGTCTTAATAACGGGCTTTTCCGATGCGAATTTATTGCAGAATGTGCATGCACGCATGGGCAGCTTGCTAATTATTTCCTTCACTATTCTCGGCTTCAGTCTGATATTGGCTTTATTGCTCACCCTGGAAATCAAGCGACGTGATGAGCAGGATCGTTTCATGATGATGCTGAGTCATGAACTAAAAACACCCATATCAACAATGTCGATGACCCTAGGTGGAAATCTCATTCCAGAAGCCATTAAGCAGCGCTTGCAGCGCTCTCTCAATGCAATATCTTCAATCATAGGACGTTGTTTACAAGCAGATCGCCTAGTTCATGGCAAGGTAGATGTTGACTTAACCCACTGCGATATAGTCGCACTTGCTGAGGAAATTCGTAGCACATGTCATGCGCCAAATCGCATCGATATTCAAGTCATTAACGCGGCCACAATTCACACAGACCGCCAACTGCTCGGCGTTATTCTGCTTAATTTAATGGATAACGCACTTAAATACGGCGTTGCCAAGGGGCATGTCGATGTTTCTATTAATACGGCCGCCCATAACAAAAGCGCAGGAATTCTGATCAAGGTTAGCAATTATCCTGGCACTGTCGGTATGCCAGATGCAAAACGCGTATTTAGTAAATATTATCGCGCCCCTGAGGCATACAACAAAGCAGGATCAGGCCTGGGACTTTTTATCGCTTCCGGCTTCGCGCACAGGCTGGGCGGCCAATTGCGCTACCGGCCGACCCGCGAACAAGTTAGCTTTGAACTCTGGCTGCCAAGCTGAATCGCCGCGACATTTATTGCCGCCTGTAGGCTTTTGTAGTGAATTCGTCAGCAAGCATCAGGTTTGCAATTTTGAACTCGCTATTGTGGCAAGCAAATATTGCCATCCCTCGGTGCCATGCTACTTCCTCGAACCGCATTACTTTCTCCTCTCAACATTCTCATTGTTGGGGAAGCATGCGATTTTCATCACGCAACGCTCGATGCGCTCAATCGTATCGACTACGAGGCCAAAAACATGGCCAAATTCGTGGCCAAATGCACGCCATGGACGGCGCTGGAAAACACTCAAGTCGATTTTCATGCCGATGTTCTGATCCTGGATGTTGATTTACTGGGTGCAAACGATCTCAACATAACGCGTCAATTGCGCGAAACTGACCCGGCCATCGGCATCATCATGCTCATTACCCGAGCAGAAACCGCGGACAAAGTTGCCGCCTACGAATATGGCGTGGATTTATTAATCAACAAGCCCACTGTGCCTGAAGAATTGGCGGCCGCCGTTGTTTCGCTTGCCAGACGAATGCGCTTTGAAACCACCACGCCTTTATTCATTAATCTAGA
>CAYWXO010000254.1:0-3592 GCA_964462255.1 uncultured Thiobacillus sp. | reverse complement strand
GATTAGAATTCTTATTAAAAGAGATTCAAAAACAACAACTTAACAAATAGCTAATTTGGACTCATTATAAATTGCTGTTATTTTTTTCACATTGTTATTTTTTTCACAACAAAATTTGTTTTTTCCGGAAAATGGATATAATTTTGCAGTCGGAAAATCACAAATATTGTTCAAAAGTATAAGCATATAATGAAAATCAGAGAAGTTGCTGCATTACTAAATGCAAAGGTATATGGGAATAATAAAATGCTTGATAATGAAGTAGAATTTGCATTTTCTTCTGATTTAATGAGCGATGTTTTAACTGTAAAAACTCAAAACATATTATTATTGACCGGACTTGCTAATATCCAATCTTTACGTACAGCTGAAATGTCGGATGTAGTAAATGTAATTTATGTTAGAGGTAAAAGTGTTACAACTGAAATGAAGGAGTTGGCAGAAGAAAATGACATTTTGCTTATGGAATGTGATTATTCAATGTTTAAGGCATCAGGAATTCTGTATAATGCAGGTATTAAACCAATTTACTAACATGCATTTCGAATATAAAGTAATAAGTGGAGATTTCTCAAATGCAGGTTCTGCCTCAAGCCAGATAAAAAAGGTATTGAAGCAACTGAATGTGGATTCAGTTACAATTAAAAGAACTGTTGTAGCTTTATATGAAGCAGAAGTAAATATAGTTGCTCATTCATTTGGAGGTACTATTTATGCTGATATTAATACAGAGGAAATAGTACTACTGTTAAAAGACATGGGACCAGGAATAGCAGATATTAATCAAGCTATGAAAGAGGGTTATTCAACTGCTAGTCCGCAGGTTAGAGAAATGGGATTTGGAGCTGGAATGGGCTTACCTAATATTAAGAAAAATGCTGATTTTATGGATATTAAAAGTGAAGTTGGTGTGGGAACAGAAGTAACGATTATGGTAAAAATTTCATAAAAATGGATAATCAATATTTTCACCATGCTTTAAAAATAAGTGAGCCAAATTGCATAGGCTGCACACATTGTATTAAAGTATGCCCAACTGAGGCTATCAGGGTGAAGAATGGTAAAGCTAATTTGTTTGAAAACCGCTGTGTGGATTGTGGTGAATGTTTTAGAGTTTGTCCTGTAAATGCCATTTATGTTGACCATGATGATTTTAATCAAATTTTTAATTATAAATATCGTATTGCATTAGTTCCCGGTGTTTTAATCGGACAGTTTCCTGAGAATATTTCTACACAACAGATTTATAGTGTTTTATTAGAAATTGGATTTACTCATGTTTTTGAAATAGAACATACTGTAGATATTTTACTTGATGCAAAAGAAGACTTTAAGAAAAAAAATCCTGAAATAAAACCTCTTATTTCGACATTTTGTCCTGCAGTTGTCAGATTAATTCAGGTTAAGTTTCCTGCATTGGTTGATAACTTAATTTTATTAAAATCACCTTTGGATATTGCAGCTTTATATTATAAAAAATTACTTACCGATCAAGAAATTCCTGAAAATGAAATAGGATTATTTTACATAACTCCATGTGCAGCAAAAATTGCTGCAGTTAAAAGTCCTGTAGGTGAAGACAAATCAGTTATTACAGGTGTAATAAATCTTGATTTTATTTACAATAAAATTTATAAAAGTATCAAGAATATTGGAAAAGATTATTGTGCAGTTCCACAAAAAGATGAACTTGATTCTAAAGGCATTTTATGGAGTTTGACCAATGGCGAAAAAGATACAACTAATGGCAGATCACTGGCAATAGATGAAATACATAATGTAATAGATTTTCTTGAAAAAATTGAGAGTGAAGAAATTTCAGATATTGATTTTCTGGAACTCAGAGCTTGTGACGAAAGTTGTGCAGGAGGAGTTCTGACAAGTGGAAATCGTTTTCTTACAGTAGAAAGGATGAAAAAACGAGCTGATTCTGCTGAAGTAAATCAAAATGAAGAAAGTTGTATTTCTAAGGAACTTACTAAATATAAAAAGTATCTGTTTGAGAATATGAACGTTTCAAAGATTATGCCGCGTTCGATGTTGAAATTGGATGAAGATATGTCGGAAGCCATAAAAAAGATGGGTAAAATGCGAGAAATAATGGAATATCTTCCAAAAACCGATTGTGGAATGTGCGGAGCATCTACCTGTCAGACCTTAGCTGAAGATATTGTAATGAATAGGGCTGATATTACTGATTGTGTTTTTATTCAACGTATTATGGAACAAAAAGGAAGTATGACCATGAATGAAGCTATAGCTAAAATGAAACGTATTTGGGGTGATAAATTTAATACAAAATAATATTATGAAAGTTGAAGAAATTGTTACAGCTTTGGATTTGAAGGTTTTTTCAGGTGAAAAAGGACTTTCAAATGAAATTATAAACGGATATTCATCTGATTTACTTAGTGATGTAATGGGAAATGCAGAAGCCGGAAGTGCATGGATTACTTTGCAAACCCATAAAAATGTAATGGCTATTGCTTCTTTAAAAGAATTATCAGCAATTATATTGGTAAAAGGCTTTAAACCTGAAGATGATACTGCTAATCAAAGCAATGAAGAAGATATTCCTATTTTGGGAACTGATAAACAAGCTTTTGAAATAGCCGGTGAATTATACAATTTACTTAAAAAATAATGATTTACAGGGCTGATTTACATATTCACAGCGTTTTATCACCATGTGCAGATTTGGAGATGAGCCCGATAAATATTATTAATAAAGCAAAGGAAAGAAAATTGGATATCATTGGATTAACAGACCATAATAGTACAAAACAATGTAAAGTTACCAGAGAAATTGGTGAAAAAAATGGTATTTTTGTTCTTTGTGGAGCTGAAATTACAACAAGAGAGGAAGTTCACTGTCTAACGTTCTTTGAAAATTTTGAGAAATTGTCTGCATTTCAGATATATATTGACATTCATTTGCCGAAAATCAAGAATGATGTTCAACGTTTTGGCTATCAGTTGATAGTTGATGAAGAGGAAAACATTATTGAAGAAGAAGAATTTCTGCTGAATTCTGCTTTGGATGTTTCTATTGATGCTTTGGCTGAAAAAGTTCATGAATTGAATGGTTTATTTATTCCAGCTCATGTCAATCGTCAGAAATTCAGCCTGATAAGTCAATTGGGTTTTGTTCCAACTGATATTAAAGCGGATGCACTTGAAATATCAAGACATGTTACAAAAGATGATTTCTATAATCAAAATCCTTACTTAAAAGCATTTACACTGATTCACAATTCTGATTCACATTTTATTGATAGTATTGGTGAAATATCAACGATATTTGAAATGAATGAAATTTCATTTTTTGAAATTCAAAAAGCATTGACTGGTAAGGGAAATAGAAAAGTTATAAATTAAATTACACTAACTGTTATTATAATAACAATGAAAGAATTATCTTTGCACATATTAGACATTATTCAAAATTCAATTGTTGCTGAAGCCAATTTTATTGAAATTGAATTGATTGATAATAAAGCAGAAAATATTTATAGTATAAGTATTAAAGATAATGGAAAAGGAATGTCGGCAGAAATGCTGGCAAATGTTACTGATCCTTATTGTACTTCGC
>CAYWXO010000253.1:0-3601 GCA_964462255.1 uncultured Thiobacillus sp. | reverse complement strand
AACGCGGCTACGGTCCTCGGCAAGCTTCGCGAATCAGAAGAGTTAAATATGATCGATCGCGTAGCCAAGGCACAAAAGGCAGCCAACGATGCGCGCTTGAAAGCATTACAAGAATATATAGCGTTATTAGGAAAGATTGGCACCGGCGGAAATCTAGGCGGTTTGACTTCCAGCGGTGTAGGTTCACTTATCCCAGTTTCAACCGTTATAGATACCGTTGAAAAAATGGCTGAGGCAACCAGCACGTTAGGCAAGGATGTAACTATCTTTGATTTATTTCCAACTTTAACCGAGGATCAACAAAGCAACCTAGGCGGTTATAGCCCTACGATGAATTACGGCGCCGGCTATCCGGCTACTTATAATATTAAGATCGAGGCAGGTTTAGGGGATCCTGAGGCTATCGCTCGAGCTGTTGAGGACGTACTTAATCAATCAACTTATAGGGGAACCTCAGTTAATAGAGGCTCCGGAGACTATACGATAGCGTGAGTACTTGGCTGCCTGAGTGGCGTATAACTGTCGGTACGACTGTTTACACAAACGTCCTAAGCGTAAATATGGCAACTGGTCGAGATGATGTAGACCTACAATGTAACGCGGGTTATGCTCGTATGGAGATCGTAAACATAGATAACACGGCTTTTGGTATTGATGTTACCGATAGCCTTACCCTAGAGTTAAAGAGTAGCTCCGGTACGTACGTGCCTGTTTTTGGCGGTACGGTATCCGATTTTGGTATCTCGGTACGCTCGCCTGAGGAAGTCGGCTTTATAACAATCGGTAATATTCTGGCCGTAGGATCCTTGGCTAAATTGACTAAAGCCCTGTTTCCGGATGCCTTGCCTAAAGTGGAGGACGGGACTCAGATTTTCGACATCCTTAACGAGCTACTTATTAATAGCTGGTTTGAGGTAGCACCGGCTTTACAATGGCAGGACTACGACCCTACGACTACGTGGGCTAACGCTGAAAATGTGGGCCTTGGCGAGATCGACCAGCCGGGCCTCTACGAGATGATATCTCGCTCAGCTGATCCGTTTAGTAGCTATAACCTATGCGCGCAGATCGCACAAAGCGCGCTCGGTAATATGTATGAGGACAAGGCTGGGCGAGTCTGTTACGCCGATGCCGATCATCGTACGGCTTACCTATCGGCTAACGGCTATACGACTATTTCGGCTAATTACGCTATCCCGTCGAGCGTTAAGTCAATTTTACAGATAGGCAAGATCCGTAACTCGCTCGTATTTAACTATGGTAATAATTACAATAATCAGGCAACTGCTTTAGATGCTGACTCTATCGCTAACTATGGCCGCTATCAGCGCAGCGTAAGCTCTAACCTGCATAACTTAAGCGATGTAAACGATGTAATGGATCGCGAGCTAGGGCTCCGGGCTATCCCACGTGAGCAACTGCAGGCCATTACTTTCAGACTAGATAACTCAGACTTACCGGATGCTGAGCGAAACAAGCTGATAAATGTATTTTTTGGTGAGCCTATCGTTATTAGCGATTTACCTATCAATATGTTTAACGGATCCTTTAACGGCTTTTTAGAAGGCTTTGCTATCAGGGCTACGCCTCAATTCGTAGACATAACGCTCACTTTGAGCCCTACAGATTTCTCATTGGTCGCGCCACAATGGGACACAGTAAGCCCGCCTAGCCTGATTTGGACAGGTGTAAACGCTACACTTGAGTGGGAAAACGCATTTGGAGGTTTGACATAATGGCAACAGTTACCCCTAATTTTAACTGGCCTGTACCTACATCGACTGACTTAGTCAAAGATGGAGCTACGGCTATTGAGGCACTTGGAGACTCTATCGATGGTTCGTTAGTCGATCTTAAGGGCGGCACTACCGGGCAGGTACTTAGTAAAACCTCCGGTACAGATATGGACTTTACTTGGGTTACTACGGATGATGCTAACGCGATCCAAAATAGTATCGTCGATGCTAAAGGCGATTTAATTGCAGCGAGCGCAGCTGATACACCTGCTCGCTTGGCAGTTGGCAACAACGGCGAGACACTTGTAGCAGATAGTTCCACTTCAACAGGCTTGCGCTATCAAGGTTCACAGGTTGCAGGTAAAAACCTTTTGGTTAATGGAAACTTTGACATCTGGCAGCGTGGCACATCTTTTGTTAATCCTGCTGGCTATTTTGCAGACCGCTTTACAACGCTTGGTTCAATTAGCAACATTACTTTTAGCCAACAGACAACAGGTGCTCCAGCAGCTTCTCGGTACATTTTGCGAGCAACTGCAACAGGCGCAAGTGCCTATTCAACAGTCTGCCAGATGATAGAAACCGCTCAGGTCGAAATGCTCCAAGGTTCAACTGCAACCTACTCGGTTAAATTGCGAGTCAATTCAACTTTTAACGCAACTGGCTTAATTCTTAAATTGCAGAAATCAGCAACGGCAGATGCTGGAACAGGTGCGACTTGGACAGACATTTCGACAACAAGTATTGCACTTGCTTCATTACCTACAACCGCTGGAACTTCTACAGCAACTTATTATCAAGGCACAATCACGGCCGCAATTCCTAGTGACGGAACGGCTAACTCTTTGCGAGTCATTGTTGATTTCAACGGTGGTTCTGCTTCAGGTTCTATTGTTGAGTATTCACAATTTATGCTGGAACTTGGTTCAGTACCAACAACCTTTATGCGCGCTGGCGGAACAATCCAAGGAGAATTAGCCGCTTGTCAGAGGTACTATTACCGAGCAACACCTGCATCAAATTACAGCAATTTTGCTATCGGCAGCGCAATTTCCACGACTGGGGCTATGCTACAAAGCAAATTTCCAACAACAATGCGAACAAGACCAACCGCTATTGAGTATGGCGGGACGATACAATTATTTGATGGTGTGACGGCTACAAACATCACAACATTGGCAATTAACAACGATTTAGTAACAACAACCGACATTGCCAACATTAGAGCAAATGTATCTAGTGGATTGACCCAGTATCGTCCTTATCAATTATCAACAGTTACCGATGCTACTGCCTACATCGGATTTAGTGCGGAGTTATAAAATGGACAAAATCGAAATCATCAGTTTAGAAAATGCTTTTGGCGAAACTATTGAACACGCCATAATTGACCACGGCAACGGGGAATTTACTTCAATGCATAAGGCTGATTATGACCGCCAACAAGCGGAACAATCCACACCGAGCGTTACTAATGGAGACTAGCTATAACGGCTACCCGGCATCTAAAGATCCGGAAGCAATTAAAATAAAGTCCTACCTCGTAAAAGGTACGGATCGTAAGCTAAGGTGTGCCGAAAGTGTTGGGCCTCTTTTGGCCGCCTTTGCTGCGGAGTTTCACGAGCTGATCGAGCCGATCGATGAGGGTACGTTTGACGACTGGGCATATGCGTACAGGATGGTAAGAGGCAACCCTACAAAATTATCGTGCCACTCATCCGGGACGGCCATCGATCTAAATGCGACAAAGCATCCACTAGGAAAATACGACACTTTCCCGGCTGAAAAAGTACCTATGATCCGGGCGCTCGCTAAAAAGTACGGCCTTAAGTGGGGCGGCGACTTTAAGAGCAGGCCGGACGATA
>CAYWXO010000252.1:0-3677 GCA_964462255.1 uncultured Thiobacillus sp. | reverse complement strand
ATTCCACGGATGAATCACGCGACAGACTCCAACGCTAACACCAAGGACAACACCGCAGCCAATTGCACCCGCACCGCTTCCAGGCTGCCACTGCCATCAATAATGTGGATGCGCTGTGGATATTGCTCGGCACGACGTAAATAAGCAGCACGCACACGCGCATGGAAATCGGCCTGTTCCCGTTCAAAGCGATCGGGCGCACGCGCCGAGGCCAAACGTTGCGCGGCCATATCGGTGGGCAGATCAAACAATAAGGTCATGTCTGGCTGCAAATCGGCATGCACCCAGCTTTCCAAAATGGCCAAACGCTCGGCCGGCAAGCCGCGGCCGCCCGATTGATAGGCAAAACTGGCATCGGTGAAGCGGTCTGAAATGACGATTTTCCCCGCCGCCAACGCCGGCCGAATGACCTGCTCAATGTGTTCTTTGCGCGCGGCAAACATAATTAATGCCTCGGTTTCTGGCAGCATCGGCTCATGCAGCACTAACGCGCGCAATTTCTCGCCAATTGCGGTGCCGCCCGGTTCACGCGTCATGCAAACGGCGTGCCCACATGCGGCAAACCAGCTTTCTAACCAGGCTAAATGACTACTTTTACCTGCGCCATCGACACCTTCCAGAGTGATGAACATGCTTAACGCCCTCGTTGATAGCGATTTACCGCTCGATTGTGCGCATCCAGTGTTTCGGAAAAAACATGCCGCCCATTGCCTTTGGCTACAAAGTACAAAGCCTTACTGGTTTCAGGGTTCAACGCGGCTTGAATAGAGGCGAGTCCCGGCGATGCAATCGGTGTCGGCGGCAACCCTGCCCGCGTATAAGTATTGTAGGGTGTATCAGAGAGCAAATCGACACGGCGAAGATTGCCGTCAAAGCGCTCCCCTAGGCCATAAATCACGGTTGGATCCGTCTGTAAACGCATGCCCAGACGCAAACGATTGAGGAAAACCGAGGCAATCAAGCGCCGTTCTTCCGCCGCCCCGGTCTCCTTTTCAATAATCGATGCCATGATTAACGCTTCATACGGCGTCCGATAAGGCAAACCCGCAGCACGCTTCTCCCATTCGGCGGCAAGGTGTTGCTGCATGGCGTGATAAGCACGTTGGTATAGCGCCAACTCAGAACTGCCTTGATCAAAAAAATAGGTATCCGGGAACAACAGGCCTTCCAAGTGCGTTTCTTCCACACCAATTGCTTGCAGGAGTTCAGCATCGCTTAAGGTCAAGGTATCGTGGCGCAAGCCTGTATGGGCGGCAACACTGCGACGTATATCTTGAAAACGCCACCCCTCAATAAACGCCAGCTTGCCCAGGATGATGTCACCTTGCGTAATTTTATTGAGCAAAGCCAACGGTGTCGCGGCCCGTTCCAGCACATAGTTGCCCGCCTTGATTTCACCCGCGCGTCCCTGCAAACGCCCAATCAATACAAAAGCCCAAGGATGTCTCACGATGCCGGCCTGATAAAGGCGTTCGCCCGCCATGCGCAAAGAGTCGCCCTTTTCAATAGAAAATTCATAGGGAAATACCGAAGCTGGCATTGCCGTGACGTCATGCGCGTAGCGATACACCCAAACAGCAAAGCCGATAATGGCTAACGCACTGAACATAATCAGTCGATTAAACGCTCTACGCATGGAGTAATACCTCTAATCGCGGGCTAATCACCGCCGCCGGCCAATATTGACTGTCCAAGCGTTCGACACGCCGCACCCCCCAAAGGCTGTTGGTCATCATCACCTCCTCGGCAGCGAACACCGCTGGCAAGGTCAAATTTGCTTCCATGACGTCTATTCCTTGCACGCGGGCCAAGCGCATCAAGCGCGCGCGCGCAACCCCGGCGACGCCACATTGATCCAGCCGCGGCGTTAACAATTGATTCTGTCGCCAAATAAAAAGATTACTCATCACCCCAGCAATAACGCGATCGGCCGTATCCAACAGCACACCTTCCTGAATATCGGCATCGGTCCATTCCGCCCGCGCCAACACATTTTCAAGCCGATTCAAATGTTTAATACCCGCTAACCTCGGTTGCCAACCCAGCTTCAAGCTACAGACACGCATGTGTAGCGGTGTTAACACCGGCTCAATAAAAAGGGGATCAAAACGCATGCCACGACGAATCTGCGGACATAAAGGGGGGGCGTAGCCGCGTGGGCCACTGCCGCGCGTCACCCATAGCTTCAGCACGCCTTGTTTAGCATCGGGCGCAATCTGAGCCCAATCTGCTTGCCACTCAGCAGTATCCGGCACAGAAAACCCCAGTTGCTTGCAGTCATCGGCCAGTTTGCGCAACTGCTCGTCCCACCAAAGTGGAGCGGAATCAAGCACACGCAGCGTGCGAAAAACGCCATCTCCATACATCAGGCCGCGATCATCCGCCGGTACAACAGTGCTGACCACGCCGTCAACCAGAACGCGAGACATGACTATGGACGCACTTTCAAGCAAGCTTGAAAGTACACCCCATCAAAGTTTGCTGAAAATAATAGTGCCGTTGGTGCCGCCAAAACCGAAGGAATTGGACAGCGCCACTTCAACCTTGGCGTCACGCGCAATATTGGCGACGTAATCCAAATCGCAGCCTTCATCCGGCTCCAGCAGATTAATTGTCGGCGGCACCGCCTGACGCTGAATGGCCAAAACGGAAAACACGGCTTCAACGCCACCGGCAGCGCCGAGCAAATGCCCAGTCATCGACTTAGTTGAACTCACCATCACCTTGGCAGCCTGTTCACCCAAGGAAAGCTTGACCGCCTTGGTTTCTGCCAAATCGCCCAACGGCGTTGAAGTTCCGTGCGCATTGATGTAATCCACTTGCTCCGGATTAAGCTGCGCATTGCGCAATGCAACATTCATGCAGCGCGCCGCACCCGAGCCATCTTCAATCGGTGCTGTCATGTGATTGGCATCTGCACTCTTGCCATAGCCGATTAATTCACAATAAATGCGCGCGCCGCGGGCCTTGGCATGCTCATATTCTTCCAGCACCAGCACACCCGCGCCCTCGCCCATGACAAAACCATCGCGGCCTTTATCCCACGGACGACTGGCCGCAGCCGGATCATCATTGCGTGTTGACAGCGCACGCGCCGAACCAAATCCGCCTATCGCCAGCGGGCAAATGGTCGCTTCGGCACCACCGGCTATCATCACATCTGCCTCACCGTACTCAATCATGCGGCCGGCTTCACCGATGGAATGTGTGCCGGTTGAACACGCCGTCACCATGGCCACATTCGGGCCTTGCAACCCATACTTGATGGATAAATGGCCAGAAATCATGTTGATGATGGTGGCGGGCACAAAAAAGGGCGAAATTTTGCGCGGCCCCTCGGCCAGATAAATCTTGTGTGTTTCTTCAATCATCGGCAATCCTCCCATGCCGGAGCCGATGTTGACGCCAATTCGTTCACGATTCGCATCCGTGACTTCAAGGCCAGAATCCTGAAATGCATCTATTGCCGCCGCCAAACCAAAATGGATAAAGGAATCCATGCGACGTGCATCTTTTGGGGTGAGATATTTAGCCAACTCGAAATTCTTGACATTGCCCGCGATCTGGCAGGAAAAAGCAGACGCATCAAATCGATCTATTCTGCTGATACCCGATCGACCTGCCATGAGACTAGCCCACGCTTCATCAATGCTGTTGCCGACGGGGGAAATGATACC
>CAYWXO010000251.1:0-3680 GCA_964462255.1 uncultured Thiobacillus sp. | reverse complement strand
ATACACCTCTCCTACCGGCACTTCCACTTCTCCCATAACAATTTTAAAATGCCATATCAAAGATTCCATTTTGCTATAAACATCTTCTTTATCAGGTAGATAAAATTCCGGGACATCCATATGAAAGCTCCCTTCCGGCAAATTTTCAAGTGCATTTTTCACCAATCTGATACTTTGCCAGATTTCTTCTTGTCTAACACAGAAACGATCGTAAGTATCCCCGTTCGTCCCTACCGGGATGGTAAAATCAAAATCGTTGTAAGATGAATATGGACTCATTACCCTAACATCATAATCAACGCCGGCGGCTCTCAAGCAAGGACCGGTAAAACCGTAATTCATGGCACGTTCAGCGGATATTCCACCGACATTGATAGTACGATCCATAAATATCCTGTTACGAAGCAGGAGTTTTTCAAACTGTTTGATCACTTTCGGCAGATTTGTAATAAAATCTCTGATCTTTTTGATCGCCAATGGTGAAAAATCCCGTTCGAAACCACCAATTCTACCAAGATTCGTTGTCAGACGGGCACCACACAGCTCATCATATATTTCATAAATTTTCTCTCTTTCCTGAAAAACATAAGTAAAACCTGTCAATGCCCCACTATCTACGCCAATAACACTATTACAAATCAAATGGTCTGAGATTCGGGCCAATTCCATGATAATAATCCTCATGTAATCAATACGTTTAGATGTTTTCACTCCCAAAAGTTTCTCAACAGTCATCTGCCAGCCAATATTATTTATCGGAGAAGAGCAATAGTTCAGACGATCAGTTAAGGTAGTAATTTGATAAAATGCCCGTCGCTCGGCTAATTTTTCGAAAGCGCGGTGAATATAACCGATGGTCTGTTCTGCGTCAATAATCGTCTCGCCGTTCATGATCAGAATATTCTGGAAAATACCATGCGTGGCAGGATGCGTCGGTCCTAAGTTCAACGTACTGAAGTTTTTATCGTAATCTTCAGGTCTGATTAATATATGTTCTTTTCCTAAATGCTCCATATTAAATTATCTTCCAAAAAAGCGATCGTCCTTATCTGATCTTGTCTGGTCTTCCAGTGGATATTCTTTACGTAACGGGAAATAATCGAGGTATTCAACATTCAATATCCTGATAAGATTAGGATGATTGACGAAAATTATCCCATAAAAATCGTATGTTTCTCTTTCCATCCAGTTAGCTGCTGAAAAAATATCAGTTAGTGTATGAATTTCAGGGTCTAATATTGAAGTAAATGTTTTCACCCGAATCCTGGAATTCGTGGCAAAATTATGAAGATGATAGACAACACCTAATTGCAACTCCTGATCAGGAAAATGTATGCCGCAAAGATCTGTCAGAAATTGATATCCCAAATCTTCTTTCATAAATCGCATTAGGTCAACAATAGACTGTTTGATAACTGTTATTGACAACATATCAGCACTTTCATCGAAAGATACAATGTCATTTTGAAATTTCTCCAGCAGTCTATTTTGAATTGCTTGTTTCTCCATGATTTATCTTATTCCATATTTTTCGAGCAGTGCCTTATATTCAGGAGAATATCTTCTTCTTAGAGTCTCATTTCCAACCAACTCCTGTATTTTCATAAAGCCATCAATTATTTGTTCCGGTCGCGGAGGGCAACCAGGTACATATACATCGACCGGCACTACATTGTCAATTCCCTGAAGAACACTGTAGGTATCAAAAATTCCACCACTGGAAGCGCAGGCACCAACAGCCAAAACCCAGCGAGGTTCGGCCATTTGTTCATATACCTGATGTAATATTGGTCCCATTTTTTTTGCAATAGTCCCCATTACCATCAACAAATCTGCTTGCCTGGGAGAAAAGCTTAACCTCTCCGAACCGAAACGAGCCAGATCATAATTGGCACCCATTGTGGCCATAAATTCTATTCCGCAACAGGATGTGGCAAACGGCAATGGCCAAATAGAATTCTTCCGTGCCAAGCCGACCACTTTGTCGAGCGTCGTTGCAAAAAAACCAGGAGCTGAATAACCTTCCGGTGGATCAACTTTTGTATATTGAATCATGGTACATGCCTTTTAAAATAGTTATTCGTCGTTGTTCCACTCGAGGGCACCCTTTTCATAAATGTAATAGAATCCAAATAGAAGCAAGGCAACAAAAAGTAACATTGCAAAAAATTCCTTCCATTCCATTTGCAGAAAGTTTATGGCCCAGGGATAAAAAAAGATAATCTCTACATCAAACAAGACAAACAATATTGCAACTAAAAAATATTTTACCGAAAAAGGAAATCTGGCATTTCCTTGAATATCAATCCCGCATTCAAAATTCTCATCTTTGCGCAACGTCCTGATTCTCTTTCTCTTACTTGAGATAAAGTGAGTTGCAAACATCGTGAAGGCAACAAAACCAAAAGCAACCAGAGATTGAATTAGAATCGGCACATAATCAGCGGGTATATAAATTTTATCTGTCATTCGATGTTTTGTTATCAATAATGTATTCCGATCTTTCCCAGCAACAAAAGATTAGCAATTGTTACGGATGATTGCAAAATCTATTGTTTAGTACGAGAAAGCGGTAAAATGGTTTTATTTTTCAGTTGTCAATCTTTTTAATTGTTGTTTAGGATATTCCTCTTCAGGTTTGAGCGAAATGGCCTTTTGAAAATAAAAACGAGCAATTGCAATATTCTTTTGAACCACCGCTTCATCTGCCAGTTTGATTGCTTCAAAATATTGTGCCTCTGTTCCGTTAACATCTAAAGTTGAAATAATTTTCTCCACAACTTTTATCTGTCCCTTTGGATAAGTTTCCCAAGGAATCATCTCACTGGCTTTCCCATAATAAAAACGAGCTGAAGAGTATTTTTTTGCTTGCAGATCATCATCCGCCCTTTTGACATTAGCTGTATATTCCTGCATTTTTTCTGCAGTTATATTACTGTCAATCATCTTCTTGCATTCTTCAACTTTCCCAAGAGCGTAATTATCCGATACCTTAAATTTCAGCGCTTCCTGATAATAGAAAACTGCAGATGTCCATAAGGATTTAGCAAAATTTGCATCTGCCGTTTGAATATTTTTCTGATAACTGTCTTCACCTTGAAGTTTTCGTTGCTCATCTGCCTCTTTTCTCTGTTTTTCAGCTATGAATAGCGCCAACAATCTTTCAGCATTTTTCAATTTTGCAGTTGCATCAGAATTTCCTGGCTTAACTTTCAAGGCATCCTTAAAATCAACGATTCCTTCTGCAAACTTTTTCTCGGAAACGTTCGCATCCCCAGAGGTAAGTAAACGGTTGAACTCGGTATCCTGTTTTGCCTTGTCGGCATTCAATTTGGCCAATAGCTGCTCGGCATTGGCTAATTTATCAGTCGCGACCTTGTCACCGACCTTGATTGTCAGGGCACCTTTGAAATTATCTATTGCTTCAGGGTACTTTTGAACTGATACATTCGCATCTCCGGCTGCAAGTAAGCGGTTGAACTCGGCATCCTGTTTGGCCTTATCAGCATTCAATTTGGTCAGTAGCTGCTGGGCATTGGCCAATTTATCAGTCGCGATCTTGTCGCCTACCTTGATTGTCAGGGCACCTTTGAAGTTTTCTATTGCCTCTGGGTACTTTTGACCAGATACATTCGCATCTCCGGCTGCAAGTAAGCGGTTGAACTCGGCATCCTGTTTGG
>CAYWXO010000250.1:0-3723 GCA_964462255.1 uncultured Thiobacillus sp. | reverse complement strand
GCTCCTTTGTTCCAGAAACCCGTGACCCCGTGACGCCTTGACGCGCTGACGCCCGGGTGGATACATTCCGGGCGTCACCGCATCACTCTCCCATCCGCCAGTCCACTGCCCATCCCCTCTTGCTTGGGTCCTTAGTTCCTTGGGTCCTTCCCCTCCACCCTCCCTTGTCCTCCGAAGCCTTGGCGAAGGAGGAACCTTCCACCCTCTTCCCTCCTACCGGAACTTGAACAGCGTCCCGGCAGGCAATCTCAGCCAGATCACCTGGTTGTAGTGATCCACCCGGTTGGTCTGCGTGCCCGGATCCTCGCTCGCCAGATTCTCCAGATTGTGCTCCTCGGTATCCACGTACAGCGTCCAGTTGGTCAACGTCCACGAGCTGTTCGTGTAGATCAGCAGGTTACCGACAGAGATGTTGGTCGTCGAAAGCACCTTGCCGTAGTTCGTGACGGCCACCAGGGCCTGACTCAACTCGCCCGGGACCGAATTGGTGAACGGCAGGATCGCGGTATAGGTATAGGTCGGGGTCGGCGCGCCGCCGTTATTGATCCACACCGTGCCCTTCCCGGCGCTCAGCGGCCCGGCCTCCAGGTACACCGTGCCGGCGCCAGGATCGAGATATCCGCCATTGCCGCTCCCTCCGCCCGCCGCCGTGATCGTGAGCGTGCTGAACTGTGTAGCGTCGCCGCCACTCGCCTTCAGCGCAATCCGGCCACCCCCGGCGCCGCCGGCATTCGACAGGCCTTTCCCGCCTTTAGCGCTTATGGTACCGGTTCCAGCGAACGAAGTCGCCAAAATGTTCACCGAGCCGCCGGCCCCAACGCTGTTATCGGCGACCTCGCTGCCATCGGCCATGATAAGACCAACCACCGTCACAGCACCGCCCACCCGCAGGAGCACGGCACCTCCACCGATGCCATTCCCACTGTTGCCGCCGCCGCTCCCGTAATTGACCGGGTTGATCACCGAGCCGTAGGTCACGGTAGACGCCGTGGAGTCACTGTTGGCGCCTTGACCGCCATGAGAAGCGCCCGCGCGTCCCGGACTTCCGCCCGGTCCATACCCGGTTGCACCGCAGCCATACCCCCGCCCCTTGACGCTGATCGCGCCACCGGCCTGCACTGTCAGGTTGCCGGCGATATTCAGGTTGAGCCTGTTGGCCTCGGTCGTGGTGGTGTTCAAACCACCCTCATGCGTCAGCACGCCATTGGTTGAAACGATCACATCACCCGGGAACGGAAAGACATTCGTCCCGCTCTGCGAGAGACACCCGCCATTGGTGAAGGGCGCAGGGAAGACATACCGGTTGGTGTACGTCGAGTACAGGATGATCCGCGAGGTGATCGAGTTCGTCGTGCTGTCGGACACCAGCGTCGTCCCGGTGAAGTCCAGCACGCTGTTGGTCCCCACCGCCAGCGTGCCGTAGTTGGTCGTGGTAATGCTGTCGAAGCGCCATGTTTCGTTCGTCCAGGTCGTCAGCGCGGGGGTGTACGCACCGACGTTCTTGATCACAAGAGAACCATAGGGCTGCGTCGGCACTTTGAGGTAGATCGTACCGGCACCGCCGTCACTATTGGCGCCCCCATCTCCGCCGCGGGCGTTGATCGTCAGCGTGTTGAACTGCGCCGTCGTACCTGTGTTCGCAATCAGTGCGATCCGGCCGCCGCCGGCGCCCGCGCGACCGCTATTGCTCGTCCCGCCTATGGCGCTGATCGTGTTCGTGCCCGCGAAAGATGCCGCCGTAATGTTGACCGACCCGCCGGATCCGGAACTTTGGTCGCTTACGGAATCGCCGTCGGCGGTGATCAGTCCGTTATTGGTGACCGCACCGCCCACGTAAAGGACTATGGCCCCGCCTCCGGCGGATCCAGTGGTGCTACGTGCCGCACAACCACTGCCCAGGTTGACCGGGTTGGTCACGGATCCGTAGGTAACAAGGGATACCGCGCCGTCGTACTGCCCGCCCTGGCCGCCGTGTGCAGCACCACCACGTCCTACGCTCCCGCCCGGCCCGTATCCAGTCGTGGTGCCGTTCCAGCCATACCCCTTGCCGTTCACATTGATCGCCCCGTTGGACGCAACAGTCAGACCGCCGGCAATGCTGAGGTTGAGCTTGTTCGCCTCGGTGCTCGTGTTCGCCGCATGCGTCAGCAATCCCGTGATCGAGAGCGAGTAGATGCTGTACGGGCCGAGCCCGTTGTTCGTCACCGTGATGCCGGACGGAATGAACACGTCATGGGTGGACTGCGGAACGCCCCGCGACCACGTGCCCGCGACTTCCCAGTTGCCGCTGTTGGTCGCGGTGTTGAGCACCTCCGCGACGGCCGTGGCCACGGCGGACCAGGCGGTCACGTTCGTGAAACTGTCGCGCGCCCTCACCTGGTAGCCGTACGTCGCCTTGTGCGTCAGGCCGCCGTTGGTCCACGCGGTGTCCGTGCTCCAGTCGCGAATGGAGCCGTTCACCGTGTTGGTGAAGAAGTACTCCACCGGACCGTGCACGTCGGTGGCGGTTGTCGCCCGCATGGCAATCGTGTATGCGTCCACCGCGGCCGGGAACGCGACAAAATTCATCGGCGACGGGTTCGGCGGGGTTTCGTCCACCCCCACGCCCACGTTGGCCACCGGCGACCACGCGGTCTCGTTCGACACCGCGTCGCGCGCCTTCACCTGGTACCCGTATGTCTGGCTCGCCAGGCCAGTGTTCGTCCAGACCGTGCCAGGGATCCAGCCCGAGGTGTCGCCGTTGACCGTGTTGGTGAAGAAGTACTCCACCGGGTTGTTGAGTGCGTCCGTCGCGTTCGAGGCGGTCATGACCGCCGTGGTCTCGTCCAGCGACGACGGCAGCACGGCAAAGCCCATCGGATCCGGCGTCGGCGGCGTGCCGTCGCTCGTGAAGCTCGCGTTCGGGCTCGCCCACATCGTCGTCGTCCCGTTCGACGCGACCAGCGTGTAGTAGTAGGTCGCGCCGCGCGTCAGCGATGCCACCGAACCGGTGACCGGCTGCCAGATCGCGTTCGTGAACGTGCCCACCGACTGGTGCGACGCGGCGCCGTCGCTCAACCAGGCCGAGGAGCCGATGTTGTTGTTCACGCTCCAATAGACCGTGACGTCGTAATTGGTTTCCGCCCCGCTCAGCGTCCCCACCAGGTCGGCGGTCGTGGCCCTGACGTTGGTCGCCGCCGTGTTGGTGATGCCATCCGGAGGATTCCAGATGACCTGCGCGTACTTGTCCACGCGGTTGGTGTAGCCCGGCCCGCTGACGGCCAGGCTCTCCAGCGAATGCTCAAAGCTCTTCACTCTCAGCGTCCAGTTGGTCAGGGTCCACGAGCTGTTCGTGTAGATCAGCAGGTTGCCGATGGTGGCGTTGGTCGGCGCAAAGACCTTGCCGTAGTTCGTCACGGCCACCAGCGCCTGACTCAGCTCGCCCGGGACCGAATTGGTGAACGGAAGAATCGAGGTGTAGGTGTAGGTCGGGCTCGGCGCGCCGCCGTTGTTGATCCACACGGTTCCTTTCCCAACACCCTGCGATCCCGCCTCCAGGTACACCGTGCCGGCGCCAGGATCCTGAAGGCCCCCGTTGCCGGTCCCGCCGCCCGCGGCCGTGATGATGAGCGTGTTGAACTGGGTGCTGTCACCGCCGCTGGCCTTCAGCGCAATCCGGCCGCCCCCGGCGCCGCCGCCATTGCTTAGCCCTCTCCCTCCCTTGGCGCTGATCGTGTTCGTTCC
>CAYWXO010000249.1:0-3735 GCA_964462255.1 uncultured Thiobacillus sp. | reverse complement strand
CAAGCAGGGCATGATGCAGGAGCTGCTGACCGGTAGGATTCGGCTGGTATGAAACCCATTCGTCTCTTCATCAGCAGCGTGCAGAAGGAACTGGAGCTGGAGCGTGCCGCTGTGGCCGGGCTGATCGCCACCGATCCTTTTCTGCTCCAGCATAGTGTGCCCGTGCTGTTCGAGAAGGAACCGCCACCACCCCGGCCGGACAGCAAGCCTTACCTCGCGGCGCTCAAGGGCTGTCAGGCCTATGTGCTGATGATTGCCAATGAATACGGCGGCACCGACGGGGAGATTTCCGCGACTCACCACGAATACCGGCTGGCGCAGGAATTGAAACTGCCTACAGTGGTGTTTCTCAAGGGCACCACGGATGGCGCACGAATGCCGGAAGCGAAGGATCTGATTGCCGAGATCAAGCGGGATGGTTTTACCTACAAGCGCTTCCATGACCGCGAGGATTTGCGCCCGCAGATGCTGGAGGCGCTGCGCCGCATGCTGGCCGAGGCGTTCGCGCTTCAGGCCACCCCGAACGAGGTCGCCGATGGCGAGCAACAGGTGGAAGCAGCCTCGGCGTTTGAAAGCGCAATCCTCACTGATGTCTTGACGACGGGTCTGGACCAAGGTCTGCTTGATCGCTTCAACGGCAGCATCGCCGCGAACACCTCGGAACCGCTGTTCCGCTCCGGGGGCGAGGCGCTGCACGTGCGAGGCCTCGCGGTCAGCGCCGGGGCGAGGGATCGTTTTCACCCGACGGCCGGGGCATTCGTCCTGTTTGCGCCCCAACCGGCGAACCGCTTTCCTCAGTGCGAGATTCTGGCTGACGCCTACGAGGGGCCGCGCATCACCGGCCGCCCGAAAGGGCAGGCGGGGATCAATGCGCCGCTGCCACTGGCGCTTGCGCAGGCGCTGAAGTTCATCGACGAGCACACCTTTCACCCGCGCCGAGTCGTCGGACTGAACAATGTGCGACTGGATGAGTATCCGACGGCGGCGCTACGTGAAGTGCTGGTCAATGCGGTGGCGCACCGCAACTACGAGGATGCGGCACGGAAGATTTTCGTGCGGGTGTTCAACGACCGCATTGAGATCGCCAGCCCCGGTTATCCGTTGAAACCGCTGACGCCGGCCCGCTTGCGTCGGGGCGGCTACCGGCCCTGTTCACGCAATCCGCTGATCTCCCAGGCGCTGGCCACGCTGTCGCTGATGGAGCAGCGTGGCACGGGGTTCGCCCGGATGCGCGACGCCATGCTGGACCATGGCTTGGGCGAACCGAAGATCGAGCAGCAGGATGGCTTCTTCGTGGTCACCCTGCCTGGTCCGGCGGGCAATTTCGACCGGATCAAGACGCCTGCAACGACCGCCGGCCCGGTGACTCCGGCAATCGAAGCACAGCTTAACGAACGGCAAAAGCGCATCGTCGCTCAGGTGATGGCCGAGGGAATGGTGACGCGCGGCTGGTGCGTAACCGAGTTCGGTGTGGCCAATGACACCGCTGGTCGTGACCTGAAGGGACTGACCGAGCTTGGTCTTCTGCAGCAGATCGGCAAGGGGCGGGCTGTGCGCTATGTCGCTAAAACGACCGACAATCGACCGACGCAATCATGAAATCGACCGACATGAACGCCAAAATGTCGGCGCTGGCGGGACGGCGCGACAAGACCCGCGCCCTCAAGCAGGGCATGATGCAGGAACTATTAACAGGAAAGACGAGGCTGGTATGAGGATGATCCGCACACTACGCATTCAGGGATTCAAGTCGATTCACTCGGAAAGCATCGAGTTGGGGAGGGTAAATTGCTTCATCGGCGCCAACGGGGCGGGCAAGAGCAATGTGCTCGAAGCGCTTGGGGTGCTGGGGGCGGCGGCTAATGGGGTGGTTGACGACGAAAGCTTGCTGCGCCGCGGCGTCAGGGCGGGCCTGCCTCGGCTTTATAAAAGCTCGTTTGCTTCCGAACGTACGCCAGCCCATATTGGTGTGGAGGTGGAGGGGGATGCCGGTGAGGCTTACCGCGTCTCACTGTTGAATCCGCTCGACTCTCCCGAACCAACCTGGTCTTACAAAACCGAAGTGTTGACCGACGGCCATCAGGAAGTGGTCTCCGATGGCGTGCGCAACAAGAAAAACCTCAATCCGCAGGCCGGCCTGGCGGCTCTGAAACTCGTCGATCTGGAGCCGCACAATCCCGCCGCGCAACTCATGCAACGCTTGCAGGAATACGCCATTTATTGCCCTAACACGCCAACCTTGCGTGGCATCGTGCCGGATATGCAGTCGCGTGCGCCGGTCGGGTTGAATGGCGGTCAACTGGCCGAAGGCTTCGCGGCCTTGAGCAAGCATCTGGCCAATGACGACGATGACCCGAAGGCAGAAGAAAAATTTGACGAGGTGCTGGCCTTGATCGACTGGGTGGCAGACATCCAGACCACCAGTCACGGCGCAACGCTGCTTTCCACCAAGGTGCCGCGCACCAAGTGGATGCTGAAATTCACTGATCGATACATGGTAAAAAGCCGAAACGAATTGACGGCTTACGATGCCAGCGAGGGCGCGTTGTATGTGATTTTCGCCGCCCTGCTGTGTCTGCTGCCGCAAGCGCCCAGGCTGTTCGCTATCGATAACCTGGATCAGGCCCTGAACCCCCGGTTGCTGGCAAGACTCACCGCCAATCTGTCCGGATGGCTGCGCCATAACGGTATGGATCGGCAGTTGCTGTTCACCGCGCACAATCCCGCCGTTCTGGATGGACTGGATTTGTCCGACCCCGAGGTCCGCCTGTTTGCCGTGGAGCGAAACAGCAATGGCCTGACCTGTGTTCGCCGACTGGAATTGACGCAAGAACTGGCCGCACTGAATCAGCAATACCCCCTTTCCCGTCTCTGGTTGATGGGCCATCTTGGGGCTGTGCCCAATGTCTGAGTTGCGCATCGCCTTGGTCGCCGAGGGGGCAACGGACTACGAGATCATCAACGCGGCGTTGCGTGCAGTGCTGCCACGGTCTTTTGTGATGACGCTATTGCAGCCCGAAGCAACGCGCACGGCCTTGGGGATGGGTTGGGCCGGGGTGTTGAAATGGTGCCTTGACGCAAACCTGCGCCATATCGGGCCACTCGATACCGATCCCACCCTCGCCGGTTTCGATTTGCTCATCGTGCATCTGGATGTCGATGTCGCTTACGGGAAATACGACCAATGTGGTCGTGAGGTTTTGGCCATGGCACAGGAAAGGCAATGGCAGGTTTTACCTTGCGATCAGCCGTGTCCACCAGTGGCTAACACCTGCATCCAGTTGGAGTCTGTACTGAACAGTTGGCTTGGCCATGTCGAAGCAGGCGAGAAAACCCTGTATTGCTTGCCCGCCCAGTCGTCAGGCACTTGGCTTGCCGCTGCCGTTCTGCCTCCTGACCATGATCTGCTTGCCGAAGCGGAGTGCAATGTCGGACTTGAGTCACAACTGGCACTGCTTCCGAAAAACGAGCGCATCAAGAAAAGCGTTTCGGCATATCGCCTACATGCCCAGCACATCACTACTCAATGGGCGGACGTAAAACGCGCCTGTTCCCAAGCCGCCGCTTTCGAGCAAAGGGTGCTTGCGAAAATGGGATTGTGATGGGCTCCGTTTCTGTATTTCTGCTGGCTGCATCAAGGAAGGGGAAGGCATCATGACCACCATCGGCCAAATCGAGAAAAAAACCCAAGCCCGCGTCGTTGCGCTGTTCCAGGAACGGCTTTGCTACCACTAC
>CAYWXO010000248.1:0-3749 GCA_964462255.1 uncultured Thiobacillus sp. | reverse complement strand
ATCATTAATTGCCCTAAAACTTAGTACTGCAGCGGAGCTTGTCAGGTCAATTCCAACTGCCGTATAGGCCGCTTTATTTAAAGTGACAAAGTTGGTCGCAGTCGTTGTGGTGGTAGTTCCAAAATAAGTAATTGCTTTTTTTACACCGTTGACAGTTAGATTCAACTCATGTGGCCCCCCAGTTGTGGCTCCACCAGCCAGTGTGACCTGAGCGATGAGCGAACCTGCGTATTTTGAACCAATCACTGTTGTGTCGCTTGGGGAGACAAAGTTCCATGAATTAACGTTAATAAATGGAACGCGTGCCGCTGTACTTGCCGAAGGTGCAATATATCCAACCAAATCAATTTTATCACCAATCTTTACTGCATCCTCATATCGAAAAATATCCGTAATATACTCCAGTGAAAAAAATCCACCCCTGTTATTGATAAAACCGCTTACCCTCCATCCATGATTGATATTAAGACCGCGCTGTGATCCTATTCCATTCTTATCTTTGCTGGCATAAGACAAATCAATATTGGTCAATTTTTTACCTGCAGTGCTTCCTTTTTTGATCACAGAAAATTTATCTGAAATAGTACCTGTGTAATTTTTTTCGTTTTTAAAATTAAAGCTGGCGATAACCGGTAAAGAAAATGCAGCGGAAATTGGGGTCAAAGGATCGATATGATAGGCAAAATAAACCACCACATTATTGAGCTTTTTAACAAATTTTCCACTAGCATCCAACGCATTTTCAGGATCAGTTTTCACGACATGTGATAACTTTGAATAGATATCAGAAGAAGTTGTTACAAAAAAATTAGAGAGTACGGAAGACGAGCTAACTGTAAGTTTGTAGATGACATCACTGTCTTGCTCATAATCTTTTTCAGGTCCGGTTTTAACTTCAACATTGCCAACCATAACTGTCTCTTTAATGGAGGATACCTGTATTACCGGTTGTGCAATATCTGGTAATGGCTCAATTTTTGCACAACCATCGAAAGCCAGTATGAGGGTTATCAGGATCGCAAAATAAGATAATTTTATCATAGCTAAATTCTTTATATTTTTTGATTAATAGCCGGCTTTTTGAATCAACAATTTGTTGGCAGCGACGTTTTTATAGTAGTACGGCCAGTAATAGCGATTTGGATCACTAAGCCTTGCAATGACGGCCGCTCGTTGGGATACCGGATATTTAGCTGCCACTCTGCTTGCCAGCATTAAAGGATCATTGTGCCTTTTTGCAAAACGCACTAAGGTAAACCACCGTAATCCCTCATAAGCAGCCTCAAGTGCAGACTCCTCAAGAATAATATTTTCCATCTGATTGTAAACGTCCCCGTTGAGGTCTAATCTAAGTATAGATGCCTTTGCATGCTTCCTTACACCGTTCAATGTTTTCACATTTGCAACCAAACCATTGATAAGAAATAGTGACATCTCCGACAAACCTAAATGATTCCAGCATTCTGCCATATTTAAGAAACACGGGCCATCGCGGTAAATAACAAAATTACTGTCATCATTCGATTCCGCATCATTTTGTGCCGGGTCTTTCATCACACCCACCACCCTGGATTTACCATTGATCGTTTGAAACGAACCTGATTTCAACAGGTATTTTGAGATTAAAGTATCCTTTCCGTTTACATAAAACGAATACCCAAAACCTCTGTAATCACCTGTTCCTTTAACAATTGGATATCCATTGCCGTCCCAGGCAGTTACTGTACCTGTATTCTCCTGAGCTTCCCAGCGTTCGATCGCAACACTGCTTGGTTTAACGGCATAAATCCCTCCATTAACATTATTGGTCCAATGCATCAGGTTGTTTTTCTGACCTTTACTGCCATCGAACGGAATGGCCATTATCGTACTGTATTGCCATTCCGTGCCACTATTCCATAAGAAGCTATTAATAAACCCAGGGGCGCCGGCTCTTGATAGACCATAGATTGCGCTCTGTTCAATTCCATATGGGATAAAGGGTCTGATCCAATCAGCGGCTTTGGCATAATTACCCAGGTATAGATTAATTTCGTGCAACAAAAAAGGACAGGTTAGGCTTTGAAATTGCGCAGCCAATAGCGGATTATTTCCCAACGTATATTGCAGGTAAGGAAAGGACTCCTCGGCTACTTCCTTTCCAATAGTTGCCAGTATCACATTGCCTTTTGTAGGTGCAATATCTTTAACCTGCTGTAGATCGGTGATTGCATTTTCGTAATAAGGAACGTCCCCCCAGATTTTAACAAGTTGAAGATAAGCCCAAGCCCTGATACAGATAATTTCGGCCACATTGAATTTATGTTTTTCAAGGGTGTAATTAACCGGATCGAGCCGTTCGATGTCATCTAATCCTTTAATTGTATTGTTGCAGGCAACAATCAGCCTGTAAAAATTTGAAAAATCGGTATAAGGATTGGTTGGAGTAACCCTGTTTTGAGCAATCTCGGATATATACTGATCTGCGCCGCGTGCAGCAACAACAAGATCTGATTGCACATCACCAGCCAGAAAAAGCTGGTCAACGCATGGCTGCATTAATGCATATAGTCCATATACGGCAGAAATGGCATCATCTGCCTTTTTAAAGGCCTGGTCAAAAGGGATGTAATCCTTCGGCGCCACAGTCAGATAATCTTTGCATGAAAACGATATTACCAAAGTAATAAAGAGGATCAGTTGTAATAATCTTCTTTTCATTCGTCTATAGTTTTAAATTTATAAATAGTTATAAAAATTATTGGTCATCGCTGAATAAGCAGGGTTATAATCCCACCTTAATACCAATCATAAACATCTTTGGCTGAGGATAATTACCAAAATCGTATCCCCGCGAAAATACGCCCTGACCCGCTGCCCCTTCAGGATCCCAGCCCAGGTATTTTGTTAAGGTAAACACATTATATCCTGTGATATAGATCTGAGCGCTGCGCGCAAATGAAATCTGTCTTTTCAGGTTATAAATCAAACTCAGCGATTTCATTTTAATGTATGAACCATCTTCAATAAAGTAAGAAGAAGGTTGAACTACCACTGTTGATGAATAATGTGTGTATGGGACCGTTGCATTGTCCCCATCAGTTGTCCACCTGTTCAATACTGCTACCGACTGATTTTGATAGGCTGCCCCTGTTTCCAGCTTCGAACGTAAGACATTCAGGATCTCGTTCCCGTATGAAAAAGAGAAAACCCCATCGCGTTCAAAACTCTTATAGGAGAGGTTAGTAGTGATTCCACCAAAGAAATCCGGATTTGGATTGCCAATGACCTGCAAATCGTTGTCATTTATAATTTTGTCACTATTGACATCGATGTAACTGAAATCACCAGCCCGGAATGGAACTCCCTGATAATTACTCAACCCTTCGGAAGTTGCCTGAGCCTGAGTGCTGTATACGCCGTTTCCTTTAAGCCCATAAATGAGTCCCGCAGCCATTCCCTCACGGGCAATTGATTTATATCCATACAATCCATCTATCAAGGTCAACCCATTGGGGAGCATGGTTAGTTCATTGCGATATTTTGAAAAATTGACACCAACATTCCAGATAAAGTCTCCGGCACTTCCGATGCTTTTCATGCCGATTTCCACACCCTGATTATTGATCGCGCCGCTGTTTACCCATGAGAAGGTTGTTCCGCTTGAGCCATCGATTGCCTGTGGAATAAGAAGATCAGTGGTCCTGGTATTAAAATAGTCCAGCGTTAAACTGAGTGCTTTTTTCGCTGCTGAAAGATTTAAACCTGCG
>CAYWXO010000247.1:0-3830 GCA_964462255.1 uncultured Thiobacillus sp. | reverse complement strand
CCGGGCCTCACCATTTGGTACCATTACTGATCCAGTCACCCATCCGGGAGAAAACCTCAAGGCTAAGAAAGTCGTCTTTGAAGAGAGTTAACATTACGGCACCAAATGGTCTGGTCGTATTCATAAATGAAATCAGTTGTGCTGATCTGGCCGATTTAATCCTGTCCTGCAATACCCGGTAATATCATGTTTGCACTAACCTCGTAAATGGTTTATTACCTCTGTCCGCACAATGTGGATCTTCGAAAGGGGATATGATGCCCTGTGCAATTACATCCAAAGGCACGACTATGCCCTTGACAACAATGCCATTTATCCAAACTTTTCAGTTATCAAAATATCCCGTCCGATAGGGTTTATATTCAAGCACTTCCGCCCAGGAAGTTTGGATAACAATATGGTCATTTCGTGTATATCCCAAAAGCTTCGGCCAAACTTTTGTTTTCAGGGAGTAGCCATTTCTTAGGCAGGTTGTTTACCTCTTCGTCAGCCATCTTCTCAATGGCCTCCCGCTTTTGCTGGTCAGTCACTGTCTGATAGATTAACGTAGATTGGTAGCTACTATGTCCTAGAAGCTCCATGATTTCAACAAGATTGAGCCCCTCTTCCCTCCAATGGGTAGCGCGGGAGTGCCTCAGGACGTGGGCGTGCATATCCAAAGGAACCTCACTACATTTAAAGTGAGCTCTTTCAGCATACAATTTCAATCGCTTTGATATCGCTGGTTGCGTCAGTTTAGCACGCATACTATGGCACGGAGAGTAGAACACAAGATCATCCGCTTTAGGCGTACGACCATGGAACTCATTCATGTACGAGCAAAAACAATCAACCAGGTTATCCAGAAGAGGGATTGTTCTCAGTTTGTTGCCCTTGCCAAGGATGTGAACTGCCCCTTTCCCTTTGACCATGGTCAAGTCTTTGACTTTCAAGGAAAGGACCTCGTCCAGGCGCATCCCGGTTCCATATGTCAACAGCATGAATGCGTAGTCCCGGCGGCCGACACGGCTATACAAGTCCGGTTCTTGGAAAAGAGCCTTTATTGCTTCCTTGCTGATGCTATTAACTTCCCGCTGCGGCTCATTGATGGGCTTTACGTGTTTCTTCGCAGCATCATAAAGATATGCCAGCCCCATATCTTCACCTCCCATGAACAAGAGCAGACTCTTTATGGCCGCCATCCTGTTGTTACACGTCGATGAAGATGCCCCTGCTGATGTCTTCATCCAGACAACCCACTCGTTCAAGACGTTTGCAGAGAAGCAATCAGTATTCAAGTTGAACGGAGTAAGGCCTTTGTTTTGGCTTAAGAACCCGGAGAACATTCCCAATGATGACCGATAAGTTCTTACAGTATGAGGACTCTGAGCCCCAACCGAAGGCAGGTATGAACATGTCCACTTGTGAACCAAAGCACTCAATCTCAATGACTCTTGCAGTGCCGCATCTCTTTTCCTAGTCTTCCCCATGGCACGATTGATTTTGAAGAAGTTTTCTGAAAGAGTCTCCGCTACATCTCTCTACCTTGTCATGCAGGACGGGGATATAATGGAAGTATGCACAAGTCATAGCTGGGGAACTGTGCCCCATCGAACGCGACAGGAACATCAACTGCCCATTCATCTCACATCCGACACCTTCCATAGCTTCGATGTTTTGGGTGGCATACAGGTGCCGGAAGTCATATGCCCTGGCTAGCTCACTACTCACACGGGACCAGATATCTCTGAAGTTGTAGGACTCCCACCTTGGATCATGTGGATGACCTTTTGCATCGGGAAAGAGCAAGGCGGATTCTGGCATCAACTTGGACAGAGATTCTATATACCTGTTCAGGAGCCCGAACATGCTTTGGTGCAAAACGATACGATGTTGCCCCCCACCTTTGGATTTACGAACCGACACTACACCCGTAGTGAAGTCTATGTCAGAGATATTCAGCCATCTAGCTTCACACGTACGCAACCCAGAACTCCGCAGCAGGCGAAAGAAGACAGGTATCTCCAGGGCACTAAGCCTAGCACTGAGAGTTTTATTCCGTTCGCATTTGGCGAGACATATTCGATCGCACTCCACAAAGAACTGATCAAGTTCTTCATCCGTAAAAAGATGGGGAGCAAAGGACAGATCCTTGACATATTTTTGGCGTTTGGATCGGATATTAGTCTTGCCCAATTCACGGAAGTAATCAACGAAGTTCCAGACGCAAGTTGTTCTCACTCGGCATGAGTTCCCATTTTCGCTTTCACGTGGATTACACCATGCAAGCATCCCCTCTATGAGCTCCGATTGCTTTGAAAAGTTATCGAAGCAATATTTGTCGAAGTTATGGAGATTGTCACTATAAGTTACGCTCCAGGCATCAGCGGCTTTGCGACTTAGCACGAAGTCGTTCATTAGCGGAGCAAGTCCGGATAGATAAGGCCTTCGTATCATATCGCAAACACTCTATTATCAACAGGATATCGCTCGATGCTTATTGCACAGGCCATGAGATGTTCAATGTCCGTGTCAACGTAGGGATGCAAGGATTCTTCATGCATATGCCCAACTATGCTCGATACGGTGGCGCAATCTGCTCCTTTGGCAAGAAGGCTTGTGACGAGATGATGACGCATTACCCTGACGCCTCGTGCCCTGCCTTGGGCTCGAACACCTGCGGCATCGAATACCTTGTTTATGATGGATCCAATTTCCTGAAAATCAGTATGTGGGCGAGTTGCGTGAAGAAAGATTTTTTCGCTATCAACAGAGGGACGCTCAACTGTGATGTAATCGAAAAGGGAGTTGCCCATCGCCGCATTCAAAGGAAGATTCAGTGGAACGCCGGTTTTGGATTGCACCAAATGGATCCTCCCATGCTTCCAATCAATGTTCTGCATACTCATACTGGCGATATCGGTGCCTCGCAGTCCCACAAAGTACAATATCCATCCCATTGCACGTTCCATGTGGCTCAAACTGGACGGCTCATTTTTGAGACAATCATAGACTTTGCGGGATTCCTCCGGCAGCAGATAATCAAACAGTTTTCTTTGATCCCTGATTTTTGGGAGAAGGCGTATGATTCTCGTAGCATGCTCCCCATGTTTGTCAACGACGGTCCCCAAAACCATCTTTACGAGATGGCAATATGAACCTCTACGGATAACCTTGTTGCCATCATGAAAGAACCCGTATATCATTCTGGCCTCAATATCGGTCAACCCATTTGCCCCACAGTCTTGCATAAAGGAAAAGAAGTTCAGCCCTGCACGATACTCGGTGTAAATGGTTTTGTCCGCGTTCCCTTCAGCTCTTCGCATAACATAGTGGTTATCTATGATTTCCTTGAACTCATTCCTCAGTTGTTCATATTTCGATGGACCCGCCATGAACCCGGCAGCAACGCCCTGAGGATATTTTCCGTTAATGTCGAAGTTCCAGAGGAGTCCAATATAGGATTTGAGCTTTTTGTAGCGAGGTTCCCCAGGTTGATAACCAAACTGCTGCGCGGCAAAATCATAGAAATCTTCATAAGAACGGATTTCTGGTTTATACCCCTCTTCAATGGCGAGTTTAAGGCACTTGCGAGTTATCCAAAGCGAGTCATTTTTGTACCCCTTCTCGATCAGGTAGTCGAGCAGCAAGTGTCTTGTTGATTGTAGATGCGTTGTGTCCATAATACAATTTATTTTTGGTTTGGACACAAAGTTCGATAATATTATCAAAACTTTTTTAGGCCACCATGCAGTAGTTCAGGGGACTATGGGCAATGGTTTTGATAACTGAAAAGTTTGGATAAATAAGGTTATCCAAAAGTTTGTATAATGCCATTGAAAGGCTGATGC
>CAYWXO010000246.1:0-3861 GCA_964462255.1 uncultured Thiobacillus sp. | reverse complement strand
AACATTGGTGAAGGTGGCTTGCAAGGTTTGAACGCATACCAAGAAGCACAGAAGAACAACGAAGCCTCACGCATAGCTTTGACTCAGTCTGAGATGTTAATGTCTCAAGCCCAACGCGCTGACAGTCGCGGTGCCCGCGCTGATGCTGCTAGCCTATTTGCTCAATCTCAAGAAGCCGAACGAGCAGGTATCCAGTTTGCACAGAAAGCACGGGAGATTGAGAACTCTAAAGCATTCCAAGATGCTTCAGTGGCAACTGCACAGCAAAATGCTATTACTCAAGGACGTATGGCTGATGCGGCAATGGTGTCAGCAGAGGCAAACAAATCTCGGGCTGCTGCTTTGAATGCGACAGGGGGTAAGGGTGCAATGACTGAATCCCAACTTGCTAGGGTACGGGATAGCGCACGCGATAACATCACCAAAGACGCTAATTTTGCATTGTCCCAACTGAAAGCGGAAAGAGCAGCTAAAGCCGCAGGTAAACCGTTTGACGCTACAACGTGGTTGAATGGACTTATTGACACCGAAGTTGAACGAATGCTTGCAAATACCAGCCGTGCAAGTACAATCCAACCAGCCCCTACCGGCGGTAAACTTGGTAGCGGTACGTATAACATTCCCTCAACAGGGTTTGGAAAAGCTGAAGTTGTAACACCTAATAAATAGCCATGCCACTCTACCGCATCAAAGCCCCCAACGGATTAACGTACCAAATTGAGGGGCCAGAAGGTGCGTCTCAAGCGGAAGTGGAATCGGCGGTTCTAGCGCAGCACCCCGATGCAGGCAAGCCATTCAAGGAAGCTGGATTCTCTCTTGCTGACACTGGTGTAGCCGCACTTCAAAGTGCTGTTGGTGCAACTAAATCTACACTGCAAGGTTTTGGTGCTGAAGCCCCCGGAGTGGAAACTCTTGGCAACCTGCAAAAAGGTATAGGGCAGCTCTACTCCCCTGAACGTCAAGCTGAACAAGCCCGTCGTGATGCGCTTGAAAAAGCCGCTGCTAGGTCTGGTAGCACATTAGAAGAAATTAAAGCCAGCGCCGCTGGTGTTACCGAAGCCCCCATCCAAGCCACTGCTTCCGCAGTTGGCTCATCCGTTCCTACCGTTGCATTGAGTATTGGTGCGGCTGCTTTGGCAGTACCGGCAGCGGCGGCTCTTGGTTTGATTGGCGCACCTGCGCTTGCGTTTGCCGCGGCTGTTGGTATTGGCACTAAGTATGCCCTCGGTGCACTGCAAGGTGCAGGTTCTGTCAAAGGCTCCATCTACGATGCGGTCAAAGAAGAAGTTGGCAAACAATACCCTGACCTTTCCAAGGAAGAAGTTTCTAAGATCGCGTTAGAAGCCCAAAACTTTACAGGTAAAAACTGGGACAACATCATGGCTGGCACCGGTATTGGTGCAGTGGCTGGCGGTACGGGCGTAGAAAAAGAACTTTTAAAGAAATTATCTAAACCTATTGCCGCCGCAGCCGCTAAAGAAGCTGGGGAAGAAGTTGCAAAGAAAGGCATCGTTGCAGGTACAAAGCGTGCCGCTGGCGCTGGTTTAAAGGAAGCCGTACCCGAGGCTATCCAAGGCGGTCAAGAGCAGTTTGCCGCTAATGTGGCGCAGACACGTGAAGGATTTGAAACCCCTGCAATGGAAGGCGTGTTGGGTGCGGCAACCAAAGAAGGTTTGATGGGCATGCTGGGTGGCTCAGCAGTCAGCCCGTTTACAGGTGCAACTCCTACCCCACCCGCTACCGTAGATCAGTCAGGTCAGCCCACACCTAATGAACTTGAAGCCCAAGTTCAACAACGCAGACTGGCACGTGAGCGAGAGCAGATGGGTGTCAAGCAAGGCCGTGCCGCCCGTGAGGGTGAAAAGTTAATTGATGCCGAAGCCAAAGCCGAAGCTGACCAACAACAAACCGCCCGTGTAGAAGCTGAGAAAGCTGCCGCCACAGAACTGCAAACACTACGTGCCCAGCGTCAGGCTGAACTGGAGCAGACGTTCCCAAAAGATTACAGCGATGTAATGCAGAAGACGGATGCGTATGCAACGTTGTTTCAAGAGAAGCAGGCATTAGGAAACCAGACACAGACTAAAGAAGTTAAAGCACGCATCAAAACCATCGATGGTTTGATACAAGGCATCATTGAGGAAGACACCCGCGTACCCAATGAGTTCAAGCGGATGCAGGCTGAGAACGCCAAGGTAACCAAGAACCTGCCCCCTGACCTGCAAGCCAAGTATGCGGCTACTGCGTTCACCATCCCTGAACCACAGCAGATGGAAATCCGTGCGGCTACAGTTGAGCAAGCACCCGTACAACAAACAGATTTGTTGGGTCAGCCCATCGAGCAAGAAGCACCCGCAGCAGCCACGCCTGACAAATTTAAAACTGTGCAGACAGCGGCAGAAGCGCAAGCTGCCTTGGACTTACAGAACAGACGTGATGCACGGGCAGGTCAAGCTGACCGTAACGCCGCCAAAGATGCAGGTCAACTTGGTTTGTTTACTCGCGTAGGTACACCAACTGCTGAAGCCGAGGTTCTTCCCCCAAAGATAATCGTAAAGAAGCCACCAGTTACCGAACCCACGGTAAGGCAGAAGCCCACGCCTGAGACAGTAGCCCCCGTCATCACCGCTGATACGCTTGGTGTATTGGGTATTGGCCCTACGGCTGTGATGCGCAAGCCCGGCCATGCTATCCAAGGTCTGGACATTACCAAACCAGAAGATGCGGCAGATGTAAAGAACATGTTGACAATCTATAAGGAAGGCCGTAGCCCTGCGATTGTCCAGAAGATTGATACGTTCTTAGGACGCCCTGAGTTCCAAGCATTGCCAGCACCTGCACCAAAGGCTGAAGCCACACCTGCACCTACACCCGCACCTACCGTTGCGGAAACTCCAGCACCTACCGCCGTGACATCTAACCAGATCATGGATCAGATTCGCGCAGCACAAGATCAACAGCTTACATTGCTTGACAAGGCTGGCCGTGCACCCCGTAAAGGTTCTGAAAAAGAAAAGCAACGAAATGCGTTACAAGAAAAGATTGGCACGTTGCGGGAGCAATTTGATAAAGTAAGTGCGGAAGAAAAGAGGGCAGCTAACAAGGCGGCACAACCATCTGCAAAGAAAGCCAAAGCAGCGGAGGCACCACCCGCACCCGCACCCGTTAAGGTTGTCAAGAAAGCTGAACCCAAAAAGGTCGAGCCTAAAAAGATTGAAGTTAAGAAAGCTGAACCCAAGAAGGTTGAGAAAAAAGCCGAGGAAACAAAAACTCAACACCGTGTGACGTTTGAAGGTAAACCCGCCACGGTAACTATTGTGCGTCCCGCTGATGATCCATCAAAAATTTCAGCAGTGTCTATTAAACCTGACGGGGAAAAATTTGCCGTTGCAAACCTTAGTGCACAGGGCGTACTTACTAACGAGCAAATGCTCAACAACTTAGTTGAAACTCAAAACATAGACGCTACTACGGAACCCAAGAAGGTTGAGCCTAAGAAGGAAGAACCAAAGGTTGACAAGGCGCTTGAGAAAGCGCGTGAGACTGTTGACGATCTTGACCTTGATCCTGAAACAACTAAAACCAAAGTTAAATCATTTGCTAAGCGTTTGCACAAGGCAGGCTTGATTGACGACATCAGCTTGAACGCTGTTGAAAGCATATCCAAAGACAAGGATATGGGGTACGAAGACCTGCTGGATGAGATCAGGTTTGCACTTGAGGCTTACGAAAGCCAGCAGAAGAAAGCGCCTGAAGCTAAGTCTGAAACCAAGAAGGTCACAGATGAAAGCAATGTGATTGAGGGTGAGACACGGGTAATCCCTGATAACCAAGTAAAGTTGTTGGAAGGCCCTGTCGGTC
>CAYWXO010000245.1:0-3866 GCA_964462255.1 uncultured Thiobacillus sp. | reverse complement strand
ACAGCAGTCCACAGCTCACGCGCAAACCACCCGATAACGGACATCGCCGCGCCCAGAGCAATGTTGATTGTTTGTTGGTCAATCATGGTGCGTTATTGATTTAACAGTTTACTTTTTAGTGCCAGCGCCAATTTCTAAGGCTTTTCGCACTTCTGCTTCATTGGCCCGTCGCGCTCTCATTTCCTTTACGGTAGTGCCAAGCTGCAAGAATGGTACAGCCATATTTAAACCACCTTCAGCGGCAACGCCAATAGTTTGTTTAGCTTTTTCTGCCAAAGAAGCAACCAGTGTATTGGAGTTGTTTTGAAACCCGCCTCTAGGCTGTGCTTGGGTGTACCTGGCCACATTGCCCAACGTCTTTAACTGGCTTGCTGCTTCAGGCGTAAAGATCTGTTCCATGTTTTTTACGTCATCAAGTTGTTTAAGCGCTTTGTTGAATCCTGCTTGCGTGAAGTTGCCAGTTTCATCTACGATGCCAGCCTTGTCTTTCAACCAGTTTACAGTGCCTGCGGCCATGTGCTGATGGGCCACAGAGTCCTTGCCGAGGTGGTTCACCATCGTAGCGATGTTTTTGTTTACGCCATTGACAACAAACTTTTGCAAGTATTTGTCAGCTGGAACAACGTCATCAACCGCAGCTTTGTAAGCTGGGTCTTTCTTCAGCATATCAAAGCGTTCTTTAGCCAAACTTCTTGCAGAGTCTGCCAAGGGCTTTAGCTTGGTGGCAGCTTCCCCGGTCAACGGCAGTTGTTCTAAAGCCTCTCGCACAATGCTCGAGGACATGGCAGCATTACCGTCACCAGACCGTTCTGCCTTGCGGATCTCTGCCGCCAGGTTAGTACGCATGGCTTCAAATTGCTCAAACGTCATTGGCTCACCAGACTTAAACCGTTCAAGCTGGGATTTAATTGATGGTGGCAAGAATTCTGTCTTTAGCTTTTTGCCAAGCATGGCTTCTGCGTTTGATGCTAGCTGTGCGCCATCAATAGGAAATTGACCACCGTTTGCATCTTCCAGCGCTTTGTATGCCGTGCTGATTTTTTTGTTCCGATCACCATCAAGCGTCTTGTAAGCATCAATGATGCCCTGGCTGTTTTCTATGATCTTTGTGCCGTATGCATCAGGCGCAGCGTTAGTGCGGATTTCGTTGATGTTGTCAATCAATAGACCGTTTTGCTCATTGAACCGTTGTGCAAGTTGCGTGTCTTTGCCTCGACGATTTTGTTCATTGGATAATTGCACTATGTCACCGCTGGCCTGCCCTTTAGTCAAACGGATGGGTACTGGCAAGCTGTCAGCTTCAATATGCCGCATAAACGTTGGCACATTGGTTTGTTCAAAAGGAATGCCCGTCAACACGGCTTTCAGTTCTGGTGTCGCACCTAACAGCGCTTGCTGAATTGTCGTGATGGTCGGCACAGCAGCAGCACCGACACTACCAGCAGCAGGCGCAGCAACAGGCGCAGCAGCCCTTGCAGCAGCTTGTCTTTGTGCAAATGCCGCCTGAGTATCTGCTAGCTGGGTGGCAGACATTGCGCCTGATCCTGCTGCTTCTGTCAAAGGTGCCGCCATCGTAGGCTCAACTCTGGGACGTTCCACCGCAGCCGGTACAGGCTTGCCAGCAAATTCATCAATGCCCCTAGCAACTGGTTCAATTATTTCGTAGACGCCTGACCCCAATGCCCGTCTGACAGGTGCTGTAACTTTGACAGCAGCAGGAGCAACGCCGACTAAGCCTGTGCCAATCAGGTTGGCAACATCGCTTTCTGGCAATCCTGTTTGTTCAGCAATGTACTTGGCACCTTTGCCAATGTTTTCGCCAATGAAATCCATAATTTCGCGGCTCAGTTCGCCTTTGTACGCTGGCTCTTCAGTAACGCCAAACGTCTTGCCAAACGGCTTTTCTAAGGCTCCAACAACTGATTTTTCAGCAGCTGCCGCCTCTGCCGGTGATAGTTGCAAGGCTCGAGCGCCAGCATAGGTAAGAGGCCCAGCAACAGCAGGGATGATGCCGGCAATGGTTACATCAGCCAGTGATGCTGTTGCGGCTCCTAGAGCCTTTAGATGCTTTAGCGCAGCCTGGGCAATCGGGCCATCGCCACCAGCAATCCCTGTATCGCCCCTAGTGCCGGTAAAAGCGCCGGGTTGTGCTACAGGCTTTTGCACAACAGATCCGGGCTGATATGCTGGCACTGTTGTCTCAAACAAATCAGAGAAGTTGCCAACATCTGTAGCGGTCTGTGAAGGAGGTTGTGCAGGAGGATAAGCAGCAATGGGAACAGGATCGCTCAATGTTGGTGGAATAACGGTCAGCTTTGACGCAGGAACGCGCCCCAGTTCACGGCGAATGCCAGCCATGTCACTTTCGTTACGCGCTAGGCTTGCCTTAAGCTCAGCTACACGTTCAAGGTACTTTTTATTATCTTGCGCCTCGCCACCGCGCTTTTCAGGTTGACCACTGTTGTATTCGCGCAGTAGGTCGGCTTGACGGGATTCAGCTTTCTTAATTTCAGATTCCAAGATCATCCTGGAATCGGAATCGCGCAACGTTTGCTGGGACGCATCAACCCGTGATGTGGGCTGAGCGACCGGCTGGGCAGGAGCAGGTTGTACGGCTGGTGCAGTTTGTAAAACTGGCGCTGGTGGCGCTGGTGGGGCGGTAGCAGGAACAACGGTCAGCTTTGGTGGGCTGGTCAGCACTACTTCCGCAGGCGTATCTTCAAACAGATCAGCAAGAGTAGCCATTATTTTATGACTCCCAAAAGTTTAGCCTTGCGGATCTTGTCAATCATTGCTTTCTGTTCTGCCAGGCTCATTGATGCTTTTAGCTTGGCTACTTCTTCTCTGGTCATTTCTTGGAACAGCCTGCTGTCTGCTACATCATTGAAATCAGCCAGCTTCTGAATGTAAGCATTAGGATCGTTTCTGTATTGGCCAAGGTATTGGGCTTTTGCTGACTTCATGTTTTCCATGCCGATCAACTGACCTACAACATCTTTGATAGCCTTTTCGTTCATCTTCTTGTTGGGGTTTGCTGCCTCTGCCAACAACCTGGCTGCATCAGTGTTGCCACCGGCAAGAGACAACAGGTTAGAGTTTTTCATCAACTCATCAGTGGCTGTCTTTTCTGCCTCATAAGCTGGAATGCCAATTGCGTTGGCAATTCCTGCAATCAACTCTTTGTGTTGCCCACCAACACCCGTAAACGCTTCAGGAGCCAGTTGCCTAATTTTCTGCAACGTCATAATGCGTTGTTGGGCAGTAGATGCGTCTTTGGAAGTGGTTGACCAATCTTCGTTTGCTGTTGTCGCGTTTGACCTTAGTGTCTCAGCCACACCCGGCGCTTGACCTGTAACCGCGGGTCTAACAACTGGTGGAGCCATAGCAGCAGGCGCAACTGGTCGAGGCGACAGCATTGGCACAGAGCCAGGCACAGTACCCGCTTGTGGGCCTTTCAAGTATTGCGTCCCAGGTGTTAGGCCAGTTCCATCACCCTCAACAGCAATTTGCACTTGGGTTGGTGGCAATACGGTTGTAGTCGTAGTGCCTGGCAATGCAGCACCTGGTCGTGTAGCGCCAAACTCACCAGTAGCAACAACTGCTGTGCCAGCACCGCTACTAACAGGTGCGCCAGTGGGTTGCATGGCAGAAAGACGACTTCCAGCATCCAACGTTGCCAACAGCTTATCTTTCAAGAACTGCCGCATACCAGCTGGAGACTGTGCAAGGTAAGGTTGAATCAAGGCAGTTGCTTGGTCTTCTGGTATGCCCATCTCTTTAGCTTGGGTCATACCATAATTTTTTATCAAATCATACAAGGCTTCTTGGTTAACTGCACTTGGATTTTGTTCAGCAGCAATGATCAA
>CAYWXO010000244.1:0-3868 GCA_964462255.1 uncultured Thiobacillus sp. | reverse complement strand
CCGTTACATGGCACCCGAAATTGTCGCAGGAGGAAAACCAGATAAATACAGCGATCGGTTTTCTTTAGTGGTTATGCTTTTTATGCTATTCTATGGCAATCATCCACTTGAAGGAAAAAGGGTGGTAAGTTGTCCATGCATGACTGAAGACCTGGAACGGAAACATTATGGCAGTGAAGCATTATTTATTTTTGATAAAGCCAACCAGCAAAATGAGCCTGTAAGAGGAGTGCATATAAATGCTATTGCACTATGGCCTTTGTTTACCGCTACTTTACGAGATTCATTTACTGATGCATTAAGTCAGGATCACATTAAAAATCCAACAAATAGGCTGTTAGAATCGAAGTGGGGAGACATTATTTCATCAATTCGTAATCAGCTGATTGTTTGTAGCAGTTGCGGCAAAGAGACTTTTGTAGATATTGATAAGTCATCGAATTGTATACAGTGTGGGAAACCTGTCAAAGTTAGCTTTTGCATTCAATCCAACAATCATGGTACTATAGCTCTTTCTCCTAAAAAGAACGTCTTTTTAGGTAAATCACATCAACCAATGGCTGTTGTGCAAATCAAGCAAACTGATCCATCGGTTTGGGAACTGAAAAATCTGTCGCCAACAACATGGTCAGTTGAAACTACTGTAGGCACAATCAGAACTATTGCCACAAATGAATTAATGCCTGTAAAACCGGGTCTAAAAATTACATTTTCACAGGGAGAAAAAGGCGAAATATCATAATATCAGAATTCGAACTCAAATAATTAATACTTAAATCTTAAAATTATGGGAATACTAGATTCAGCTCCGGTTCCAAGAAAAACAATGGTTTTATTCTTTATTGTAGATACATCGGGCAGTATGGCTGATAGTAAAATTGGAGCAGTAAATGACGCTATAACTCAGGTAATACCTATGTTAAAAGGTATTTCGGCTAGCAATGCTGATGCTGAAATTAAAATTGCAGCATTGCAATTTTCAAGTGGTTGTGAATGGATTTATAGTGGACCAAAATCTGCCTCTGAATTTAAATGGGTTGACCGGGAAGCAGATGGCTTAACCGATTTAGGGGCAGCTTATTTAGAATTAAACAATAAGCTTTCAAGAGATGCATTTATGCAAACAACAACTGGTTCATTTGCTCCGGTTTTACTTTTAATGTCTGATGGCGATCCTACTGACAATTGGGAAGCTGGTTTAAGTAAATTAAAAGAAAACAAATGGTATAAAAATGCCATTAAAATTGCCATTGCCATTGGTAGTGATGCCAACAAAGATGTGCTTAAGGAATTTACCAATAATATGGAAGCAGTGATAGAAGTACATAATATTGAAGCTCTGAAAAAACTTATACGTACGGTTTCAGTGACGGCTTCAACAATTGGAAGCCAAAGTAGTGCCGCTGGCAATAAAAGTAAAGAAGATCTGGTTATTGAAGCCATTACAAAAGAGGTTGAAAATATTGACGGAGCTTCATCAGTTGCAGCTCCGGATGATAGCCAATCCTCAGATAGTGATGGCTGGTAGTTTAAAAGAAGATTATTTATTTAGAAGGCTAAAATTTGTATTTCTTTGGTTGCGATAGGGTTCATATCGCAGGCTAAGAGAGAAATGTATCTAAAGTCCGCATCAATGGTACCTGGGTGAAGATACTCTTGAGTGTATACTAGCAGTCAATGAGTATATTGGCATCCGGTGAATTTTTAAAATTTGAATTCTGACTTAATAAATGTAATCATGACAAAATACGAGCAAATAATTTTGAAATTTAAGATTTCGGATTTAAAGAGCGATGAAAACCGGCTAGATGTTCAGCAGGAATTATCGTCGAAAGGGGCAGCAGGTTTTAAATTGGTGAATTCACATATTCATGCTGCCCACGAGGTAAACAATGACGGTTTTCGTTATTTATTTTGTATAATGGAACGAGAATATTATGAAGCTGAGGCACAAAGTGCCGATTCGACTTCTGATGATGATTGGGATACTGATACTTCATACAAAGTTTCAACAGATCTGAAAAAATTAAAACCAGGAACTTCAGTTGATCTGGCTAGCAGTGGTCAGATAAAAGTTACTGAAGAACTTGGCCGCGGAGGCCAGGGTGTTGTTTATTTAGCAGAATTTCAAGGCCATCAGTATGCATTGAAATGGTACACACAACAATATCCCGACACTTTTTACGTGAACCTAAAGAACAATATTGAGAAAGGTGCACCATCTAATGCATTTTTATGGCCTTTAATGCTTACAAAGAAGCAGTATGATAGTTTTGGTTATGTAATGCAGGTACACCCTCCGGAATATAACGAATTTGGAGATTTTTTATTGGCAAAAGTGACATTTGCATCTTTAACTGCTCTTCTTAATACTGCGTTACAAATCTGTGAAGGATATTATCATCTGCATTTGAAAGGATATTACTTTCAAACATTTTCTGACAGCAATTTATTGATCAATCCACAAACGGGCGATGTGCTTATCTGTGACAATGACAATGTTACAGCTCAAGGCCAAAACACAGGTATTATGGGGAAGGCCCGTTACATGGCGCCTGAAATTGTCTCAGGAGGCAACCCAGATAAATACAGTGATTATTATTCATTATCGCTTATATTGTTTCTCATCTTTTTTCGCAACCATCCATTGGAAGGTTTGCAGCTTGATAGTGTTCCTTGCATGACAGAGGACGCTGAGAAAAAATACTATGGAAGTGACGCATTATTTATTTACGATAGAGAAAATCAAGAAAACAGACCCGTTCAAGGTGTACACGAAAATGTCATCAATTTATGGCCTCAATATCCTGAAATTTTAAGACATGTTTTTATTGATGCTTTTAGCAATGAAAAACTTAAAAATCCTGAACAAAGAATTACCCCAGATGATTGGGGAAAAGTAATAGTACAATTAAAAAGCCTCTTGATGACGGATAATGATGGTCAGGAACGATTTGCAAAAGAATAAATTATGAAAAATATAAGAGCATTTAATTCAACCGCATTAGGCGAAAGTCATAAAGCAACTAATAAAGTTTGTCAGGATTCGTCGGCATGCTTTGAAGATTCTGAAAACGGACTCTTTATTTGTGCTGTAAGTGATGGACATGGTGGCGATTTGTATTTTCGTAGCGACAGGGGATCAAAATTACTGACAAAAATTACCATTGATACCATTCGTCAATTTATCGAAAATGTTGATGGCAATTTATTTGCAGTCCCATATACAGCAATTTCTGCCCGCACCACTGAAATTAAAGAAAAAATCGATCGGAAAGTAACATCTCAGGATGAAGCTGTCCGCCGGTTATTTTCATCAATTCTTTCCCAATGGAATGACGGAATAGCAAAGGATTGGAACGAAGACCCTCCAACAACAGAAGAAATGCAGACTGCTAAAGTTCCGGAATCTGACATTAAATCTTTTTTGGAAGGGAAGGGAACAGAATTTGCTTATGGTTGCACTTTAATAGCTTTTGCCCGAACGCCTGTGTATTGGTTTGCCATTCACTTAGGGGACGGAAAATGCATAGCTTTTAATAGCGATGCAATATGGAGTGAACCAATACCCTGGGATGAACAGTGCAGTGGAAGTAAAACTACATCAACATGCGAAGCCAATCCTTTGGATAATCTCAGGTATTGTTATGGCAATACTGATTTCCCTGTCTCATTGTTTATTGGTTCAGATGGGCTGGATGGTGCTTATGGAAATATGGACGATTTAGCATTGTTTTATAGTGCAATACTGAAAAGTTTTGCTAAAGATGGATATGAAAAAACAATTAAAGAAATAGATGAATCTCTCCCAAAATTAAGTGCTATAGGAATTAGCCGTGATGATATGTCACTTGCCGGAGTAATTGTT
>CAYWXO010000243.1:0-3895 GCA_964462255.1 uncultured Thiobacillus sp. | reverse complement strand
AGGATTTCGACCAGCCCTACAACGACCTGGTCAAGGCGCGTCTGGCGGCGATGCAAGGTTCGTATTCCACCCGCATGGGCGCCGCCCTGCGCCATGCCGGCATGCATCTCAAGCAACAGCCGAAGAGCAAGAAGATTCTGTTCATCATTACCGACGGCGAACCGGCGGACAACGATGTACGCGACCCGCAATACCTCCGGCATGACACTAAGCGGGCGGTGGAAGAGCTGGCGCGTGACGGTGTCACTACCTATGCGCTGTCGCTGGACCCGCATGCTGATCAATATGTCTCACGTATTTTCGGGGTGAAGAACTTCACCGTGCTCGATCATGTCGAGCGCCTGCCCGAAAAGTTGCCCATGTTGTACATGGGCCTAACCCGCTGAGCGCCGCATGGACATCACTTTACGCACTTTCGTTTTCATCGACTCCCTGCAACCGCAGTTGGCGTCGTATCTGGCGACTTCGTCACAGGGCTTTCTGCCGGTTCCGGGCGACGCCTGCGTGTGGATCGAAGTGGCACCCGGCATGGCGGTTCACCGACTGTCTGATATCGCGCTGAAGGAGACCAACGTTCACCTGGGCGAGCAGGTGGTGGAGCGTTCCTTTGGCTCGATGGAGATTCATTATCGCAACCAGAGCGAAGTGCAGGAGGCGGGCAACATCATCCTGCGGCAACTGAACACGACGCTGGAATCGCGCATGGCCTGCCGCATCGCCTGGAATGAAATCATCTGCGGCATGACCCCGGACCATACCACCCTGATCAACCGGCAACTGCGCAAGGGTTCCATGATCCTGCCCGGCAAAAGCATGTTCATCCTCGAAGTTGAGCCCGCCGGTTACGCGGTCTATGCGGCCAATGAAGCGGAGAAAGCCGCCCACATCACCCTGGTAGATGTGAAGCCGTTCGGCAACTTTGGCCGCCTCACCATGATGGGCAGCGAAGCTGAAGCGCTTGAGGCGCAACGTGCCGCCATGAAGGCGCTCGACAGCATCAACGCGCGCGCAAAACGCGACTGACCGGCGGAATCGCACCATGGAAATTAATTCAATCACCAAGAAACTGCTGTTCAACACCATTCGGGTTGATACCGAGTTGGAGGATGGCAGTGAAGGTTCCGGCACCGCCTTTGTCGTTAGTCATACGCATGCGCGCGGCACCTATACCTTTATCGTCACCAACCGGCATCTGGTCGATGGTGTCCGCCGCGGCGGTTTGGTATTTACGCAGAAGCGTAATGGTCAGCCATTATTCGGGCAGCGTTTCCAGCTCAACATCGATGATTTTCCGCAAGCGTGGTTCATGCATCCGGACCCTGCGGTCGATCTCGCCATCATTCCCATGCGCCCGCTGGAACAGGCCGCGCGCGATCAGGGCGTCGAGTTGTACTACCACGTCATCGACAGCCGTCTGGCACCGGATGCCGCCACCACGCGCGCGCTCGACGCGCTCGAAGAAGTGTTGTTCATTGGTTATCCCAGCGGCGTTTGGGATCAGGTCAACCTGATGCCCATTTTGCGGCGCGGCACCACGGCGACGCCGATGGCGCTCGATTTCGAAGGGCGTCCGGAGTTTCTGATCGACGCCGCCGTTTATCCCGGCTCAAGTGGCAGCCCGGTGTTTGTTTACCAACCCGACACGATGCGACCGACCCAGACTGCGAGCAAGAAATTCCTGTTCGCGGGGGTGGTCGCGGCGGTGTTCTTCCGCGAGGAAGCCAATCATCTGGTCTCGGTACCGGTGCCGGCCAATAACCATGGCATGGTGATGGGGTCGGAAATGATCGATCTTGGCCTGGTGATTAAGTCGCAATCTGTACTGGAAGTCATCAATGCCTATCTAGGCAAATGGCTTGAATGACTCAATTCCCCACCCTGGACACCGCATGAAAAATAACAGTATGGTTTATTGTGGATTCAATGAAGACACGCATGGCATTACCATGCTCGGGCGCATCGTGATGGATGGTTGGTTGTTTGGCCTGCTGCCCAGAGATGAAGATTGCACCGGCTGGGATCTTGCTCGCATGCAAGGCCTGATGCAGCAGAACGAGGTGAAATGGGATGCTTACGGCAACCTGCCCAGTCGCTTGCCAGATGAATTACGCCAGCGCCACACTGAACTCTACGCCTGGGCCACAGAGCGGGCGCGTACTCGGGGCTGGAACCCCGAATTGGATGAAAACGAGTAATGCATCATGAAGACTAATCTGATCCAAAAATTCTTCCCCTTCCTTGGCTGGTTCCCGATTAGCACGGTGCAAATCCGGGCCGATCTGCTTGCCGGCATCACGGTGGCGCTGGTGCTGGTGCCGCAATCGATGGCCTATGCCCAGCTTGCCGGCATGCCGGCTTACTACGGTCTGTACGCTTCATTCCTGCCGGTTATTGTTGCTGCCATGTGGGGTTCCTCGCGCCAGCTTTCTACCGGGCCGGTCGCCATTGTGGCCTTGTTGACGGCGTCCGGTTTGGCACCGCTGGCGGCCACCGGCTCCGAAAGTTTTATTGCACTCGCTATCCTGCTCGCATTCCTGGTCGGCATCATCCAGCTTGCACTGGGCCTGCTGCGCATGGGGGCCATCGTCAACCTGTTGTCGCATCCGGTCATCATCGGTTTCACTAATGCGGCCGCCATCATCATCGCGCTGTCCCAGCTCAACAAGATGCTCGGGGTGCCTATGGAGCGTAGCGAGAATTTTCTCGCCGACATTACCGGGGTGCTCGCACAGATCGGCGACACGCATATTCCTACCTTGATCATGGGCGTATCCACACTGCTTCTGATGATCCTGTTCAAACGCTTTCTGCCGCGTTGGCCAAACGTGTTGGTTGCCGTAGCACTGGCCACGCTAGTAAGCTGGCAGATCGGTTTTGAGCAAAATACGAAGGTGGCAGTCGAGTCCATCCAGGATTCGGCCACGTTAACCATGATTCACGAGCAGCGCGAAAAAAAGAGTCGTCTCAATGAACTGGAAAACGAAGTCAACCAACATCGCGTGACGGCGCAGAAGATTGAAAAGGGTGAAACCCGCCAACAACGCGCCGAAGTGGATTACAAGCTGGAAGTGGCTGAATTGAGACGCGACGAAGCTGCCTTTCAAGTTCGCTCACATTTCAAGACCTTGCGCGAAGTTCGTTTGGTTTCGGCAACCCATGAATCTGGCGTAACCCATTACTACTCGACGACAGCGGTGCCGGCTGGCTTGCAAGCCGATGACACGCACTGGCGCATCCGCAAGATTGATGCGGAAGGGGTGCATCTCAGTGGTGGGGGTGAAGTCATTGGCTCCATTCCGCCGGGTCTGCCCAGCCTCTCCATGCCGCGCCTGAACTGGCAGGAAATCACCAACTTGCTTGCTATCGCCATGGTCATCGCGCTGGTCGCATTCATGGAGGCCATCTCGATTGCCAAGGCAATGGCGGCGAAGACGCGTGCGCGTATTGACCCCAACCAGGAACTCATCGGCCAAGGCTTGGCTAACCTCGTCAGTAGTGCCTCGCAGGCCTTCCCGGTCAGCGGATCGTTTTCTCGCTCGGCGGTCAATCTCAATTCCGGGGCCATGACGGGCTTGTCTTCGGTGTTTGCCGGGCTGCTCGTGTTGGTGACCCTGCTGTTCCTGACTAGTCTGCTGTACCACTTGCCGCAAGCGGTATTGGCGGCCGTGATCATGTTGGCGGTGGTGGGCCTGGTCAATTTCGGTGCGCTTCGCCATGCTTGGCAAACCCACCGTCATGATGGCATTGCCGCCAGCGTCACCTTCATCTCGACGCTGGCGTTTGCGCCGCATCTCGACACCGGCATCATGTTCGGTGCGGTCGTAGCCATCGTGCTGTTCTTGCGTCGGCGCATGCGTCCGCGCGGCGAAATTCTCAGCCAGCATCCGGATGGCGT
>CAYWXO010000242.1:0-3911 GCA_964462255.1 uncultured Thiobacillus sp. | reverse complement strand
AACCTCATGGCTATTCCATTTGGCAAATGAAAAACAAATTATTATCAAATGAATAATAATCCATTATATTTGATATTAATATTCAATTTATTAGCTTTGTGAGACTCAGCTTAAATAATTATCCAAACTCATGCGTCGCATTCTTCTGATATTTATATCATTATATTGTTACCATTCACTTTGGTCACAGAATATTTCAGTTTCATCCTTCATGAAGCTGCCAAATGATTTGGATGCAAGGGTAAATGCACCTTTAAGAGATCAAAATGGAGACATATGTGCCATCATAAAAGTAGTGACCACAGAAACAGGGTTTAGTTGGGACTCTGATCAGTTGGGTATAATAAAAGCAGAAAAAAAAACAGGGGAATGGTGGCTTTATGTACCTTTTGGAGCCAAACGGTTGACCATTAAACATGATCAATTGGGAGTATTGAGAAATTACACGTATCCAGAACCTATCGAAAAGGCATGCGTTTACGAATTGAAAATTACAACCGCAAAAGTTAAAACAATTATAGAAGAACAGGAACTGGTAACGACCTGGCTTACCTTAAAAAGCAATCCCGAAGGAGCAGATGTTTATATCAACAATATTCAGAAAGGCATTACTAACTACACTGAGAAACTAATGCGTGGAAAATATACTTACCGGATCGAAAAACCACTCTACCATGCAGACGCCGGTACTTTTGAAATTACGGGTGAAGAATCCAATGGTAAAAAGCTGTTAACCATTGATCTCAAACCTGCATTTGGTTATTTAAAATTAAACTCACTACCTGAAGATGGTGCAAAAGTTATCCTTGATGACATGGAAATGACCAGTACGACTCCTTTTACCAGCGAAAAATTGAAAAGTGGTAAACATTCTGTGACTGTTAAAATGGATATGTACCAACCCAAAAGCATTGAAGTATCAATATCGGATGGACAGACTACAATTGAGAATATCACCCTCTCGCCCAATTTCGCTAAAGTCACGATTGTAACCCAGCCTGAGGCTGACATATACCTTGATGGCATTAAAATAGGTTCTGGTTCCTATTCGGCAAGAGTTTTGGCAGGCATTCACACTTTTGAAGCAAAAAAAGAGAGCCATTATCCTGATAAGAAAGAGAGAGAAGTTACCTTAGGAAATGATCTCTCAGTAAATCTGACCCTGCAACCACAATTAGGAGATCTTGAAATTGTGAGTACTCCAATTGAAGCAACCGTTTCCCTGAACGGAGTTGAGAAGGGAACAACCCCAATTACACTGAAAAAATTACTGGTTGGTAATTATGAACTGCAATTGTCAAAGGAGGGTTTCAGTAAAACAGTTAATATGATAACCATTAAAGAGGGACAAAGAGTTGCAGTTCATGAGGTACTCAAAGCCGGAGCGAATGTGTCCAAACAAGCAGAAACTATTAGTGGTAATAAGGCAAATGTATCATCTTCAATCAGTGGTTCAAACGTAACCGATGTGGAAGGGAATGTATACACTTATGTCGAAGGGAATGTATACAAAATTGTTACTATTGGTACTCAGGTTTGGATGGCAGAAAACCTAAAAACTACCAAATACAATGACGGTACTGCCATTCCTTTGGTAACTGACAACACTGCGTGGGCTAATCTTGCCACTCCAGGTTATTCCTGGTACAACAAGGCAGCTACGAATAAGGATACTTATGGAGCTTTATACAACTGGTATACAGTCAACACTAAGAAGCTTTGTCCAAACGGGTGGCATGTGCCAAGTGACACCGAATGGACAACACTAATAACCTTTTTAGGAGGTGAAAATGGTGCCGGTGGTAAATTGAAAGAAACCGGGTTTAGCCATTGGTTAAGCCCAAACACAAGTGCCACCAACACGACTGGTTTTACAGCCCTTCCGGGTGGCCGCCGTTACGGAGGTGGGACGTTCAGCAACATTGGCTACTATGGTCACTGGTGGTCCTCTTCTGAGTATTCAACGGCGAACTCCTGGTACCGGTACATGACCTCCAGGGCCAGCGATGTAAACAGGAACGACAACAGTAAGCAGGCTGGGTTTTCTGTTCGCTGTTTGCGGGATTATTGATTATTTCAGGGGAATATAAATATACGGTTGGTGAGAATATTTTCTCATGGGTATTTCATCATTAAATAACAATTTTAAGTAACTTAGATGCTGAAAGAGAAAAACAGAAATTTTAATCATTTCATTTTCAGCCATAATTGGTTGATAAAGCACTAAGTTAGTTTATCATGAAAACTATGACTAGCCATCCAGGGTTATTCGTCTGCTTATGCCTGTTTATTTTGAGCGGGACGAATAACAGTGTCAGATCTCAGGGTATTGCAGATATACAAGCAGACCATAAAACCTACCTTTGTGGTATGGGAAGCGGATCCACACTCAAAGCAGCCGACCAGGATGCGCTGACCATCATCATCGAACAAATCTTTATGCAGGTTGAAAGCAATTTTGAAATATCCAAAATTGAGACAACCGGCGAAAAATTGAAAGAGACAGTCAAAGATGTAGTCAAAACCTATTCCAGTGCTACGTTAAAAAACACAGAAAGAATAGTGGTGCAGGATGAACCGGATGCCAAAGTTTTCAGGTACATCAAACGAAGCGAAATAGTAAAAATCTTTGAATCCCGGAAGAATAAGCTGATTGAACTGGCAAAGAACGGCGTTATTGCATTGGATAATCTACAGATTGCCGATGCACTTCGCTATTTCTATTGGTCCCAAACCTTGCTAAGAAGTCACCCGGAGTCTTCCGATATTAAGATGCAGGACAAAGCAGGTAAGGATGTCTTGCTCCTGACCTGGTTACCCATGCAAATCAATCAAATTATGGCCAACCTCTCCATTGGTGTCGATACAATCCATGACGCGGATGACTACTGCAATTACATTCTCTATATAAGATACAAAAAAGAGCCTTTACTCAATTTTGATTACTCCTACTGGAGTGGCCAGGACTGGTCCAACATTGTCAGCGCCAAGAATGGTGTTGGCGTGGTTGAGTTGCCAAAGACTGAAAAAAGGGATGAGATCCGTCTTAAATGTGAATATGCCTTTGAAGGAGAAGCCAACATTGATCTTGAACTTCGCAATGTCATGGAGAAGCTGCCTCAGATCCCTTACAAGAGTTGTTATTTCAATATCAGCACCAAGCCCATGTTGAAAAGGAATACGCTGGTGTCAGTTATTGCTCCAGTTTCTACTGATAAATCGGCTGCTTCAGATTCGGCAGGTCGATTGGCAATATCACCGAAGACTGAGAATGAAATAAAAGCTGAGACTCCAGGTGCTATTCATGTATTAACCGATACTGCCGGGAATGATGCTGCAATGAAAAATGTTATTGAAGCCATCACCAAAAAAAATTATACTGCTGTCAGGCCACTTTTCACAGATGAAGGATATTCAGTCTTTCAGAAATTATTGCAGTATGGGAATGCCAAAATCATCAAATCATTTGATCTGAAGTATTACCAATACGAAGACTACAAAATTTGTCGTTCCATTCCAATGAGTTTCAGCTTTAATACTAACAACCGTACCTTTATTGAGGATGTTGTCTTTTATTTCGACAAACAGAATAAACTTTGCAACATCACTTTCGGTCTATCGAGGAAAGCCATAGAGGATATTGCCTCCAATGTAAGCTGGAGTGAGGCCAACAGAGTCTTACTGATCAGTTTCCTGGAAAACTACAAAACAGCCTTTGCCCTGAAACGGTTTGACTATATCAGCCAGATCTTTTCCGATGATGCCTTGATCATTACAGGTCTGGTAACAAAAGTCAAGGAGACTTCTGACTCTCAATTCGCCAATAATACGATCATCAAATACAACCGCCAGACCAAAGCTGAATACCTGAAAAAGCTGAAATATTCTTTCGATAGCAAAGAGTACATCAA
>CAYWXO010000241.1:0-3968 GCA_964462255.1 uncultured Thiobacillus sp. | reverse complement strand
ATCTTTGAAACGCCAGAACAGTTTTTGGGTTCTGCCAAATACGGCAAGATTGCCAAGCTACGCAAGGAACTTACGCGGGTTGTTAGCACAATGCCCGTTTCTTTTGAAGATCTACAAAAGGCTCGTACAGATTACGTGACCGCTATCAGTGCGCTGGAGAAGTTGCGCAAGACTCCTGAAGCAACGCAGTTTAATTACTACGCCGTGTTGTCAGGACAGTACACGTTTCAAGCGGACAGGATGCGTAATAAATCCAAAGAGTCTTACGCTTCTGGCAACAAACGTATACGTTCTCAATGGACAATGCAAGACGCAGAAGCCAAGCGTTTGCAAGAAAAGGCTGACCTGTACGAAAAAATGGCTAACAGCGAACAGTTGTTGCAGATTAGCAAATACTCTACGGAACTTCAACAAATTGTTGTTGAAGCCAAACTTCAAGGTTTAAACGTAGAAGAAGACAGTCGCGAGATTGGTTTGTCTTTAGCGCAGAAAAATGTCGAGCGTTTAAAAACCGCCATGAACGACATGGACGAATTGGCACGCAAAAACGGTACAACTGAGCCAATTATAAAAGAGAAACCAGAAGACCTTCCCGAAGGCGACGCATTACAAAAACAAATTGGTTCTACCAACAAACAAATTGCGGCTATACGTAACCGCATGAAATCGGAAGAGCCAGATCAACGTACACAATCTGAGTACGAAATTCAAGGACTGCTTGGCTATCGACGTGATTTAGAGACAGAACAGTTTATGCGCACGGCTGAAGGCCATTTATTTCAGTTAAAGCAAAACTTTTTAAAAGAGTACAGCACTGACGTTAATCCAGCAGACCCGCTAAAAACAGCTTTGGGCCGTGCTAGGGCTAAATCGCGTGAGTACATTCCTGAGACTGCAGCCAAGGACGCTGCAGAGTTGGAAGAGTTGTTGAAGTCGCAAAAAGAAGTTTCAGACGCCTTAGCCAAGTACAAAGCTGCCGCACCATCTGATGAAGATGTAGCAAAGAATTACTGGATGGGTCGTTTTGAAGTTGCAAAACTTGAAGCAGATTTAGCCAAGCTTAACGACAGCGTTGCTGAAGCACAAGCAAAGATTACTGCTGCTCAAGATGCAGAAGTTCAAATGCTTCGACGTGCAGACACTGCACTTAAAGACGCATGGGCTAAGCTTAAAGAAGCTGAACAAGCCCTTACGTATAAAGACGAAAAACAAGCTGTAGATTTGGCTAAGCGCAGGAAAGCGCTTATTTTGACTCAGAAAACTCTAGACGATGCCAAAGAAACTTCTCGTCTAAAAGCCAAAGCACAGCAAGAGCGCATCCAAACAGGTGCGGGCATACCCAGCACCAAGGTCACCCGCGTCAAAGCACTGAGCGAAGAAGGCCGTAAGGCAGCTTACGCTTCTGGTAGGTTTGGCGTGTCTCGTGAAGTTCAAACTATGAACGCTGGCTGGACTGTGGAGTACACAACCGACGGCCCCGTCTTTAACTACAACCCTGAAAAAGACTCAGAAGCTGATGATAAAGATAGAAAACGTAAGAACGTTACGGCTAAGAAAGCGTACGACTCGCTTAAGAAAGCTCGCAAAGCGTACAGAAACGCGCTTACAACATTAGACCAGCGCCGTATTGACGTAGCCAAAGAGAAGCTGGATGCTCAAGAACTCTTCATGGAAGACTTGGCAGGCGCTCGGTTTGTGTCTGTAAAAGAAGTGGTTGGTTCTACGCCCACAGAACTGGATACTAAATGGCAAGTTTCTCAGGAAATTAACCGCTTGCCCAAAAAAGAAATCACTACGTACACCAATGCGCGTGCTGAGCAAGAAAAGTTACGCAAAGAAATTGAGCATGTACGCACGCTTAAAGGGCAGACAGAGATTAGCCAGCAACGTACTGCTGTGCGTAATGCCCAAAACCAATACGACAAGATTGCTTACGAGTTGTCTGAAGTTAAGCGTAAGCAAGAGTACGACATCAGCACGCTTAGCGAGTCGGCTTACGACCGCCGTGTTAAAGATTTAACGCAACAACTTGACAAGACTAATGCTCGGTTGACTGAACTGTCAACACGTTTGAAACCAATGGAGGTTAAGAACGAAGAGCGCCTTGCTGACCTAACTAAGCGTTACTTCGCGGCTAAGAAGACTGCTGACGAGATTCTGCTGGGTAAACCGGAAGAAGATACAAAGGGCGCTACCCGCGCCCCTATTGCAGAGAACGTCAAAGACATGAAGGGCGCCATGCGCACACTGGCGCGTGACGAGAAGAACTCAGACATTAAACCGTTGATTAAGCAAAACCAAAAGCTTAAGAGTGCGTCGTCTGAGGAACAGCGTGTGCGTAGAGCGGCTGAAGGTTTTGCCAAGAAAGACCGTTTGGTAACCATGTACTCTAAGGGTTCGCCTGAGTACAACAAGGCTTTGAAAGAAGTTACTGGCGGTTACGTTAAGCGCTTGATTGACAGTTCTGATGACACAGACGGCACAGTGTTTCGCGTGGAAGCGGAGCCGGTTTTAAATCCGATTGCTGAAGCAGAAGGTAAAGCTATTGCAGACAAGTTTGCAAGCAAACTACCAAAAGACGTAAAGTTTATTTACGCCCCGACACTCAGTCAGGCGCCAGTTAAATATTTGAAAGCGTTAGCTAACGCCGGTGTAAATGTAGAAACGTCATCAGTCAAAGGCGGGGTGTTACCTGACGGTACGATTGTTGTTATTGGCGATCAACACACTGATGCGCTGGACTTAGAAAAAACTTTGATTCACGAAGCCGTAGGTCACTATGGCGTGGACGTGGTGCTTGGCCCCCAAGGTATGATGGACTTGACCAAAGCCATTCGTACTACGGAAGGCGGCATTTTTGGCATGGCCAAAGCCTTGGGCGTTGAAGAAGATGTGTTGGCGTCTGCTACTGCATGGGAGCAACGCGCTGTTGAAGCCGAGCAAAAAGGCGAGGTAGAAGTTGCGCAAAAGATTCGCCGTATGGGAGAGATCCAGTCTGTACGTGAGATGCTGGCGCACATGCAAGAGGCCACAGTCAACGAAACGTTTGTCCAGAAAGCTGGCCGTTATATCAAGGTAGTGCTTGGCGCTCTGCGCCAGTGGTTACGCGGTATGGGCATGAAAGGCTTGTCGAACGTCAGTACAAGCGACTTGTACTACACGATGTTCCAAGCTACCAAGCGTATGCAGCAGGAGTTTGCAGGCACGTACGAGTCACCAACAGGTTTGATTTCTTTGCGTACCAACTACGCAACGCCTGAGTTGGCTGCGGCTGGCGCTATTGTCGACAAGGTCGTCGCTAAAGATAAAAACCTGTATGACAAGATCAAAGCCAACGGCTCTGGTTTAGCGTTTGAGACGCAGATGGTCGATCGATTTGCTGGGTTTGAGCGTCTGTCTAAGGGCATGGAAAAGCTCAAGGGCACTCAGATGCTGTACTACTTGCGCATGTACGACCAGCGCATGAACTTTGTGGCTCAGTCTGTGGGTAATGGTGCGCTGCAACGTACAGAAAAAATCCGTGCCGATGGCCGTAAAGAGTACATCATTGAGAGCGTCAAGGGGCCAAGCATTCGTAGCGTGGCTGAGATTCTTAAGCGTGCATCACCTTTGGTAGGCAGTCCAGATGGCGCCAGCCGTTTGTTTACTCTGTATTTGGCTGGCATCCGTGCTCAGAACAAGGGGCTGGAGACTTTAGGTTTTAACGGCAAGATCACACAGGCTGAACTGGATAGCGCCAACCGCGCTATTAATAACACGCCCGGACTTAAAGATCTGTTTGAAACAGCACGGGCTGAATACAACGCCTACAACGAGGGGCTGGTACGGTTTGCGGCTCAGACCCATGCGCTCCCACGCGCTGTTGTAGAAAAGCTACTTGCGTCTAAGGACTACATTCCGTACTACCGCCAGCGTAACGGCGTGGTTGAACGGCTGATTGGCGGAGAAAACCCAGTCAAGATTGGTAA
>CAYWXO010000240.1:0-4095 GCA_964462255.1 uncultured Thiobacillus sp. | reverse complement strand
ATTGCAAAGGGATTGCAAAGGGATTGCAAAGGGATTGCAAAGGGATTGCAAAGGGTTTGCAAAGGGGTTCTAACAAGGGCTGGCGTAATTTCTTACATGAGTTACTTGCATAAGCTACTTACCTAAGCCGTGGGTGGCAGACAAGCTGAAGTCAATCTCCAGCCGGCCCTAACCAGCAAAAAAGGGGCAGACGACGATTTTGCGCATGCGCAGGTGAAGCTTCGCCCTATACCCTATAGGTCGTATAAATCACGCGCCATATCGGAGAAATCGCGCAGCTCATCTTTGCCCATCATCAGATAAGCAATCGATTTCTCACCGAATTGTTCAAACTCACAGTCGGTCATTTCTTGCGACATCGCTTTTTCGATATGTTCAGCAACATGGCCGATGGCGATTAACGTGACGACATCGCGTGGCAAGTTGTTGTGGTCGAACACGGTCAAGTCATGATGCAGCATGATTGCCGTGCGAATATGCTCGGGCAAACCCCAGTTATTGGCCAGCAGGCCGCCGACAATAGCATGGTTGGTGTGGTGCAGTTTGTCTTCCAATTGAGTAACGGTATCCCACGGGGCATTGGCCATGGCAAGCATGGTTTCCCGATAAGTGGGGAAACGTTGCATTAGAAGCGGCATCGCGCTGTCATGAAACAACGTGTAGAGATGGGCGTCTTCAATCAAGTGCAAGCCTAATTTTTTTGCCAGCATCCCGGCTAATTCTGCGCTGCGTGCAGCGCTTTCCCAGTAACGTTCAATACCTTCCACTGGCACAGATTTACGTAAGGCTAATCCCATTACTAGAGTGCTGATATTTTTCATGCCCAGCATGGAAACCGCGCTTTGAATGGAGCTAATTTTTTTGCGCAAGGCGTAATAGGGCGAATTCGTCGTTTTCAGAACTGCCGCCGAAAGTCCTACATCGTTCATGATCAGATTAATGATGTGATCGATATTGGGGTCCTCTTTGGCGCGCTCGGTCACAATGGCTTGCACAACCAAGGGTTGCGGTGGAATTTGGATGCTGCCAAGCAGTTTTTGCGCCGCAGTCAGGCTAATCTGAAATTCGGCGTGGGTGGCGGTGGCGGTTGCTGCGGCTGTTGTTGATGGTGCGGCTGATGGATTGGGGTTTGATTGCATGGTATTACCTGCTAAATCGTGATCTGAAATGGTAATATATGATACATATTAAATTAATGACACCTTTCTCTAAGCGCGGCTGAACTAGAGTGAATCGTGTCGTTTGAAAACAACAGAGTCAGGGTGAAGCTACTCATTCTCATTTGACAAATCGATGTGACAAATTGATGTGACAAAAATGGGGTCAGCAGATGCAGAGAGAGGTTGAACTGAAACAACGATAAAAGTAGTATCGCCCGACTCATTTTAATTAGCTTGGACAATCGTCAATGTCTGTGCGTGATTTTAGCGTGTGGTTGTTCAATTGCTGCAGGTTTACCGGCACAGTTCACTTCAGCCGCCTGTTAGTGGACGCACGGCTTTATAGTTGATGCCACGCAGGTTTCGGGTTGGATTCATTTAAATTTAATTGTCCGATTTTGTGTTGGGCAAGCCGCGCCCAGACACCCTCGGTCTGGTGCGTGCGCAGCGGTTAGACGAGGATGGATAGGGTCAGCGGCAATGCCAGTACGACAGGGTTTATACAATCCGGCGCATGAACACGATGCGTGCGGGGTCGGTTTCATCGCACACATCAAGGGCGAAAAAAGCCATAGCATCGTTCGCCAAGGGTTGCAGATTCTCAAGAATCTGACCCACCGTGGCGCTACCGGTTACGATACAAAATTAGGTGATGGCGCAGGTATTCTCATTCAGATGCCGGACGCTTTTTTACGGCAGGAAGCCGCTCGAATCGGCATTACTTTGCCTGCCTTGGGCGATTACGCCTGCGGTACGGTTTTTTTGCCGCAATCCGGCAACGGTCGCTTGGCGTGTGAATCGGTAATCGCACGCATCGTGCATCAAGAAGGGCAGCATTGCCTCGGTTGGCGTGATGTGCCGCGTGACAATCGCGACATCGCCGCCGCTGCACGCGCCATCGAGCCGGTGATGCGACAAGTGTTCATCGCGCGCGGTGACCAGGTCGCCGATCAAGCAGTGTTCGAGCGCAAATTATTCGTCATTCGCAAGCGCATTGAGCACGCCGTGCGCGCGCTTAATCTGGAAGACGGTTCACAGTTCTACATTCCCTCGCTGTCTTCACGCACGCTGGTTTACAAGGGCATGTTGCTGGCAGAAGAAGTCGGCACCTATTACCTTGATCTGCAAGATGAACGCATGCTGTCGGCGCTGGCGCTGGTGCATCAACGTTTCTCGACCAATACTTTCCCCGCCTGGGATCTGGCGCATCCGTTCCGCATGATTGCGCACAACGGCGAAATCAATACCCTGCGCGGCAACGTCAACTGGATGACCGCACGGCACGGCGCCATGAAATCCGTCGTTTTAGGCGACGATCTGGAAAAATTGTGGCCGTTGATTGCCGAAGGCCAATCCGATTCCGCTTGCTTCGATAACGCGCTGGAATTGCTGGTGGCAGGCGGTTATTCGCTACCGCACGCCATGATGTTGCTGGTGCCGGAAGCCTGGTCGAATAACGCGCTGATGGATGATGATCGCCGCGCGTTTTACGAATATAACGCTGCCTTGATGGAGCCGTGGGATGGCCCCGCCGCCGTCGCCTTCACCGATGGCCGCATGATCGGTGCGACGCTGGATCGCAATGGTTTACGTCCGGCCCGCTACCTGATCACCGACGACGGCTTTGTCATGCTGGCCTCTGAAATGGGCGTGTTGAATTTCCCGGAAGAAAAAATCGTCAAGAAATGGCGCTTGCAGCCGGGCAAAATGTTCCTGATTGACCTGGAACAAGGCCGCATCATTGACGACGCCGAAGTCAAGCAATCGCTGGCGCAGGCGAAGCCGTATCGTGAATGGATTGAGAAAACGCGCTATTTCCTTGGTGATTTGCCGAAGATCGCGGCCAAATCCAAATTGCAAGCCGATGTGCTTGATCTGCAGCAGGCTTTTGGTTACACGCAAGAAGATCTCAAATTCATCATGTTGCCGATGGCGAGCAACGGTGAAGAAGCCACCGGTTCGATGGGCAATGACGCCGCCTTGCCGGTGCTGTCCGATAAAACCAAACCGTTTTATCACTACTTTAAGCAGTTGTTCGCGCAGGTGACTAATCCGCCCATCGACCCGATTCGCGAAGAATTGGTCATGTCGCTGGTGACGTTCATTGGGCCGAAGCCGAATCTGCTTGGCCTTGACGATGCGGAAGACGCAGCCAACCCGCCGATCCGCCTCGAAGCCAGTCAACCGATTCTGCTGCCGGACGAATTGGCGCAACTAAAAACTATCGATAACCTGACGCAAAACCGCTTCCGTTCCCTGGTGGCCGACATTACTTATCCGGCGGAGCAGGGCGCGCGGGGCATGCGTGACGCCATCGCCACGCTGTGCGAAGTGGCGGAAAAATCGGTGCATGACGGTTATAACGTGCTGATCTTGTCTGATCGCGCTGTTAACCACGATCGTTTAGCCATCCCGGCGCTGCTGGCCTGTGCCGCGGTACATCATCATCTGGTGCAAGCCGGTTTGCGTACCAATACCGGTTTGGTGGTGGATACCGGTTCCGCGCGTGAAACGCATCATTTCGCCTTGCTGGCCGGTTATGGTGCCGAAGCAGTCTGTCCGTGGTTAGCGTTTGAAACGATTGCCGGCTTCGGTCTGCCCGATACGAAAGAAGCGCAGAAGAAATTCGTTAAGGCAGTGGGTAAGGGCTTGTATAAGGTTATGTCGAAGATGGGTATTTCGACCTACCAGTCTTATTGCGGTGCGCAGATTTTCGATGCCATCGGTTTGAACAGCGCTTTCGTCGAAGCCTACTTCCCGGGCACCTCAAGCAATGTTGAAGGTATCGGCCTGCTGGAAGTGGCGCAAGAAGCGTTACGGCAGCATCAAGCCGCCTTCGGTGCCTATCCGGTGTTGGCGAATGCCTTGGAAGCCGGTGGTGAATACGCCTTCCGCGTGCGTGGCGAAGATCATTTGTGGACGCCGGATTCCATCG
>CAYWXO010000239.1:0-4106 GCA_964462255.1 uncultured Thiobacillus sp. | reverse complement strand
TTCACTTGCTAATGCTTTCTTTTTCCATCAGGAGGTAGGTGTTGTAGGCATTGTGGCGATTGGCTTCCAGAAAAGCCGGCATTTTTCGATAAAAAGACCAATCCGTTTTTTCGTAGGCTTCCTCGAACGGCATCATTTCCTCGACGGCGCGGCCCATTTCCTGGCGCAAAAAGTGCAGGTAGTCGCGCGTTAAGGTCAGATCTTCAATCGGCGTATTCGAAGCGCCGCCATGGCCGGGAATTAAAATTTTGGGTTGCAGTGCGATTAGCTTATCAAGCGCATGCAGCCAGCGTTTTGAATCTGCATCGCCGACGAACGGCACGCGGCCTTTGAACACCAAATCGCCGGTAAACAGCGCACCATCCGCTTCGACGAATAACGCCAAGTCTTCATTTGAATGCGCGGGGCCGACGTGATGTAAGCGAAATTTGATGCCGCCTAATTCAAAATCGGTGTCGCCAGATAGCCATAAATCGGGGGTGGGGAAGCGTTGGGTGTGGTCGTTGATCCACTGACCGAGCATGTTTTTGCGTTGTTCATAACGCATTTTTGCCGCTTCTGAGCCGACTACATTTTTGCCGTCTTCATGCGCCCAGATTTCCGCGCCCAAGTCTTTGAACACTTGAATGCCGTAGTAATGATCGGCGTGATAGTGGCTGACAATGACGCGTTTGATGGGCAGCGCGGTCAACGCTTGAATGCGCTTGACCATTTCTTGTGCGAGCGAAGGTGAGCCCAAGGTGTCGAAAACCACGACGCCGGCCGGTGTGATGACGAAACCGGCGTTGGACATGAAACCTTCGTTGTGCTTGCTGGCTGCCCCAGCCAAACCGGGGATGTAATAGCTATACGGCGTCAACTTTTCCGCTTCTACCTGCACGGTGCTGAGCGGGTAGTGGGGAAAGACGGGTTGAGCGTGGTTGGCGGCGGTAGCAGAAGAAATTGCTACCGACGTGGCCACCGACGCGGCCACCAACGAAGCCACTGAGAGCAGCGAATAACGGGCGAAAAATGTACGCATGACGACTCCTGAGACGGGGGGAAATTACGGGTTGGCGTGATTATAGGAAGCCAAACTGGCGGATATCTGTAGTATCTTCGGCAAGTTATTTTAATTTTTTTGGTCTGCCGTGAATTTAAAAAAGTTCTATCCCTTTTTGTTTGCGTTTGTCTTGCCCTTGCTAGCGGTGTATGTCTGGTGGGGGGGCTTTAATCCCGTGGTGATTGAACAGACGCTGGCCGGCCCCTATACCTATGCGTATCTGGAAAGCAAAGGCGATTATTCTAAATTGCCGGATGTGCAGATGAAGGCGGCGGCGGGCTTGCAATCTGTAGGCATTGCGCTGGGTAAACCGATTACGGTGTTGTACTCCAATCCTGATCTGGTGAATGTGGGTGATCGGCGTGCGCGTACTGGCTTTTTGGTGCCGGTGGGCAGCACGGTTCCCGTGCCCTTGGAGGTCGATTCGATTCCGGCGCGTCCGGTGTTGCAAGTGCGCGTGCGTGCCGGTAGTTTGCTGGCCCCCGGGCGGGCTTACGCGGCGTTGGATGACTATTTGCAGGCGCGCGGTATGGGCATAACAATGCCGACCGTGGAGATTTATGAAACGGCCGATTCGGTGCTGCGCATGGGTTTGCTGACAGTTGAGATGAACCAGGAGTGAACCGAAAATGAGGGGAAATTGATGAGTTTATTTGCTTCGTTGGCAGCGTTAATCTGGGGACATTTTTGGCCGCAATTGACCGATTTACCGGCGCGTAAAATCGCGCACAGTCAACGCTGGTTGCTTGACCATTTCAATGCTGGTGGTGTGCAGCATGGCGTGCTCGCTTGGACATTAGGTGTATTGGCGCCCGCATTATTGCTTGGTTTACTCGCTGCCATGGCCGCAGGTTTACTCGGGTTACTGGGCTGGATTTTTGATGTGGTAGTGCTGTATTTTTTGTTTGGATTTCGCTGTGTTTCCTTCAAGGCGACGCAGGTTGCGCGTGCGTTGGCAGCGGACGATTTCGCCGCTGCGCGCAGCAACTTGTTGGCGTGGAATCCCGCGCTGGTGGTGGGCGATGGGCCGGCAGAGCTGACTCGGCAAACATTGGAAGAAACCCTGAAAGCGTCACTGATCACTTTTTTTGGCGTCTTGTTTTGGTATTGGCTGGCGGGGGTAGCAGGTGCGGTGCTTTACACGCTGAGTCATGTTTGTTTTGAACAGTGGCAGAGTGAGGTGGTATTCGCCAAATTCGCACGGCAAGTGGTTTACTGGTTAGATTGGTTGCCGGCGCGCGCTTTAGGCTTCAGTTTTGCCATTGTCGGCAATTTTCAGGATGCGGCAGAAAGTTGGCGGGATCAGGCGGCAGCATGGGGCAAATTGCAGGGTGATGATAACGAGGGCGTTATTTTGGCTGCGGGTGCGGGCGCGCTAGGTATTCGTCTAGGGGGTGCATTGCATCTTGCTGGCTGTGAAGTGATGCGGCCAGAACTCGGCACCGGCGAAGAGCCTGAACCGGAAAGCATCGACGCCGCCATTGCGCTGATTTGGCGGGCGGCATTGCTGTGGTTATCGGTTGCGGGGCTGCTCTGGCTCGGTAGTTTATAACTGGGATGGTTGGCTAAGCCCCGCACTTTTCTGACAGCATGCTTAACGCACTCTGGATCAGTTTTTTTCTTATCGCTTTTACGGCGGCGGTGGTGCAATTTATCGGCGGCGACAGCACCATCTTTTCCCTGGTGATGAAGGCGGCGTTTGATTCGGCCAAAACGGCGTTTGAAATTGCCATCGGGCTGACTGGCGTCATGTGTTTATGGCTCGGGGTGATGAAAATTGGCGAGCAGGCCGGTTTTTTGGCTTTGATGGGGCGTTGGCTGGCACCGTTATTTTCACGTTTATTCCCTGATGTGCCACCCGGTCATCCGGCGCTGGGTTCGGTGACCATGAATATGGCGGCGAATGTGCTTGGTTTGGATAACGCCGCAACGCCGATGGGGCTGAAAGCGATGCGCGAATTGCAAGAACTGAATCCGCACAAGGACACGGCCAGCAACGCACAGATTCTGTTTCTGGTGCTGAATGCCGCATCGGTGACTTTATTGCCGGTCACCATTTTCACTTACCGTGCGCAAATGGGCGCGGCGGATCCCACCGATGTGTTTATTCCTATATTGATGGCGACTTATTGCTCGACATTAGCCGGTTTTCTATTCGTGGCGACACTACAGCGAATTCGCTTAGATGCCGTAATTCTGGCTTGGTTAGGTGGCCTTGCGTTGGCCGTGGGTGGCTTAGCTTTTTACTTTGCGCAGTTGCCGGCGGCGCAGATGACGCTGGAATCCTCGATTTTGTCGAATTTCTTGTTGCTTGCGCTGTTGGTGGTGTTTTTGCTCGGCGCTTTGGTCAAGCGGGTGAATGCTTACGAAGCGTTTATCGAGGGTGCCAAGGAAGGTTTTCACACTGCGGTTAGCATCATTCCCTATCTGGTGGCGATGTTGGTGGCTATTGGCATGTTGCGTGCCAGTGGCGCATTACCGGCGTTTGTCGAGCTGATTCGTCATGGGGTGCAGGCCTTGGGGTTTAACACCGCCTGGGTCGATGCCTTGCCGACCATGTTGATGAAGCCCTTATCCGGTTCCGGTGCCCGCGCCATGATGATAGAAACCATGCAGGTTTCCGGCGCAGATTCATTCGCCGGCCGATTAGCCAGCATCATACAAGGCAGCACCGAAACAACGTTTTACGTGCTGGCCGTGTATTTTGGCGCAGTGGGCATTAAACGCGTGCGTTATGCCGTCGCCGGCGGGCTGATCGCCGATTTAGGCGGCTTTATTGCGGCCGTGTTGGCGGCGTATTTGTTCTTTAAACAATAGAAACAATAGGGGACAGACCACGGTTTTTTTGCAAAAAAACCGTGGTCTGTCCGTTCGCAGTAACAGCAGTAAGTCTAGCGGGTTTAAGTCCCGTCCGGGGAGTTGTCCGTGCGCCTCGGTAGCATGAGGAAGCGGCGTCGTGGTAACGCGGGGTCGTGAGTTTTCAAACAGCAAGAGAGCAGGCCGTAACGAAAGTGAACCTATGAGTAGCCTCGTAAACGAATTGGAGACGCCGACCCTGTGGACA
>CAYWXO010000238.1:0-4118 GCA_964462255.1 uncultured Thiobacillus sp. | reverse complement strand
GGTGTTGACCAGTGATCAGCAACGACCGCTTCAATCGATTGAGCAGGCTTGTCTTCTGGATGAGTTGGCCAGCCGATTCAATCTGTCCCCGGGCGGCATAGCCCGTCTTGTCGGTCGGGACAAGAGCTGGGTGCATCGGCGGCTTTCTCTGATTCACAGCATGTCTCAGTCTGTACGGGATGCTCTGTCAACAGGTGTTGTCTCAACCTGGACAGCAACCCGTATCCTGGAACCGTTGGCGCGCGCCAACACAAAGCATGCAACTGATTTAATAGCGTATTTAACCCATCATCACCAGTCCTCCAGGCAATTGAACCGGTTTTTCGACCACTACAAATCGTCATCAAAACCGGTGCGACAAAACATCATCGACCAGCCGGAGCTATTTTTCAAATCATTGGAAAAGAAAGATCAGGATCGACAGACACGTTCCCTGATTCGCGGTCCTGAAGGCCGCTTTATCGATGATATGACAGGCATTGTCAGCACGCTGAAACGCCTGACCGGTCACATACCCCCTTTTTTAAGCGACGATCACAAAAACCGGATCAAAACACAGATCGTTGCTGCAACAAAATGGATTACCCTGCTTCAAGAAAGGATCGATCATGATCGACAATCAACTGAGACTGACCATTCAGACACTGCACCAGAGACAGACCGGCATTCGGGCCATCAGTCGTCAATTGGGAATATCCCGCAACACGGTGAAAAAAGCCCTGGCAGAAAACCCTTCGGAGACAACCAGCCGATCGGTTGAGCATCTGGATTTGATCCGAAGCCTTTTTGCCAGATGCCACGGCAATGTCGTCCGGATCAAAGAGATCCTGGAAGATGAGTACGGTATCCACATGGCCTATAGTACACTGACATCCCTGGTCCGACATGAGCTGCGCGAGTCCCGGAAAAAACCGTCCGGAACCTATGTGTTTGAGCCGGGTCAGGAAATGCAGCACGATACATCCTCTTATGTCATGAAACTGGCAGACAAAAACATCCGGATGCAATGCGCCGGACTGATCACCGGTTACAGCCGGTTTGCATATATCCAGTTCTATCCGCGCTTCACCCGTTTGGAAGCAATGGCATTTCTGGCACAGGCATTCCAGTACATGGGCGGAACCTGCTCCCGGTGTACCATCGACAACACCAGTGTTCTGGTCGCAGACGGCTCAGGCCCCAATGCCACCATTGCTGAAAAAATCCGTCAGTTCGGCATCCACTTCGGCACCACATTCATCCCCCATGCCATTGGACACGCGGATCGAAAAGCCCATGTCGAACGGCTTTTTCACTATGTTGAAAAAAATTTCCTGCCCGCCCGATCATTTGTCGATATCAAGGACCTGAACCACCAGGCAAAACTTTGGTGTGACCAGGTTGCCAATGCCAAACCCAAACAAAGTCTTGGCATGAGCCCGGCTCAGGCAATGGTCATGGAGCAGCCCTTTCTGATACCTTTGCCGGATTACATTCCGCCCATTTATCAAAGTGAATATCGTGTGGTCGATATTTACGGGGATGTTCATCTGGACACCAACCGCTACAGCGTTCCATACCGATTTGTCGGTAACAAGGTGGAGGTCCAGAAGCATATCGACAAAGTCATGATCTATGAAAGCAACCGGGAGATCGCCAGTCACCCCCGGGTACTCGATGGCAAAAACCGAAGGATCACAAACCCGGCCCACCGCAGCGCTCCCCATCGGCACCTGACAATTATACACACTTGACACCGCATAGTTTCAATGATAAAAGGGGGGCATGAAAGTATGCGGACTGGAATTCACGTCGGCGGTGATTGATCATATCAATCAGAAATTGAAACAGGAGCCGGAGATATCGCGGCGCAGGCTTGCCCGTTTCGTCTGTGAGCGAATGGATTGGAAATCTGTCAGCGGCAGGTATAAAGAAACAGCCTGTCGTAAAGCGCTTATACTTATGGGTAAGCAAGATATCATTATGCTTGCCGATTGCAACAATAATGGATGCAGAGTTAGCAAGGAAGTAAGGAAGAATATCTGTCAAGAGTCTCCCCATCTTGAGTGTTCGCTTAGTGAAATGGGAACAATTGATCTGGAACTGATCACCCACTGCCGCAGTAAAGCGGCTAATATATGGAAAGACATGATGACGCGTCACCACTATCTTGGAGGGTCGTTGTGCGGCGCGCAGCTTCGATATTTGATCCACAGTTCGATTTATGGCTATATTGGTGCGCTGGGATTCAGCAGTTCGACATGGGCGATGAAAGATCGGGACAAATTTATTGGTTGGACAGAGAAAGCCCGTATCAGTCATATCCAGCAGGTTGTCTGTAACAGTCGGTTTTTGATTCTGCCTGAAGTTCATGTACCGAACATGGCCTCGCATATATTGGGACAATGTATCAGACGCATTGGTAATGACTGGCAATCTTTTTATGGCATTGAACCGGTATTGATCGAAACGTTTGTTGACCCGAAACGATTTACAGGAGGCAGTTATCGGGCGGCAAACTGGATATCAGTGGGTAAAACCAGCGGTCGTCGGGCGGCAGAACAGGGAGGAGAGGCCAAGGAAATCTTTTTGTATCCGCTGTGTGATCAATGGCAACAGATATTGTGTGAAGAACCACCGTATAAGCCGGGTCAAATGAATCGTGAAGCAGAATATGCGGATTGGGCTGAAGAAGAATTTGGGGCTGTAGAGTTCTATGATCCACGGCTGACCAGGCGATTGACGGATTTGGCGCGTGACTTTTATCATCAGCCCCAGTCTCCCATCACACAAGCTTGTGGTTCCCATACGAAAACGGTAGGAGCATACCGTTTTTTCAATAATGAACGGGTGACAATGGAGAAGCTGCTGCGGGCGCATACGGAATCTTGCATCGAACGAATTCGGGAACATGAAGTTGTTTTGGCTGTTCAGGATACAACCACATTGAATTATACCGATCATCCGACAACAGAAGGTTTGGGGCCTATCGCAAGTGACAAAAAGTCTATGGGGTTGGTGGTACACGATACAATGGCCTTCACACCGGATGGGACACCTTTGGGGCTTTTGGATGTTCAAAGTTGGGCGCGGGATATCGAGGATTTCGGGAAAAAGGAACGGCGGAAGCAGTTGCCGATAGAGCAGAAAGAAAGCATCAAATGGCTCAAGAGCTATCGGTCGGTGCATGAAGTTCAGAAAGTATGTCCCAACACGATGTTGATCAGCGTGGGAGATCGTGAAGCGGATATTTATGAGCTGTTTCTCGAAGCGGTAAAAAAGCCGGACAATCCCAGGCTGCTGGTGCGTGTCGAGCGTTCCCGAAACCGAAAAACACAGGAAGCCTATCTGTGGGATGAAATGGCGGGTCATGAAGTAGCAGGCTACCAGGTGATACATGTTCCCAGGAAAGGAAGCCAACTGGCCCGTGACGCTACATTGGAGGTGCGTTACAAGAAAGTAATCCTTATGCCGCCCAAAGGTAAAGCTTATCCACCAGTAGAAGTATGGATGGTCTATGGCCTCGAAACAGATTGTCCCAAGGAGATCACATCTCCACTGGAGTGGATGCTTTTGACGACTGTGGATGTAAACAGCTTTGAAGATGCGTGCGAGAGGCTGGCCTGGTATACCAAACGTTGGGGGATAGAGATATTTCATCGAACGGTTAAAAGTGGATGCAAAATAGAAGACCGCCAACTGGGTACGGCAAAAAGTCTTGAAGCCTGTCTGGCAATTGACATGGTGGTAGCCTGGAGAATTTATTATTTAACCAAACTCGGTCGTGAAGTTCCCGATGCACCGTGCACGGTATTTTTTGAAGATGCCGAATGGAAGGCATTATACATATTTATTAAAAAAACCATTCCGACCGAGGACCAGAAGCCGACTTTGCGTGAAGCGATCCGAATGACAGCTTCCCTTGGTGGGTTTTTGGGGAGAAAATCCGACAAGGAACCAGGAACCACAACTTTATGGCGTGGACTACAACGACTCGAGGATATCACAGCTACTTATCTGGCACTGCTCCCTCACTTGAAATCCGGACCGTGAGTATGCGGTGTCAAGTGTGTATAATTGTCAGGACAGGACGGGTGTTCCAAAAATTGGGCACCAATTCAAATACATTATCTGAATAC
>CAYWXO010000237.1:2399-4167 GCA_964462255.1 uncultured Thiobacillus sp. | reverse complement strand
GTTGTGTCATGATTCATGGTTGGCCTCTACTCTTGGGCGTTTGCAATACAACCAATTTTACCAGTTTAGAGGCCATTTCTGAATATAAATCATAGAGTTACTAAAATTTCTGAACCCGAAACTTTAGCAATAAGAGCATTTCAGCCACGAAAATCACGAAAAAACACGAAAAGTCAGTGACTTTCTGAAACTGCCTGATTTACCAAAAAGGTGAAATCGGGAGGGGGTGTAATCCTAGAAATCTCAGTTAGCCATGATTGAATCGCCCGAAAACCGTGCAGATAGCGACATAACGGGTTGTTTTTCGCCTCACCCTCTGGGTGAGTGGTGACGTCACATGTGGGAGTGGGCTTGCCCGCGATAGTCCGCCGCCAATCGCGGTTTTTAGGTTCAATCTCATCTTGCCAGCACATCTCGCCAACACAGCCAAAGCCTAAAAACCTGGCTTGCAACTGAATAAAAAAAGGGAGCGGATTTCTCCGCTCCCTTTTTAACACTTCAATACTTCACCACGGCCTTAGGAACGAGTTCGAAATAACTTAGACATTTCTAATTACACTGATAGAGCAACTAAGCGAAGGACTAAGCCGCTAAAAAGACGGGGCCACTGCGGCTTTTTCACGGCTGACGCTGGCGGATACTTTGTCCTGCCCCATCGATTTCTTGATCAGGTTGATGCCTTCCTAAACTCATGGACAGTCGTGCCAAGCACAGAGCCCGACTTTGGGTTTATGGGTAGACCGTTCGAAGGGACGCATTGAAAACCACACATGATGACTTCGCCAATATGTTATAGATGGGCATGGCCGAACGGCTTGGGCGGATGAATCGGCGGTTGGTGAGCCGGTGACAACCACATCGGTGAGCCTATCGCCCGCGCCCACCAGCCATTTCACCCTGTGCCTTGCTTTGCGCGCCTGTATCACCGGTTCGTTCTCGGTAATTGTCAAACGCCTTGATACGTGTGTTCTTCTCTCTGCGATGTCGTTCCCCCCTTTTTCCAGATTTTGATACCGCTTTCTGCTACCATTTGGCCAATGAAGCGAAAGCACCAGCATACCCTCGAACTGATCTTCGCCCGGCCTGTCTCGGCGAATGTCCGCTGGGCCGACATTGAAGCGCTGTTCATTGAGTTGGGTGCGCAGGTGGCCGAGCATGAAGGTTCGCGCGTGCTGGTGCGTTTGTTTGGTGACAGGCGGGTGTTTCATAGACCGCACCCCGAGCCGACGACGGACAAGGGAGCGGTTGAGTCCATCCGCAAGTGGCTTGAACATCACGGAGTGAAACCATGAATACCATGACGATCAACGGTTATCAGGCGGTCATCGCCTTCGACCCGGACATCCAGATGTTCAGGGGCGAGTTCGTCGGCCTGAACGGTGGGGCCGACTTTTACGCCAAAGATGTGGATGGCCTTCGCCATGAGGGTGAGATTTCTTTGCGGGTCTTTCTGGAAGCCTGCGCCGAGGATGGCGTTGATCCGCGCAAGCACTTCTCAGGCAAGTTCTCTCTGCGCGTTGATCCTGAACTACACGAGGCCGCCGTCATCGCTGCCGCAGCTCATGGGCAAAGCCTCAACCAGTGGGCCACCGAGGCGATCCGGCAGGCTGCGCGAGTGGGGTGATAGTTCAACTCATGATCGCTGCGCTGCAATTTCATTGCCACGTTTCACGTCGAGCGTGATTCCCTGATAACGCACTTAGCTGAAATAACCCGAAAAATTTCGGGCGAATACAGTGGCGGTGACGAAGTAACAGCGCCTTATCCT
>CAYWXO010000237.1:0-2299 GCA_964462255.1 uncultured Thiobacillus sp. | reverse complement strand
CGAACAGCCCGCGACGACCTAAATTTACAAAAAACTATTTAGGTCAATTTAAGCATAACAAGCGAGCATTCAAGGATAATTTTGGCGAGCGGCAGCTTTCCGATCTACGAATTATGATTGGGTTACAAAACTTCAAAATGAGAAGTCTGCGCAGAAACACGATAACGATGGCAAGATCTTGAACTGGTACGACAACCCCAGTCTGGCTGATTTTTCCAACTGAACCACGTTGTTGGTGCATGTTACTTAGGAACGACTGCGAAATAACTTGCACATTTCTGGTTGCGCTGACATGCGCGCTGCTGCGTTGACGAACCCTTGCAGGGAATGACCATGCGGCATGTTCGTCGCCCAACCCGCATCAACGCATCAACGTGACCCCGCCACCGATAATGTCTACTATTGATCAATCTTGGTCACCTTCCGCTTTGTAGCGCCCAGCTCATGACCCGTAAAAAACTGCCCATTGGTATTCAGACCTTCGCCAAGATTCGCGAAGCCGATTATTACTACGTCGATAAGACGCCGCTTGCCTTACGCCTAGAAGAAGAAGGATCACACTATTTCCTTTCTCGGCCGCGTCGCTTTGGTAAAAGCCTGTTTCTCGATACGCTGAAGGAGCTATTCGAAGGCAATGCCGCTTTATTTAAGGGGCTGTATGCGGAAAACCATTGGAACTGGGCGGTGAAATACCCGGTGATCCAGATTAGCTTTGCTGCCGGTGGCGGTCAGAGCCGGCAGAATTTGGATGCGCGTATTCACGCCATCCTCCAGACCAACCAAGAGCGACTGGGGGTACGCTGTCAATTCACCGGCGCGGATGGCTTGGCCGAATTGATCCGCCGCGCCAGCGAAGCCTACGGCCAACGCACGGTAGTATTAATTGACGAATACGACAAACCGATCCTCGATCACCTCACCCACCCCGACGTAGCCAGAGAGATGCGGGATACCCTACGAGAATTCTATGCAATTATTAAGGATGCCGACGCGCATGTGAAATTCGTCTTTCTCACCGGGGTGACCAAATTTAGCCGGGTGTCGATCTTTTCTGGTCTGAACAACCTCAAGGACATCACCCTGGATCCTCGCTATGCCACGATTTGTGGCTATACCGACACAGATGTCGATACGGTGTTCGCCCCGGAACTGGAAGGGCTCGACCGTGAACGCATCCGTCGCTGGTACAACGGCTACAACTGGCTGGGCAAACCGGTATACAACCCCTACGATTTACTACTGTTGTTCGACAAGCGGCTATTCAAAGGCTACTGGTTTGAAACTGGCACGCCCACTTTCCTAATTGATTTGTTTAAGCAGAACCGCTACTTTCTACCGCAACTGGAGCGCGCTCAGGCCGGCGAGGAAATTTTGGAGTCGTTCGATGTGGACTTGATCAAGCCGGTCACCCTGCTGTTTCAGGCCGGTTACCTGACCATTGAACGAACCGAGGAATACGGGGAGGAAATTCGCTATATCCTGCGTATTCCCAACCAAGAAGTTCGTAAAGCACTAGGCGATCATCTGGTCGGTCACTACACCGGCCTCGACCGCAACAGCCTCTATGACGGCCTCTACGACACGCTCACCAACGGTGATCTTGCTGGCATGGTGGCGGCAATCCAACGGTTATTTGCTGCCATTCCCTGGCGCAATTTCACTAATAATGACTTGACTGAATCTGAAGGGTATTACGCCAGTGTGCTGTACGCTTTCTTTGCTAGCCTGAACGCTGAGATTATTCCTGAAGATATTAGCAACCAAGGCCAGTGCGATTTGACCATCAAAATTGGCGGTTACATCTACGTGATGGAAATCAAACGGAGTACAGCGGCGGTTAAAGACACAACCACCACCACCGCCACTACCACCAACGTTAACAAAGCACTCAGCCAAATTACCGCGCGCGGCTACAGCCAGAAATATCGAGGTCTGCCTGCAAAGGGGCTCTACGAAGTCGGCTTGATCTTTACCTCAGAGGCGAGAAACCTGGTACGTGCAGATTGGCAGGAGATCAGCGCAGATTAGCCCGCGCCTTCTCTCACTGGAGTTTGACTTAAAGCACAAAATCCAACCTGAAATAACCCGAAAAAATTCGGGCGAATACAGTGGCGGTGACGAAGTAACAGCGCCTTATCCTCGAACAGCCCGCGACGACCTAAATTTACAAAAAACTATTTAGGTCAATTTAAGCACAATAAGCGAGCATCCAAGGATAATTTTGGCGAGCGGCAGCTTTCCGATTTACGAATTATGGCCAGGGTGTGTCTGCCGCCAATATCGCAGCGCCAGGACACTC
>CAYWXO010000236.1:0-4193 GCA_964462255.1 uncultured Thiobacillus sp. | reverse complement strand
CAAATTAATAGAGATGATCCCCGATACTTTATGCTAAACTTTAGCAAATGCGATTTTTTCATAATCCCCGACAAGAATCGTCCCATGACCCTGCCATTTCTTGCTGCCAAAACTCGTATTCCAAACATCGCACCAAACCTGGTACCTCGCCCGCATCTGGTCAGTGCCCTTAACCAATGCTTGCAACCTGGCGTACATTTAACGCTGATCTCAGCTCCGGCCGGTTTTGGCAAAACTACTTTGCTGGGGCAATGGATCAAGGAGATACCAGGTAATTATCGGGTGGCATTACTGACGTTGGATGATGGAGATAATCACCTGGCGCACTTTTTTTCTTACCTGGTAGCCGCCGTCCATTCCGTTTTACCGGAAATTGGCAAAGATTTTTCTGCCATCGTGGAAGCAACTCCGGAGTTCACTCTTGAACAGGGCGTGGCATACCTGGTGGAACAGGTGTCAGATACTGAACAGGACATCATCCTGATACTGGACGATTACCATGCGTTGGTCTCACCAGAGATTCACCACGCAATCAAAAACCTGATAGAGCATATCCCCAATAATTTACGTTTGGTTATTGCAGGAAGGGTAGAACCGCCCCTACCCTTGTCAAGGCTGCGCGCGCGTGGACAGTTGGTCGAGGTGCGAACCGCTGACTTGCGCTTTAATTCCACAGAGACGGGTAAATTCCTTAGCTATTTCCCTGATCTCGCTGCTCCGCCAGGATCAGAGTCTTTGATAATGCGATTGAACGACTCCACCGAAGGCTGGGCCGCTGGTTTGCAAATGACCGCATTTGCCATGCGCGCAGAATTGACACGTGATGGAACGAATCTGGCCACCATAGGCGAACGTTTCATAGCGGAGTTGAGTGGTTCTCATCGCTTCATTCTCGATTATTTGGTGGATGAAGTTCTGAGTCGTGAACCAGACTACATCCGCGAATTTTTACTGCGCACAAGCCTGTTGGAACGTTTTAACGCGGACTTATGCTCAACGCTTATCACGGATGAACTGGCACCATCCACGCAAGAAACCATCGAATACCTGGAACGCGCGAATTTATTCATCACCCCACTCGATAATGAACGGGAATGGTACCGCTATCATCACCTTTTTGCCGATGTACTCCAAAAACAACTCTTGCATGCGCACGCAGACCTGGCGCCTAAACTGCACTACCGCGCGGCAGAGTGGTTTGAAGGGCACGGATTGCTTGAGGAAGCTCTTTCCCACGCACTTCAATCGGGGGACCCGGACCTTCTGGTAACATTTGCAGAAAAGAATTGTCTGAAAGCCATCTTACAAGGACGAATTGCCACCGCCCAATGTTGGTTGGATACCCTGCCCGCTGAAATACTGCTTTCTCGCCCGCGCCTATGCCTCGATCGCGCCTGGATACTGACCTTTACCTCCCAAACTGAAGCTGCAGCCCCCTATCTGGGACGGGCGGAAGCCCTTTTGGGGGAGACTCCCGAAACGCAGGCCGAAATTTTAGGTTTGCGAAGTTACGGGAAAAGCGTCTATGGTTTAACCAGTGAGGCGGAACGCCTGGCGAGGCTTGCCCTGCAAGTTTCGCCAGGCAAGCATCCATTTTTGCAATGCGCTAATCATCTATTCCTGGCGAGCGCTTTGGTGCGCGCAGGCAAACTGGATGACGCCTTGCAAGAATATCGGTCCATCCACCTCGCTTGTGAGACGCAACATGAACTGGCTGGGCTGGCGCTGATTGAGGCAGATTTCTTGCAATATGCGGCCGTGTACATGAATGCCCGTAACGAGGCTGTTCGGGCAAAAGACTTACTCAAGGATGCCATCCAAATCTATGAGTCACGGGCCGGGCAGCGCAAGGCGGCGACCCTTCACCTGCATGTTGGGCTGGGAAAAATCCTCTTCACCGAAAACAAACTGGCTGAAGCGGAACTGGCCCTCGAAATGGGGCTGCAACTTGACCCTCTTACGCTCTCCCTGGCAGCCATTGACGGCTGGCTGACGCTTTGGTGGGTAAAAACTGGTCAGGGAGATTATCTCGCGGCGCGCCGCATTCTCGACGATTTGGAGCCATCTATTCGCAGACGCGACGAAAAAATACACCGTTTGTTCATCCTGACTGGCGCCTTGCAAGATTTGCTCGAAGGAAAAACCACCTCCGCGGTTGGGCACATGGACAGGCTGGGTTTCTCGGACGATGTCGATTCCGCTCTGGCAAGTGTCAGCGACAGCGAATTGATTGGCTGGCGCAGCAACGAGTATTTGGTCTACGCTCGGGTGCTGGCAGCGCAGGGCAAAATCACACTCAGCCTGCGCGTTTTGGAGCGCATGGCGCAAGTGACCCAAGCGAATGGTTTACTCTGGGTGATGTATCGCACTTGGATTACCCAGGCAATGGTCCATTTCCAAAATAGCCAGGTGGATTTAGCAATGGAAATCATGGCGCACCTGCTGGAGCAGACTTCTCGGTTGGATTCTGGGGCAGTTCGCATCTATCTTTCTGCCGGGGAAGTGGCGCGGACTCTGCTCAAGGAGTCCCAGCGTTGCGGATTCCATCCGGAGCATGTTTCCCGTTTACTGGCCGAATTCCCACCCCAGCCGCATCCCGCTAAAACTCCCAGCCTGCCCGAATCCCTCACCGAGCGCGAACTAGACGTATTACGTCTGATGGCGGCTGGTCTGAAAAACATTGGAATCGGCGAAAAATTGTATATCAGCCTGAACACCATCCGCTACCACACCGGCAACATTTTCGGCAAACTGGGTGTGGATAATCGCACTGCTGCCGTTGCCCGCGCCCGTGAGATGGGCATTCTATGATTTTCTGTGATTACCAAATCTTGGAAGCGTTAGATATACTCAGCCATTCCATCGTCAAAGGCCTGGCGGTCATTGTTCTTGAAACCGTGCAGCGCCTCCTGCAAAGCATAAGTGCCCTTGTAAAAGTGAGCCCGCTCCAGTAGAGATGCATTCGCCGGATAGACCGCGCAAAAGCGTTCAAAGAAGGGTTCACCATAACAGGAAATCGCAGCTATATCTACGGCTGGATCTCCCAGGCCGGCAGAGTCGAAGTCGATGACCCCCGTTACATTCAATGTTTGCGGTTCATACAAAATATTGCTTGGTCCAAAATCGCCATGCCGTAAGCAGATTTTATATTTCTGTAATTGTGGTTGGTATAAATAAGCTTCAAAATGATTGCTGACTTCGGTACGAGCTTCAGGGCGCATCAATGGGAAAAGGTGCTGCTGGGTATCCAAATATAGAGAAGTCCATTTTTCCAGACCGTCCTGTACACGCAATTCGTCAGCGAAATCATGAATGGGCAAATGGTGCAGGGTGGTCAAAAAATCAGCCAGCTGGTTAGCAATCCTCTCCTGAACCTGAATGTCAGTAATTACCTGTAGGCGGTTACGCCAAAGCGGCGCTCCGGGAAGGAACTGGTAACCCATAAAAGATTTGACCGCGGGTGTGGCCTTGAAGTTCACATACGCCGGGTTGGGGATGGCAAGGGGGAGATCAGCGCCAATCATTTTTAACAGGCGCACTTCTGCGGCCATGTTCTCAATGCTTGCATCGTATCGGGAAAATCGGAAGATGAATGCATTATTGATAATCAGGATATCGTTGAATTGTCCCTCGCCATTATGGGCGCGTACATTTTCAACTACAAAATCCGGATAAACAGCATGAATAGAGTCTGTGAATGCCTGGAATGTGCTCACTTTCCCATTTTACCTTGACTGATGGAAATCAAGATAAGTTTATTTTGATCAGCAACAAAAACTGCACTTTTCTTAGCCCGCCCCACACATTTGTGTGGGGCATTTTCTTTTTGCCTCCTTTATACTGAATTCAACCTAAGGAGAATGTCACCTATGTCGCGCCTGTATCAGATTCGCATCCAACAAACCCTCGATTCCACCTGGGATGAATGGTTCGCCCCTCTGGAGATTCAGTCCGAATCTGGTGGGACAACCCTACTGACCGGTCCGCTTGCCGACCAGACTGCTCTGCATAGCGTCTTGAACAAAATTCGTAACCTGAACCTGGAGTTGCTTTCCGTTTCATTCACAGAGGAAAAAGCCAATGCGCCTGAAAATTGACCACCTCTCCAAACAATACAGCCGCGACTTCTGGGGTTTACGCGACTTTGACCTGGAACTCAAACCCGGCGTCATTGGACTGCTTGGCCCGAACGG
>CAYWXO010000235.1:0-4197 GCA_964462255.1 uncultured Thiobacillus sp. | reverse complement strand
ACGGTCAGCGTGTTGTTGTTTTGATTGATGAATATGACAAACCGATACTTGATAACATTGAATATCCGGATCGCGCCACGGAAGTGCGAGAGGGCTTAAAAAATCTGTATTCCGTGCTGAAAGGGCAAGATAGCCATATTCATTTTATCTTTGTAACCGGCATTACGAAATTTAGCCGGGTGAGTTTGTTTTCGGGTTTGAATCAATTGCAGGATATTACATTGAGTCCGCGTTACGCCACGATTTGCGGTTATACCCAGCAGGATATCGAAACGACCTTTGCCGGTCATTTGATCGGCGTTGACATGGCGCAACTCAAACATTGGTATAACGGTTATAAATTCCTGGGTGAATCTGTTTATAACCCATTCGATGTTTTATTATTTATCAGTGAGGGACATCGTTTTCGTAATTACTGGTTTGAAACAGGTAGCCCGAGTTTTTTAATTAAATTATTTCAACAGCGATGTTATTTTTTGCCCGATTTAGAAGCTATTGAGGTGAGCGAAGAAATATTAGATTCATTTGATATTGAGCGTATTGATCCCATTACGTTGCTGTTTCAAGCGGGTTATCTCACCATCGACACTGCATTTAACCGGTTGGATGAGTGGGTTTATCGTTTGCGGGTGCCGAATCATGAAGTGCGTATGGCGCTTAATAACCAGTTCATTAATGCCTATGCCGACATTGGGTTGCATCGTCCGGCGCATAAGCAGCATCTTTTCGATGCATTGAAGCAAGGTGATGTTGATGCATGCATTGCCGCGGTTAAGCGATTGTTTGCCAGTATTCCTTGGCGCAATTTCACGCAAAATGAATTGCCAGAAATGGAAGGTTATTATGCCAGCGTGCTATACGCATTTTTTGCCAGCTTAAATGCCCATATTATTCCGGAAGATATCACTAATCATGGTCAGGTGGATCTGACCATTCAACTTGAAGGCTATACCTACGTGATGGAAATTAAGGTTAGTAAGAGAACTAAGGAGGCTGATTTTGTTGTGGAAGGGCGTGAAAATGCTGGGCTGAAGCAGATTCAGAGCAAAAAATACAGCGAAAAATATCGTGGCAGCGGTAAGGGTGTTTTTGAAGTAGGGCTTATTTTTGGCCGTGAGGCACGCAATTTGGTGCAAGCGGATTGGTGTAAGGTGCTTTAGCAGTCACGCTCAGGCGCGTAAATACTCTAGCCCACGCGGTAGCCAGCGTGCTAAGTGGCGATCCACCGTATCTGGGTGATGAGTGAGCAAGTTTTCTGCGGTGCTGCGGGCTTGTTCGAGCAGATCAAGATCTGTTTCCAGGTTGGCGAAGCGGAGAATTTGTTGGCCCGATTGGCGTGCGCCCATGAATTCGCCGGGGCCGCGCAGCTTCAGGTCTTCGCGAGCGATAGCAAATCCATCGGTATATTCCTTAATAATACGCAGGCGCTGGCGGCCGCTTTCAGACAGTGCATCGCCGTAAAGCAACAAACAGGTGGATTCGCGCGCACCCCGGCCAACGCGGCCGCGTAACTGGTGAAGTTGCGCCAGTCCGTAGCGTTCGGCATGTTCGATCACCATGAGCGCGGCGTTGGGTACATCAACGCCGACTTCGATCACCGTGGTGGCGACCAATAAATGCGTTTCGCCTGTTTTGAAAGCGGTCATGGCAGCGGCTTTTTCGGCGGCTTTCATACGGCCATGCACCAGGCCGATATTCAGTTCCGGCAGCATTTCGCACAGTTCGGCATAGCTTTCTTCGGCGGCGCGCAATTGCAGTTTTTCGGATTCTTCCACTAATGGGCAGACCCAATAGGCTTGCGCGCCAGAAAGGCAATAATCGCGTAGGCGGCCGATGACTTCATCTCGGCGTTTTAGTGACATCACGCGGGTGGTGATTGGGGTGCGGCCGGGCGGTAATTCATTGATCACTGAGACATCCAGATCCGCGTAATAACTCATCGCCAGCGAGCGCGGGATGGGGGTGGCTGACATCATCAGCAAGTGCGGCATGTGATTGGTTTCTATCTGCCCGCCTTTTTCGCGTAAGGCTAAACGCTGCCCGACACCGAAGCGATGCTGTTCGTCAACAATGGTCAGCGTGAGATTGGCAAAACTGACCCCCGCCTGAAACAGTGCGTGCGTGCCGACCGCGATATTGATTTCACCGCTGGCGATGCGCGCCAGACTCTCTTTTTTTGCTTTGCCTTTGGTCGCCGCGGCAATCCACGCGACTTGCATGCCCAACGGCTGCATCCATTCCTGAAATTTCAGGTAAAGCTGCTCCGCCAGAATTTCGGTGGGGGCCATGACGGCAACTTGTCCGCCTGCAGCAAGTGCGGGTAATACAGTGAGAGCTGCAACCAAGGTTTTACCACTGCCGACATCGCCTTGTAATAGGCGGTTCATCGGATGCGGCTTGGCCAGATCTCGCTGAATTTCTTTCAGGGCGCGCGTTTGCGCGGCGGTGAGCGCAAACGGCAAGCTGGCGAGTAGGCGCTGTTCAAGATCTTGCGCCTGCTGCAGTGGGATAGCATTGAGCTGAGTGCGTTTGCGCGCCGCCAGCCGTAAAGAAAGTTGTTGCGCTAATAATTCATCAAATTTAATGCGTCGCCAGGCTGGCGTAGCCTGAGTTTCCAGTGCGTTTAGATCGGCATCCGGCTCGGGGTGATGTAAATCTTGTAGGGCATCGGCAAAGCGCGGCAGGCGTAAAGGGGCTAATAAACTATCCGGTAAGGTGTCGCTGGTATCGGTTTGCTGCAGTGCTGTCGCAACCGCCTTGCGGATAGCCCCTTGCGAAAAGGCGGCCACGGCGGGGTATATTGGCGTCAATGTGGCGGGCAAAGGCGTGTTGTCGCGCACGATGCGCATCTGTGGATGCACCATCTCGGCACCTAAAAATCCCGGTCTGACTTCGCCAAACAAACGCACCCGCGTACCGGGTTGCAACTGCGTCAATTGATTAGGGTAAAAATGCAACAGACGAAAGGTGAGATGCGAGCCGCCAGCGCTCGCAGAGGGGTTTTTACCTTGCGTAGCTTCGGTAATTTCAACCAGTAATTGTCGGCGTGGTTTAGTCTGCACTTCGGCACGCACCACCACCCCTTCCACTTGCACGTCAACGCCTAGGCGCACATCGCGTAACGGCGTTAAACGGGTTTCATCCTGGTAGCGTAACGGCAGGTGCAGGATCAAATCCTGGCTGGCGGCGTAACCGAGTTTACGGGCGACGAGGTCTGCATCTAGGGTGGCCATGCCGAGGGTTGCCGTGTACGCTTATTGATTCAGCACCATGACGGCATCGGCTTCCACCAGCGCCGCACGCGGTAATGAGGCGACGCCTACCGCCGCGCGTGCGGGGTAGGGCTGGCTGAAATACTGTGCCATGATTTCGTTAACTAGCGTGAAATTGCCTAGGTCAATCAAGAATAGATTAAGTTTGACTACATCAGCCAAACTCCCGCCGGCCGCATCGGCTACCGCAGCCAGATTTTTGAAGACTTGATGAATCTGCGCTTCGATGCCCTCGACCATTTGCATGGAAGCGGGGTCGAGACCGATTTGGCCTGACATATAAACGGTGTCATCCACCTTGACGGCTTGTGAATAGGTGCCAATGGCTTGCGGTGCGTTGGGGGTAGCGATGATAGATTTGGTCATGAAAGAGCCTTTGGAAAACTTTCCTGGATTGGGGGAGGGCAGATTTTATCCGTTTAGGCAAGTATTCCGCCATCTGGTAACGTAACAACCGTCCCAAGTCTATATAACTCATGCAGCACTTGGCTTGGAAGTCGAATCATTGCTGATTACTAATGCGTGAGTTGAGAGGATGTCGTGAACCTTCGCGGGGTCGAATGCCACATCCCAACACCATATACCAAAGCCACCTTTAGCATTAACCCCTTTGACCCATGCATCAAGGGATGCTCTTTTGGCTTTGTTTTGGTCGGAATCTTCGCCTTTGATTTCCAACACTAGCGTCTTGCCATTTACCAGCCGAATGATGAAATCAGGTACATAGCGCCGTTTACTGCCATTCCATAGGTAATACACCTGAAAACCAAGATGATCGTTCTTGGCGAAGGCGATAACGTGTTCGCATTTTTCCAGTGCATTAGCAGTGTAATGCTCCCAGGTGCTATCCACCACAGCATGGCTGATCTGGGATTTCGTGGTCGCTTCACAGGGCTTGGTCGTGTACCAGGTACGCATGGCGGCG
>CAYWXO010000234.1:0-4243 GCA_964462255.1 uncultured Thiobacillus sp. | reverse complement strand
AACCGCCCCACCGCCACCCGCATACTGACGCCGCTTGCGCGGTTGGAATCCGGGGATGTGAGCGCGGGCGGCGAAAAAGCCATGGGGTGTATAGAATTAACACACCGCTCCCGCCGCCAGTTACCCATTGTTGGCGATTCCATTTCCGCGGCACAACATTCTTGCCACAACAATAAGCCACTACTAACCGGAAAAGACTTGCCTACCGCTATAATTCGCGGCCATTAAAGATGTATCGCCAAAGGCTTTCGCAATGCAGCATCCACACTCCCCTAAAATGCATCTTCTCGCCTTGTTTCAGCATGCGGCGAGTCAGTTTGCTTCCGCCCAAAATCTCACGATAGAGCTGGAGCGGCCTAAACAGGCCAGTCATGGTGACTATGCGTGCAACGTCGCCATGCAGTTGGCTAAGGCGTTGAAACGCAATCCGCGAGAAGTCGCGCAAGCCATTTTGGCGGCCATTCCTGCCTCTGATTGGGTGGAAAAAACTGAAATCGCCGGGCCGGGTTTCATTAATGTTTTCCTCAAACCGGCGGCTTGGCAAGATGTCGCCCGTCAAGTGCTGCAGGCGGGTGAGCAATTTGGCCGCAGTGATCTCGGCCAGAATGAAAAAATTCAGATCGAATTTGTTTCCGCCAACCCGACCGGACCGCTCCATGTCGGCCATGGACGCGGTGCCGCATTTGGGGCCAGTTTAGCCAATATCATGGCGCATGCCGGCTACCAGGTGCAGCGTGAATACTATGTTAATGACGCGGGTCGTCAAATGGATATTTTGGCGCTATCCACTTGGTTGCGATACCTGAGCCTAGCTAACCAGTTTGTGCCTTTTCCGGCCAATGCTTATCAGGGTGATTACGTTGGCAGCATGGCGGATAGTATCTTTGCCCTGCACGGTGAGCGCTATCTTCGCCCAGCCGCCGAAGTCATGGCGCACGTGCCGGATGCCGCGGTTGATGCAGATGGCCACCTTGATGCGCTGATCGCCAATGCCAAACGCTTGCTGGGTCCCGATTACGCTTATGTCCATGGCCACGCGCTCGAAGAACAACTCGGTGACTGCCGCAATGACCTGACCGAATTTGGTGTGGTATTTGACACTTGGTTTTCGGAAAGAACGCTACATGAATCCGGCTTGATCGACAAAGCCGTCAAACAACTGCAACAGCACGGCCATATTTACCAACAAAATGGCGCACTGTGGTTTCGCTCAACCGCTTTTGGCGATGAAAAGGATCGTGTTGTGCTGCGTGAAAACGGCATTTACACTTATTTTGCCGCCGATATTGCCTATCACATCAACAAGTTTGAACGCGGTTTTCAGCGGGTTATTGATGTGTGGGGCGCGGATCATCACGGCTACATTGCCCGTGTTAAAGGCGCGCTTACCGCCGCCGACGCAGAGGCGGATCGTATGCAGGTTGCACTGGTGCAATTTGCCGTGCTTTATCGCAACGGCCAGAAAGCGCAGATGTCCACTCGTTCCGGCCAATACGTCACGTTGCGCGATTTGCGCGCAGAAGTCGGCAACGATGCCGCGCGTTTCTTCTACGTGCTGCGCAAATCGGATCAACATCTCGATTTCGACCTCGATCTGGCCAAATCGCAAAGCAATGACAATCCGGTCTACTACATTCAATATGCACATGCCCGTATTTGCAGCGTGTTGAGCGCTTGGGGCGGTGTCGAAGCCGACTTGATGGCGGTGGACGCGACACGATTGATCCATCCGCTGGAGCTGGCGCTGTTGCGGCGTCTGGCCGAATTCCCGGAAACCATTGTCTTGGCCGCGCGGGATCTCGCCCCACACAGTTTGGCGTATTATCTGAAGGATCTCGCCGCTGAATTACATGGTGTTTATACCGCCTGTCAATTTTTGGTCGATGACGAAGCGCTCAAATTGGCACGCTTATCACTGATTGCGGCAACGCGTCAGGTCATCCGCACGGGCCTCGCGTTGTTAGGTGTTTCTGCCCCGGAAAGAATGGCGCGCAATGAGCCAGCGCAGGACCCCAACGTACAGCCGAATCCTACATAAGTGACTACGCGTAGTTCTCAAATCAATGCCCGCCGTGATAACCCAAGACCGCAGCGTGGCAAAAGCGGGGGCTTGATGACCGGGCTGCTGATCGGCTTGGTGATCGGCTTGGTTGTGGCTGCCGGTTTTGCCTGGTATTTGAATGAACACGGCACCCACTTTAAGGAAGTGGAATCGCCTGAAGAGAAAGCGGCACAGAAAGCAGCGCAAAAGGCTGAGCAGAAAGCAGTGGCTGAGACGGACGGGAAGGTGGCGCAGGATAGCCAAGCGGCCAGGCAGAGACCTGCTGCTGAGACTGTACAACCAACAGCCCCCGCAATAGCCCGCCCCCCTGAACCCGCAGAGCCGAAACCGCTACCCGCGCCGGCAACCGAATCAAGCCCGGCCCCCCCGAAGCCAAAAGTGGATTACACCTTTTACGGTATTTTGCCGGCAAATGAATCTAACAAGCCGGCGCTTCCCAAACCAATGCCCAGCAAAAGTAACGACGTTTGGTGGTTGCAAGTGGCGGCGTTAAAAAATCCTGCTGATGCCGATAAACTTAAAGCCCGCTTAGCGTTGCTCGGACTCAACGTCACCACGCAAAAAATCGAAGCCGCCGGCGGAATTTCGCTCTACCGCATTCGGGTTGGGCCCTACAAACGAGAAGACGAAGCGTTTGGTGATTTGGATACTTTAGCTGAGAACAATTTTGAACCGCGCTTGTTCAAAGATCCTTCACCGCCCCCCAAACAATAGGAGAAATCATGAAATTTTTGTCTGTTATTTTTGCCCTAGGCCTAGCCATAACAGCCCCGACTAGCTTTGCGCTGGAAGCCGGCAAGGACTACTCCGTTTTATCGCCTGCACAACCTACCAGCGTCAAAGCAGGGCAAATTGAGGTGCTTGAGTTTTTTTGGTATGGCTGCCCGCATTGCTTCAGCCTGGAACCGGATCTCGCCGCATGGGCCGCCAAGCAAGGTAAAAATGTGGTGCTGAAAAGAGTGCCCGCCGTACTGAACGAAAATTGGAGTGCGTTGGCACGCGCTTACTACGCGCTCGAAGCCGTCGGCCAAGTGGACGCGCTGCACGGTGATCTATTCAACGCCATCCATGTCAATGGCATGAATCTCTCACCCGCTGAAGCCTTTTTCGACTGGGCCGTCACTAAAGGCGTAGACCGAAAAAAATTGGCAAATGCTTACAACAGCTTTGCCGTCAACACCAAAGTCATGCGCGCGCAACAATTAACGCGCGATTTTAAGCTAACGGGTGTACCTGCCATCGCAATCAATGGTAAATTCACGACTTCGGCGTACATGACGGGCAGCCACCCCGATTTGTTCAAAACAGTGGATGCCCTGATTGCACAAGAGCTCAAACGTAAGTAACTTAGCGTCCCCAGCTTCAGCCCGGATGGTGAAATAGGTAGACACAAGGGACTTAAAATCCCTCGGCTTCGGCCGTACCGGTTCGATTCCGGTTCCGGGCACCATCAGTAAAATCAAGGGGTTGCAAAGGTTTTCAAGGTGCAACCCCCCTGCCGGTTGTAGATGCTTGGGACACTGGCGGGACACTCCCAGAAAATAGCCAGCAACAATTGCCCCGAACTGTCCCGGCACTTTTTCAATTCCATGTATGGCAATCATCACCGTCGGTTACTGCGTAACCGCGCGGCATTCCGATATCTACTTGCCCACCGTTTCAGCCTCCCGTCACTGCCTTTATTGTCTTGCCAGCCTGTGGATAAGTCGCCTTTTGGCGTGGCGCTGTCCCATAAATGCCCCATTTTGCAAATAATTCAGGTGAATTAGCTTGTATATCAATGACTTGGATTTTTTGTTCATGGGATAACATATCCCTTGTTGTGTTTTTCTCTGAATTGATCTAGTCTGTTGTCACTGATTAAAGCAAGGGGCAAGAGACAAATGGCATCAATCGAGAAGCGCACCACGGAAGCGGGCACTACCTACCGGGTGAAAATTAGGCTTCGTGGCTTCCCACCTGAAACCGCAACATTTCAGCGGAAGACCGATGCAAACGAATGGGCCGCTAAGACTGAAAGCAATATGCGGGCGGGTAGGCACTTTGGCGCGAGCAAGCGCCACACGTTTAACGAGTTGGTGACGGCTTACAGCGAACAGGCAAAGCCGCTACTGAAAAGTTGGGATCACCGTGAAATGCACTTGGCTTACTGGCTAACTGCATTCGGTGACTGTCAGTTGG
>CAYWXO010000233.1:0-4265 GCA_964462255.1 uncultured Thiobacillus sp. | reverse complement strand
TGTTTTACTGAATTCAACCCCGATCATATGAATCGGCTGCAGTAGTCCAATATAGGCATCCGCGTAGTGTTTATCTTTGATTTGTTGTAGTGCGCTACCAATTCTTTCATGGTATCCAGTAGCAGGCTTTTACCGAAGCGGCGCGGCCGGCTGAGGAAATAGTATTTACCGGTTTCGACCAAATCCAGGGCTAGCCCGGTTTTATCGACGTAGTAATAATTTCCCTTGCGTATTTCACGGAATGTTTGTATGCCTATCGGCAGTTTGCGCCGTTTTTGTGGGGAGGGTGGGGTGGCTAGCATGGCGGGTATCGGTTCAACGGGTTAGCCGCTGATGGAGCAGCGACGGAGTTGCTTAAAGCATAGCAGTTTCGCGACAACACTTAGTGCGCAAGCAAGCACGCACTCACCCTACCGCCAGTCAGTCAGCACGGCTTCCAGTTCATTTTCCCGCACCGGCAGCGTGAGGGCAGCGTCAATGCGGAATCGGCTGCGCAGACGTTCTAGCGCATGTTCATGGCTGGATTCGAACAGCACTAGCACTTTGACCGCTTTGTTCGCTTGCGCGGTAGCCAGCAGCGATTCCAGATTGCTGACCCGATCGCGAAAATCGGGTTGAAAGTAAAAATCCGCTACGATGACCGCTGGTTTCTCCTTGCGCATCAGGCTGATGGCTTTGCGCACGGCAAACTCTGTCGCCACTCGGTAACCCAAGCGCTCGTAAAGCGGGCGCAGATTGGGATAACCGAGTAACTCGATGACTGAGAGCAACAGCGGTGCATTTTCAGCCATAATACCTAAGCCCTATACCCTAAGCCCAATAGCTGTCATGAGTTGGCCGCAGCCTTCAGCGCCAGCATTTCCAGTGCTTGTTCCAGCGTCACCGCCTCTGGGCTCATGGTTTTGGGCAGCGTGGCGTTGAGTTTGCCGTGCTGAACGTAGGGGCCATAGCGTCCTGTTTTCAGCGTAATGGGTTTGCCATCGCTCGGGTGTTTGCCCAGTTCTTTGCCGGGGTCGGCGGGCGCGCGTTTTGCGCCGCCTTCTGCGCGTGCTTCGCGGGTTTCAAACTCGAAGCCCACTTTGCCTTCCTTGTCGCGCACCAGAAAAGCCGAGAAGGCACGGCGCGTGCGGGCAGAGACAAAACCGGTTAACAGATCAGATTTGCCATCGGCGAGTAGTTTTTGCATCTGCGCAGGTTCTACTGCTTGTTGCAGAATCAATTTGCCGCTGCGGAAATCACATTTGCGCTCCGGGCCGACGCTGCGTTCACACACATAGGAATTACCGTGCTCGTAAACGGCTGCAGCACATTTCGGACACTTGCCTAGACTTTCCTGACCAGAGAAATCAACCGGTTCTGCTGCTTCGCCTTCGCGCGGCTGGCCGAAATCGAATTCGGGCGATTTGTCATCGTTGAGGCGAATTTCTGCATCGAATGGCCGCCCCATCTTGTTGCGGAAGCCGGTGAGCGGGCCAATTTTGCCTGCACTCAACAAGGTTTCCATTTCAGCGACTTCAAATTGGCGGCCAGCGACAATTTTCCAGGCGCTCCACTCACACGACTGACAGGCAAATTTCTTGTAATTTTCCTTGATGACGCCGCCGCATTTCGGGCAGGGCGTGCTCAAGGTGGCGAAATCGCCCGGCACGGTGTCGGATTCGTAGCGTTTGGCGCGATCAACAATATCCTGCGTCAGCGCGGCGATATGGCGCATGAATTCTTCGCGCGACAATTGGCCGCGTTCCATTTGCGCCAGCTTGTATTCCCAGCCGCCGGTCAATTCCGGCGAGGTCAGTTCTTTCACCCCCAGACCACGCAGCAAGGTCACCAGTGAAAATGCTTTGGCGGTCGGAACCAGATCTCGGCCTTCGCGCAGCATGTAAACCTCGGAAATCAGGTTTTCGATAATCTGAGCGCGGGTGGCGGGAGTGCCGAGTCCACGGCCGGCCATCGCGGCACGTAATTCTTCGTCTTCAATTGTTTTGCCGGCCCCTTCCATCGCCGACAGCAAGGTGGCTTCATTGAAGCGGGCGGGCGGGCGAGTAAAGGCTGCTTTGATGTCAACCGACTTGGTGTCGAGCGTTTCGCCCGCCACAATGGGCGATAAAGACGGCCCGCCTTCTGCATCATCGACTGGCGCTTCTTTGCCGTAAACCGCCAACCAGCCGGGATTGACCAACACTTTACCCTCGGTTTTAAACGCATGCTCTGCAATGCGGGTGATCCGCGTGGTGACTGAGTATTCTGCTGCCGGGTAAAACACCGCTAAAAAGCGGCGTGTGACCAAGTCATACAATTTTTGCTCGATCTCATTCAACGACTTCGGCGCGGTGCCGGTGGGAATGATGGCGAAGTGATCGGAAATCTTGGCATTGTTGAAAATGCGTTTATTCGGTTTGACCCAGCCTTTTTCCAAAATAGTGCCGGCGAAGGGGGCATAAATTTCAGGCAGATTGGCGAGAACTTCATTCACCGTCGGCAGGTAGTCTTCCGGCAAGGCGCGCGCATCGGTCCGCGGATAGGTCAGCACTTTGTGTTTTTCGTACAGCGCTTGCGCCAAGCTGAGCGTGACTTTGGCCGAGAAACCGAAACGGCTGTTTGCCTCGCGTTGCAAGCTGGTCAAGTCATACAGCAGCGGTGAAAGCTGGCTGGTGGGCTTGGTTTCTTCGCTGGCTTTCGCCGGTTGGCCGAGACAGGCGGCGCGGATGGCTTCGGCGCGCGGCTGTTCCCATAAGCGATAGGCGGTGGCGTGTTCGTCATCTTCAATTTTCTTGAATTTTTCATCGAACCAACGGCCGTTGTATTCGCCTTTTTGGCCGCCGAAACGCGCTTCTAATTCCCAGTAAGCGCGCGGCTTGAAGGCGCGAATCTTTTCTTCGCGTTCGACCACGATGGCCAGCGTTGGCGTTTGCACTCGACCGACGGTTGTCAGGTGGAAACCGCCGGTTTTCGAATTGAACGCGGTCATGGCGCGCGTGCCATTGATGCCAATCAGCCAGTCGCTTTCGGCGCGGCTGATGGCGGCGGCGCGCAGGCCGGCCATTTCTTCGGCGGCACGCAGGCTGGCAAAACCATCACGAATTGAGCCTTGCGTCATCGATTGCAACCAGAGGCGGCGCACCGGTTTTTTGGTGGCGCTGTGCTGGGCAATGTAGTTAAAGATTAATTCGCCTTCTCGTCCCGCGTCACACGCGTTGATGAGGCCTTCCACATCTTTGCGCTTGATCAGGCGGGTCAGCATTTTCAGCCGATCTTCCGTCTTTTCGACCGGTTTCAGCGCAAAGTGCGGCGGAATCACCGGCAGATTCGCGAACGACCATTTGCCACGTTTAACTTCATATTCTTCTGGCAGCGTCAGTTCCAATAAATGGCCGACGGCAGAAGAGAGGACATAATTTTCGGACTCGTAAAAGTCCTTTTCCTTCTGAAAGCCGCCCAAGGCACGAGCAATATCCTGAGCGACCGAAGGTTTTTCGGCGATGATAAGTTGTTTGGACACGTAGTTTAATCAGTGGTAAGTGGGTTGCCAGCCGTTGGCGTGGCTGTGGGTTTCGTTGCCATCTTCATCGTATTCGCGGTCGATGCTGTTGAGATCTTCATCATCGCTGAAGTCGCCACGGACGAGATCTTCCAGCCAAAGCACATCTTTGACGCCTTTCAGCTTCCAGAGCGCAAGCAGCGCGATCCATTTGATGCGGTCGCCCGAGACTTCAGGTTCATTGAGTGCCAGCGCACGTTCAATAATCCATTCACGCGCGTGCGGTGCCAAGTAACCGGACGTTTCCAGAAAGGTCAGAAAACCGCGACCTTCTGTGGCCAGGCGCTCAATCTCCTGTTTGTTGTAAATGCGGATGGACGCTTGGGTTTCGCTTTGCGTGTCGTCATGTTCAGCCGGAGTTAGCTTGTCCAGCGCAGAAAGCCAACGCAGGGCCTGCGTTATCTCTGTGCTTTCAAAGCCCACTGCAGAAAGCTTGCGTGCGAGTTTTGCCGGCTCTGGAAAGCGTTCGGCAAAAAGATAAGTGTCGTAGAGATAGAGAAGAATGTTGAACATGGTTAGAACAATCGTTGATAAAGGCCACCAGGTAACTTGGCAACGGTGCCATTCATTTCGGCTGCGAGTAGCTTGAACGAGACATCCTCCACCGTCAAGCCAAGGCGAGAGGCCAGTTGATCGAGAATTAACGGGCCGCCACTTAGCATGTCCAGCAAGACATCGTTGGCGGGGTTTTTTATGTTTGCTGATGCGGACGCCGAAATCGGCGCGG
>CAYWXO010000232.1:1303-4274 GCA_964462255.1 uncultured Thiobacillus sp. | reverse complement strand
GCGTCGCCATTGTCGAAGGCCAGAAACTGGTTGATCTCGACATTGAGTCCGCTAATAAAGAGCAGCGCAAAGGCAATATTTATAAAGCCATTGTGACGCGCGTTGAGCCTTCACTGGAAGCGTGCTTTGTGAATTACGGCACTGATCGGCATGGATTTTTGCCGTTCAAGGAGATTGCACGTTCTTCGATTCCGGGCGCGGAAAAAGGCGATTTCAGCCGTGGCCGCATGCAAGATCTGCTCAAAGATGGTCTGGAGCTGATTGTGCAGGTTGAAAAAGATGAGCGTGGCAATAAAGGTGCCGCCCTCACCAATCAGGTCAGCTTGGCTGGGCGTTATCTCGTGTTGATGCCAAATAATCCGCGCGGTGGCGGCGTGTCGCGTCGTATTGAAGGCGAAGAGCGCAATGAGTTGCGCGATGCGCTAGCGCAATTAGATGTCCCCGCCGGCATGAGCTTGATCGGCCGTACCGCCGGCATCGGCCGTAACGTTGAAGAATTGCAATGGGATTTGAACTACCTGTTGCAGTTGTGGGGCGCGATTGATGGCGCGGCCAAGGGGCAAACGGGCGCGTTTTTGATTTATCAGGAATCCAGCCTGGTTATTCGGGCGATTCGTGATTATTTCACGCCGGATATCGGTGAATTGTTGATCGATGAGCCGGCCATTTGTGAGCAGGCCAGACAGTTCATGGCGCATGTAATGCCGCCGAATGTTCACAAGGTCAAGCTATACACCGACCCGGTGCCGCTGTTTTCCCGTTTCCAGATTGAGCATCAAATTGAAAGCGCCTTTTCTCGTCAGGTAGCGTTGCCCTCGGGCGGCGCGATCGTGATTGATCATACCGAAGCGTTGGTGGCCGTTGACGTCAACTCCGCGCAGGCGACGAAAGGGGCGGATATTGAGCAAACTGCGCTGAATACCAATCTGGAAGCGGCGGAAGAAGTCGCGCGGCAGTTGCGTTTGCGTGACTTGGGCGGCTTGGTGGTGATCGATTTCATCGACATGGAAAACCAGAAGAATCAACGTGAAGTTGAAGATCGTCTGCGTGATTCCTTGCACTACGATCGTGCGCGCGTGCAAACCGGCAAGATTTCACGTTTTGGTTTGTTGGAGTTATCGCGTCAGCGCTTGCAACCCAGTTTGGGCGAAACCAGCTACATCACCTGTCCGCGTTGCGCCGGCACCGGTCATGTGCGCAGCACGGAATCGTTCGCGCTGCATTTGTTGCGTCTGTTGCAGGAAGAGGCGATGAAAGATGGCACCGGCGCGGTGCATCTGCAAATTCCGATTGATGTGGCAACCTTCCTGCTTAATGAAAAGCGGCATGACATTTTGTCGATTGAAGCACGGCATCGGGTTGAAATTGTCTTGATTCCTAACATGCATTTTGAAACGCCGCGTTATAACCTGGCGCGTTTCCGGCAGGACCAACTCAGTCAAACCGACGCGTTGTCCCCCAGCTATCGCATGGTTGAAAAGCCGGTGGAAGAAGAAATGCAGCCGCGGAGTAGCAATGTCAGCAAACCCGAGCGGACCTTGCCGGTGGTGAAAGGCATTACGCCGTCGCAACCTGCGCCGGAACACATTGTTGCGGCGGAAGTGCTCCCCCCGGTGCTGCCTAAAGCCAGTCTGTTTGGGCGCATTGTCGGCTGGTTGCGCGGCTTGAACGCGCCGGTGGAAGTGGCCAAGCCGGTTGAGCCGGTCAAGAAGGTCGAGCCGCGGCGCGAACGTGAACCGCGGCGTGGACGAGAGGCGAGAGGCGAGCGGGAGAAAGATAAAGTCGATCGCGAGAAGGTTGAGCCAAAGGAAAATCGTGACGCGCGTGGCGAGCGTCGTCCGCGTGGCGAGCGACCTGAGCGTGGCGAATCTGCCGAGCGGCCTGCTAATTTGCGTGCCGAGCGTGGCGATGTCAAAGAGCCGCGTGAAAGTCGTGAAGCGAAGGGCGAGCGTGCTGAGCGCTCCGAACGTACTGAACGTCCAGAACGCCTTGAGCGGACAGAGCGCCCTGAACGGACAGAGCGGACGGATCGTCCCGATCGCCCGCGTCGAGAGCGGCCGCCGGCGGTTGAAACACCGCGAGCGGTTGAGGTGAATGGGGGCGCATCGGCTACCCAGGCTACACCGGTTGCATTGGCACCAGCGGCGCTGCCGCAGACACCGCCGCTGGTGTTGAACGCTGTGCCGGTTGCTAATCAGCTTGCGAGTGGGGCTGCGAGTGAGGCTGCGGGTGCCGGCGAGGCCGCGGGTGAAAGCGGTGCTGAAGAGCGCGATAGTCGTCGGCGTGGGCGTCGGGGTGGACGTAGTCGTCGTGACGGCCGGCCAGATGCGGCAGGTTCATTGGCCGAGCAGACCATTAGTGAAATCGTGGCGGAAGCGGATGGTTATTCCTCGAATACGCAGGCTTCCGTCACCACTTCATCCGCTATGTACGATAGCAATGCAGAACCCTTGGTGATTCGGGTAGAACGTGCGCCTGAATCGGTGAAGTCGCAGCCAGTGGAAGTGCAAACGCCGCTTGAAATTACGGTTTCCATGCAGCCGCCGGCTGCTGCTGCGGTTACTGCTTCTGCTCCCTCTCCCTCTGAACCTACCGATAAAGTCGTGAATTTGGCTGCGGCGGGGCTGCAATTGGTTGAGACGGCAGTGACGCTGAGCGAGGCTAAAGTCGCCGAAGGCGTGACAACGGCAGTTGTTGCAAGCGCATCCGAATGGGCTGAGGTGGACGTAGAAGTGGTTGAGCCGAGTGCTGCACCACGTCGTCGTCCGAGCCGCGGCGGGCGAGGCAGTGCAAAATCTGAATCGCCATCGGATGATTTGTTCGATACGCAACCGGCCGCAGATGGCTTGGTCATGGTGGAAACCACCCGTGCTGAAATGCAAGGCGCGGCGGTGACGATGGCGGCTGGCGAGGAGGCGGCTGGTGAGCAGACGGCAAATGAGCGGTTGGCAAATGAGCGGTTGGCAAATGA
>CAYWXO010000232.1:0-1203 GCA_964462255.1 uncultured Thiobacillus sp. | reverse complement strand
CCGCCTTCAAACCCGCGTCGTCGTGCTCGCCCTAAGTCTGAAGCGTTAAGTGCTGCGGAGCCTTTGGTGATGGTGGAAACAAAGAACGTTGCTGAAGATGGCGTTGCTGAAACTAAGGGTAGCCAGGTTTGAGTCTTTGCTGATGTGAGGTAGAAATAATCGGGTAGTTAAAAAGCCGGCGTAACCCGCCGGCTTTTTTTATGGGGCAGGGGGTTATCTTGTTTGCAGTTTGCTGGAAGTTTGCTTGATATCGTCGAGCAAGCCGTCGGTGGCATCTTCAATCATGTCGAGCACTTGGCTAAAGCCGGATTGCCCACCGTAATAAGGATCAGGGACGTCAAGGTTAGGGTAGCGATGGCTGAATGCGAGTAATCGTTTCACTTTGTGTTGCAAATGCGCCGGGCACATTTTTTGCAATATCGTCAGGTTGTCTTTATCCATCGCGAGGACGTAATCGAATTTTTCGAAATCATGCGGGTTGACCTGACGACCGCGCAAATCGGAAATATCGTAACCGCGCGTTTGTGCTGCAACTTGCGCGCGCGCATCGGGGGCTTTGCCGATGTGATAGTCATGCGTGCCGGCAGAATCGATTTCGATTGCAAGATTAGGGGCAGTCTTTTTGATTTTGTCGCGGAAGACACCTTCGGCAGTGGGCGAGCGGCAGATGTTGCCCATGCAAACAAATAACACTTTGGTTTTGTGCATAAATTGGTTTTGGGGAAGGGGAAAAGCGTTAGCTTAGCTGAATAATGGGCCCGTGCGACGCGCGGATGCGCCGTCGTGCGTCTCCATGGCTTTGACGATGAGCCGCGCAAGATGATTTTCCGGAAGCCAATCTCCCAGTGAGGGCTTTGCTTTGAATATGCGCGCCACATCGACAAAGTCACCGTTCAACCTTGATTCCATGTCTTTCCAGTAAACGGTAGATGCTGCGTTCGCTGATGCCCAAGATGGCGGCGATCTGGGCGCGGTGGCCGGCGTATTTTGCCAGCAGTAATTCAAGGTAGCGGCGTTCGATTTCATCCAGTGTCGGTTCGTGTTGGAAGCCCATGCTGAACTGGCCGGGTTGTTCGCCAAGTGCTTCGAATGAGAAGTGTTCTGGGCGGATTTCATCGCTGCCGCCGCCGACGATGATGGCGCGTTCGACCATGTTGCGCAGTTCGCGGATGTTGCCGGGAAAGCCGTAGCTCATCAGCAGGC
>CAYWXO010000231.1:0-4348 GCA_964462255.1 uncultured Thiobacillus sp. | reverse complement strand
GTTTAGCATTTTTGTGTTGAGCCATTCTAATGCTTCATTTAATCGTTAAACAGTCCAAAGCAAAAAAGTGAGACTTCCTTTTGCTACCCAGTACCTCAAAGGCAATTGTATTATCACCTTTTCTGATAAACCTTTTACCTAATGATTTCATTATTTGGCCTCTTTCCTGCGAAAACAAATCGATGGCTGGTGCAATTGAAATACTATTAATACTACATTTAAAAGCGCCAAATCCAGGACCGCTGTTACAAACTACAGTAACATCAAAGAAACCCTCTTCAGGTGATGTAAATTTGAAAGTAATTGTGTCACCCGGGACTCCATCCTGCCATATTACATGCAGATATTCAGATAATTTTATTTCGCCAAACCGATTGATGGTCATGCTTCCGCGTTTATTCCCGCATGAGTTTGAAAAAGCCATCATCTCAGCTTCTACTTTCCCATCTCTCACTATGTTAGATATAATGTCTGTACTTTGAAGAGCAACTTTTGCCTGGGCACCTTCCAAATCACGTTTAATATTTGATTTTCCTCCTGGTTTCAAATAATAGAAACACGTTGGTGCGTAATTAATAAAGGTTGGTTGCCAATGCCACAACTCCATATCAAATTTTAAGTGTTCTTTGAAAGGTATCACATCGAGTACCCTCTGTCGTATATTTACGACGTAACCAGGTTTTGAATCGCCTGTTGCATCTGGCTGTGCTATGAACGGGTGATTTGAGAACTTTTCAGACCGGCCTCCCCATGCATATCCGTAATAGTCTTCTGTACCCGTGCCAATGTGAGAAGGGAACTTCTCTCTGTCAACGAAAATCTTTTCATCTCCCTCACCCCACCAAATGTACGCAGTATTGAACAGAGTAAGGGCGTCGCCTACATATAAGCCCTCACCTGTCAGTTCTACATAGTTAATGTCAAATGGATCACCAGGATTTGTATCAGACACCCCGGGACGGGTAAATATCTTTGTTAACTGATGCCATGAGGCACCAAAATGCATGCTTCGTTTATCCCAATTCCAGCTACTTAAATAGAGATCACCCGAAATCTTTATTTCTTCTGAACCTGTATTGTGAATTTTTATGATGCATTTCTCTTTAAACGGCATCACCCAGTAGGCACTCATGATTCCATCATCGGTCACCTGAGAGAACCATGTGTTGGAAGATCTGATCTGATACCCTGTCCCAAAAAAATCTCCAACAGGACACCAAACCGTATTTTCACCATCAAATTCAGCTTCAATGATTGTTGTACGCAAGGCTCTGTTAAGGTCTTTAGCATCCAATTTGAGGGATATTGTTCTGATTGCCTTACTACCACCAGAAAGATCCCGGGACCATACCTCATCAGGAGATAATATTTTAGAAATCACCTCAGTTTGAAGCGATGTTTTGTCTACACCCCGAGACCTCTCCTTTAGTTTCTGTTGAACAATGGCAATTGTATTAGCTGCATCCGCCAAAATGTTCTTGCTGAATGTAATGACATTAGTTCCCTGCTCATACGTTCTGTAATTAATGTTATAATAGACACTCTCGCCGGAGTTTCCTTTATTCCCGGGATTTGTAATATTATCACTTTCATAAGTTATTATGCATTTTTTCCTGTATGGTATGGGCAGGTATAAGTTATGACCACGCATTTCGTAAGCAGACAAATCTGATACTGAGGAGGCAAGGGGTTCATCGACAATAAGGCCGCGGCTCAGAAGATCAAATGCTGTACCTTCAATGACAGGATTACTATCTTCATCAAAATAAATACGGATTATTCCTTTCCCTGAATTTTTTCCTGCAAAGGTCATCCAGAACCTAACAACAGCTCCCGGCCCATCTGCATCCATCATAACATATTCTTTCCTCCCGTTAATTTCTTCCTGTCTGAGAAACATTGTACGATCAGAATTGGCAAACCACCCTGCACTGTCAGAACTTACAGTCTCCCGGTCGTAACTGCTGAATTGCCGTGTTGTAAAAAACGGTGATGGAACGCTTGCAATTCCATCCCTGTTAATCATTTCATTCAATAGTGATTCAAAGTTGATTTTTTCACTCATGCAACCTTGTACCATTACAACAGTAAAAAATAACAAGGTATAAAACAGTAGTTTGCTCATTTTCATTCTTATCAGAGTCTATTAAATAACAGGTTATCTATTCCGATGTTTTGATCTTCATTGGGTTCTTTACCAACAATTTTAATCGTTAAAAGATTATCACCGGTACTAACCTTTGTACCTTTTAAAGTTACAAGCTTCTCTCGTGTAGTTGTTGATGTACTTTGATATGATGATTCAACAACTTTATCATTCAAAAGAAACTGAATTTTACTCATATCACTTATCATCAAAGTATTTAGTGCAATATTATAATCACCGGGCTTTTGACAAATAAATTTAAAAGTCACTGCATCTCCTTGTTTAGCTCCTGTCCAGGTCATCATGGCTTTTGTCCAATTTGGCTTATCAGGAACCTGGATTGGCCTGATACGAGCCATTCCACTACCCGTCAGCTTTACAAGTACAAGATCCTCCCCTTCAACCATCTGTTGATTATTAATTAGTGGAGGAAATATTTGTTCTCTTTTTGTAACCACAGGTTCCTTTACTCCAGCAATGTCTGGTTTAATTTCACAATTGCCGTCGGGTCTGATGTACCAATAGGCCACCGGAGCATGGTTCATGGTTGTATATCCCCAATGCCACAACTCCATATCAAATTGCAAATGACTTTTGAAAGGTATTGCATCAAGGGTTCTGTAACGCATATTAGTTGTGTAACCGATGTTAAGATTTCCGGAACCATCCGGCTGAGCGATAAATGGATACGTAAATTTTTCAGGTCGACACCATGCATATCCATAGTAATCTTCTGTACCGGTTCCAAAATGTGATGGGAATGCTTCATTATCTACAAATATCTTTTCATCACCTTCTCCCCACCATGCCGGGGAACAATTAAATAATGTTACTCCATCACCAACATAAACTCCTTGTCCATTTAAAGTTGTGTACTTGATATCAAACATATCTCCTTTCCCATCTTTCTCTTTAACCAATCCTGTGTTAATTCGTGTATTTTGATACCAGGATGAACCAAAATACATGCTTCTGTTGTCCCATTTCCATTTTGTTGTAAAAATTTTTCCAACAACCAAATCAACATCCTGCTTTCCATAATTTGTAAATGTTAATTCACATTTACTTTTAAAAGGCATAATCCAAAAAACTTCAATAGTTCCATCTGGTTTAACTTCCTGATACCAGGTACTTGTAGGAATAATTTTGTAACCGGCTCCGAAAAAGTCACCTACCGGTGCCCAAATGGTCTGCTTTCCATCAAATGAAGCTGAAATAACAGTAGATCGCATTGCCTGTTCCAGGTTACCTGCATTCATTTTTATTTCAATTTTTCTGATAGCCTGGCTACTGCCTTCAATTGAAATTTGTTTTTTTTGCCCGGGAACTAATTTTCCTGAGAAAGTCTTTGTTTTAAGCTGTGAATCATTTATACCACGATCACGTTTTTCAAGCTTATTCAAAGTTTCTTTTATGATCTGACTATATTTTGTAAGATCATTCAAATTAAATGTTTCTACTTCAGTTCCTGGTTTGTAGGTGCGGTAATCGATTTGGTAATAAAACATTTCCCCTGGTTCAATTGTATCAGTAATCCCATCCCTGGCTTTTGAAATACCGTTGGTTTCATATGTTATTTTCAAGTGACGAAAATAGGGTATTGGCAAATACAGGTTATGACCTCTTCGATTATAATCCGTCTCTTCAGAAACAGAGAATGACAAAGGTGAGCCTACTAATTTCCCGCCACTGATTAAATCCATTGGTTCTCCTTCAATGCCTGGTTTGGTTTCATTATCAAAATAGAAACGGAAGATGCCCTTTCGGTCATACCTGCTAAAAGTTGTCCAGAACCTGACTAAAGCACCAGGCCCTTCAGCATCAAAAAGTACAAATTCACGTCGTCCGTTGATTTGTTCTGTCCGAAGGAAACTGTTGTTATCTGCGTTGGCAAACCATGTATAATCGCCTGGTTTTGAAGAAGATCGATTGTAACTACTAAATTGTTTGCATGTATATTCAGGTTCAGGGAATTGTGCCATCCTCTCACGGTCTGCCATTTCAGACAGAAGTGACTTCATCGTAATTTTACTTTCCTGACTCAAACAACTAAAGGAAAATAGTGTAGAAATTGAGAAAGCGATCAACGTTAGATTAAAATTTTTTTTCATAATTTGTATTTATTGCTAATTCCGAAATTCATTTCAATTAATTACTAATGTTTCGCACTTGAATTTATTGTTTTTAATGTCAGTCAGTTAA
>CAYWXO010000230.1:0-4543 GCA_964462255.1 uncultured Thiobacillus sp. | reverse complement strand
AGGGCAACGTCGTCCCGCTGTCGCGCCGGTTCGACATCACCAGCCCGAAGCTGTTTGAGCAGGCGGCTCCCGGCCCAGCCCGAGGCGGATTCGACCCGCGCACTCTGAACATCTTCATTCGGTCGGGCGGGGACATCTCCACGATGTTCCATGAGCTGATCCACCTGCGGATCGCCGAGTATCTCCGTCTCGCTGCTGGTACAAATCCGCCGGCTCGCGTCGTTGCCGACTTGGACATCCTGTTCAAGTTCATGGGCGTAGAGGGAGACACGTTCGAGGATCGTCTTCGCAACTACTCAACGATGAGCATCGAGAAGCGTGCGCCTCTCGAGGAGAAGGTCACCTACAACGCGGAGATTTACATCTGGGAAGGCAAGGCTCCGAGCGTGGAACTGCGCGGAGTATTCGACCGCATGGCGGCATGGATGCGCCGGGCGTACAAGTCGATTCGCGATAACCTGAACGATATCTACCGGGACAAGTTCGGCACCGATCTCCCGATCCTCACTCCGGAAGTGCGAGGCGTATTTGATCGCATGCTCGCGACCGAGGAGCAGATCAAGCGGCAGGCGGCCCTCAACGAGATGAAGCCGCAGTTCCAGACTCTCGAGCAGGCGCTCGCGAGCGGGATGACCGAGGCAGAGTACGCCGCGTACCAGGTCATGCTGCAGGAGGCGATGGACGCCGCCGTGACCGACATGACGAAGGCGAGCCTGCGGCAGATGCAATGGCTCGGCAACGCGCGCTCGCGGCTCCTGCGCGACCTCCAGCGCAAGCACGACCGCCAGCGGAAGGAAGTCCGAGACGAGGTCGCCGAGGAGATCCGGTTGCAGCCCGTGTACCGGGCGATGGAGTACCTGCGGACGGGAACGTTCGTGGACTCGGACGGTCAGTCCGTCAAGATGGAGGGGCCGCACCGCCTTGACATGGAGGCCGTGCGGAACATCTACGCCGGCATGCCGACTCCCGAGTCGCTCGAGGCGATCCGCGCCACGGGCATGGCGATGCCGAAGAACGTCGCCCCGGACATCGCCGCGCTCGGCACGGGCGGCAAGGGCATGATGGGCAAGGACGGCATCGACCCGGACGTCGCCGCCGAGCTGTTCGGCTACAGCAGCGGTGACGCCCTGATCCGCGCCCTGCTCGCCGCGACGCCGATGAAGGAGGCCATCGACGCCCGGACGGACGAGGTCATGCTCGCCCGGTTCTCCGACCTCGTCGACCCGAAGGCGCGCGACGCCGCCGTGCAGACGGCGCTCCACAACGAGGCACGCGCCCGGTTCGTGGCCGTCGAGCTGCGGTTCGTGGCGAAGGCGACGCAGCCGACGCGCGTCCTGATCGAGGCCGCACGGCAGGCCGCTCGCGAGATGATCGCCGGCAAGCGCATCGTCGACGTCAAGCCGCAGGAGTTCATCGCCGCAGAATCGCGCGCGGCTCGCGATGCCGCCGACCTCGGCAAGTACGAGGCCCAGGCGAAGATCACGGGCAAGGCCGAGTACGACCGCGTCCGTCTTGCCGCCCTCGCGGCGGGAAGCACGGAGGAGGACGCGGTTCGCGTGGCCGAGGAGGCGCAGGCTGCATTCGTCGCCGCGAGGACTGCGGAACGCGAGGCAGAGTTCAAGGCGCGGTTCGGCGCGTCCACGGTTCAGCAGGCGCTGATCCGCGCCAAGCGCGCGCAGCTCTACCAGAACCAGCTCGCCGCCGAGGCGCTGCGCGTCCGCGAGGAGGTTGACAAGGGCGTCAAGTACCTGAAGCAGGTGCTGCGCGACTCGAACGTCAAGCGCATGGGCGCGGACTACGCCGACCAGATTGAGCGCATCCTTGAGCGGTTCAACCTGGCGCGGTTGAGCGCGAAGGCTCGCGCCGAGCGGCAGGCGCTTTCGGATTGGCTCGCGAAGCTCAAGGAGCAGGGTCTTGAACCTGACCTCGCTCCCGAGGTGATCGACGAGGCGAATCGTAAGCCGTACCAGGAGATGACCGTCGCCGAGTTCCGCGACCTCGTCGAGGGTGTCAAGCAGCTTGAACACGTTGGCAAGGAGAAGGAAAACATCCGTCGCGGAAACGAACTGCTTAAGTTCACCGAGGAGCGCGACAGGATTGACGAGAGCCTTCGCGCAAACTTCAAGGGGAAGATCACCAAGCCGCGTTCGCCGCGAGAGGAAGGCGCTCGCAAGAAGTGGAAGCTGAAGAAGTGGATGTTCGATGGCCTGGTCGCCGCGAGCATCGTGCGGATCATGGACGGCGGAAAGGACAACGGGCCGCTATGGAACTACCTGATCCGCACGGCAAACGCCGCCGGCGACATGGAGACTCGCATGCGCGCCGAGGCAACAAAGCGCCTGACGGAGATCCTTGCCCCGGTGTTCAAGCTCGGCAAGATGGGCGGCAAGGGAATCTACTTCCCCACAATCGGGGAGTCGCTGAACCGTGAGGCCATGATTGTCATCGCCCTGAACATGGGCAACGACGGCAACCGCCAGCGCCTGCTCGACGGCGAGGGCTGGACGCTTGAGCAGCTCACGCCCGTCCTCGAGAGCCTGACCGAAGCCGAATGGACGGCCGTGCAGGAGATGTGGGATTTCTTCGAGACGTACCGTCCGCTCGTTGCCGCGAAGGAACGACGCCTGTACGGCAAGGAACCAAACTGGGTCACGCCGACGCCGTTCACCGTCCGCACCGCAGATGGCAAGGAAGTTCGTCTGACCGGCGGCTACTACCCGATCAAGTATGACCCGGTCGCGTCCGAAACATCTGCTCGTCAAGATGCCGCCGAATCTGCAAAGGATCAGCTGCGCGGAGCGTATACGGCTGCAAGCACGCGCCGTTCCTTCACGAAGCAGCGTGCCAAGAAGGTCAACGAGCGCCCGTTGATCTACAGCATGTTCGGCCTGTACAGCGGTGTCAACGAGGTCATCCACGACCTGTCATGGCACGAATGGCTGATTCAGGCGAACCGCCTGATGCGCGACGAGAAGTTCAACAAGACCGTCCGCGAGACGTATGGCGCAATTGCCATCGAGAGGCTAAAGGATTGGGTCAACAAGAATGCCGCCGGCGATGCCAGTTCTGATGATGCGATTGCTGCTGCCGTTTCTTTGCTGCGGCGGAACGTCAGCGTGAGCGGTCTTGGTTTCAATGTCGTCAGCGCCGCGCTTCAGATCACGGGATTTAACCAGAGCATCGTTCGCGTCGGCGCGAAGTGGATTGCTCGAGGCGTGGCGTATACGGTGGCGAATCCCTTGCGGACATTCAAGGAAGTGAACGACAAGTCGTCGTTCATGGCGGATCGCGCTCGCACGCAGTTCCGCGAAATCAACGAAGTTCGGAATATGGTGCGAGGTGAAAGCGCGGCAAAGCGATCTATCTCGCTCGGTGCATACTTCTTGATGATGCGTATGCAGCGCATGGTCGACGTCCCGACCTGGGTCGGCGCTTATCAGAAGGCTCTTGACAGCGGAACGGACGAGGACACCGCAATCGCGCTTGCCGACCAGGCGGTCATCGACTCGCAGGGCAGCGGCATGACGAAGGATCAGTCCGCGTGGCAGCAGGGCGGCGAGGTGTCAAAGCTGTTCACGGTGTTCTACTCGTACATGAATACCGTCTACAACATGACCGCCGTGTCAACGATGACGCCCCGCAGCAAGGGCCGGCTGGCATCGGACTATCTGATGCTGCTTGTCGTCCCGGTCGTCCTGAACTACGCGCTGAAGAACGCGCTTACCCCGGACATCGACGACGAGGAACCCGACCTCGAGAAGATCGCCCAGGATCTCATCGCCGAGGAGCTGGCGTTCCTGATGGGAACGATGGTCGTTGTGCGCGAGTTCCAGCTTATCGCCGACAAGGTAACTGGCAGGGAAGCTGGTGGTCGAGGATACGAGGGGCCGGCAGGTCTGCGCGGTATCGGCGAGACGATGAAGTTCGCCACGCAGGCTTCGCAGGGCGAGTTCGACCGCGCGTTCCGCAAGAGCGCCGTCAACATGCTCGGCCTCGCGACCGGGCTTCCCTCGGCGCAGATCAACCGCACGCTCGACGGCATCGAGGCGCTCGCGGAGGGCGAAGTCGAGAATCCGCTCGCACCGTTGACGGGCGTGAAGCGGTGACGATGGGAACCGTAATCAGCACCCAATTCCCTAGCCTTTCAGGGCGCATCGAGGAGACACGGGCATGACGATCAGCAGCACAACCCGCATCGCCGGCCCGTACATCGGGGCGGGTACGCTCGCCACGTTCTCGTTCACGTTCAAGGTGTTCTCGGCGAGCGACATTGAGGTCGTGCAGATTGTGGTGTCAACGGGCGCGCTGACCACGCTGGCGCTCACAACCGACTATACGGTCGCTCTCAACGGCAACCAGAACACGAACCCGGGCGGCAGCATCACGCTGGTCGCCGGCAACCTTCCGACCGGGACGAATCTCGTCATCACCTCGAACGTCCTGAATCTGCAACCGACCGACCTGACGAACCAGGGCGGGTTCTACCCCGAGGTCATCACCGACTCGCTCGACCGGGCGACGATCCAGATCCAGCAGCTCAACG
>CAYWXO010000229.1:0-4577 GCA_964462255.1 uncultured Thiobacillus sp. | reverse complement strand
AAGGATAGGAATTTCAACGCCCCCAAAGCAAGTAACGCCGTGCTTTTCGTGCCACGTCAAATGAAAATTGCGCCCGGAAATCTCACTTTTCAGTTGTCATCGTGCTTCCCACCTTCACCTTGGCGCCCCCGTCCTGGCATGCGGATGTCGTCCTCATCGGCGCTGCGGTGGCATTCAACGCAGTCCTTGAAGTTGCGAATGCCTTCTTCGATGTGCTCGCGCCGGACATTCTCGGGAGTGTGCTCATGGCAGCCGTAGCAGGTATAGCGGCTGTAGTCGTTACGCACATGACACGTTGCGCATTTCACGTTGTGATCGCGATCCAGAACGAAATACTTGTCGTGATCGAAGGTTGCGGGTACCCATTTGTCCTGGGTATGGCACTGGCTGCAATTCCCGGTGATTTTCTGATGGAGTGGATCTTTGGGTGACTTGTGGCAGGACTGACATTCCTTTCGGGCCTCTGCCTGGAGCAAGGCGTGGTTGAATCGGCTTGCGCTACGGAAGCGTTTCACGCCGGCGTGATCACTGTGGCACGCAAGGCAATCCTGCTTGACGAGCTTCTGATGGAACGGTGTGCTGGTGAGCGGTTTCTGGATCGGCTGCCCAAGGCTCGTCAGCTTGCCGATGTCTTCCGGTTTGTGACACGTGATACAGCGTTCGGTCGTGGTGCCTGTAAACGGTGCGTGGCAGGCAAAACAGTCGGTTTCGAGTTTGCTGTGGCTTGGAATCAGCTTGCCGGGGCCGACCATCAAATGGGGATAGGCAAAGGCCAGGATGGCCAGGACGATCAGGTTGGCCGCCAGAACGATCTTGAGAGTCTTGTTCATTGCCATCCCCAGAACAGGAAGATGCTGACGATGTGCCCCAGCGCCAGCACCGCAAAGGCAATGAAGATCGGAATGTGTACCTTGCGCCACTTGGTCATGGCATCAAAGGTCACCGACTCCCAGAACACCGTCTGCTCGATCTCGGCTTTAGACAACCCGCGCAACTGGTACTGTTCGCGCCGGGCCTGGACATGTTCGCGCGAGCGCTTCAGCAGCATCTTGCCGACCATGCCGCTGATGACGTTGATGCCCATGGCAAGGGTGGCCAGCCAGGGCAGGATGGCATTGAAATGGACCCCGGCATGGAGCAGCACCATCCAGGAACCCAGCCAGGTGCCGATCTCGTGCATGCTGAGCCAGGACTTGACGTTTCCCGACGTGATGACTTTCCGCTTGCGCAGGGAATAGGTCAGCGAGCCGATGATCAACAAGGTACCGGGGATGCCGAGATAGCGGCCCACCCAGACCAGATCGAGGCGATGCAGCAGAAGGTCGCCGATCACCGTCGCCACCCCGAGCAGGGTCACCAACAGGGTGAAGGGCAGGATGTGGTTGCGCCAGAGGGAGGCAGTGCCGGGTGTCATCATTCAAGCCTCCAGCGTCACATGGGTTTTGGGTGTACAGACGCACATCAGGCAAGTGCCGGGCTCGGGGTCGTAGTCCGGAGACTGCCGATAGGCGACTTCTCCCGAGCGTATCGTCGTCTGGCAGGTGCCGCAGCCGCCGGCGCGGCAGCCGGAATCGATGGCTATCCCCTGGGATTCGGCGAATTCCAGCAGACTGCCCGACTGCGTTGACCAGCGGGCCTGTTTGCCGGATTTGGCAAAGGTCACCGTGATATCAGCCTCTGTGGCGGCCATACCACTCCCGTCAGCGGCGCCCTCCGGTTTGCGACGCTGGATGGACGCCGGACCGAAGGCTTCGAAGTGGATGTGCGAATCGGGCACGCCCCAATCCTCCAGCGCCGCGACCAGTGATGCCATCATCGGCGTCGGCCCGCAGATGAAGTAGTGGTAGGGCTTCAGCGGCAATTCCATGCGTAGCAGAGGCACATCGACACGTCCGTGGTGATGGAAATCCTTGCCCGGTTGATCTTCCGGCAGCGGGTCGCTGAAGCACAAGCGCAGATGGACGTTGGGGCGGGCGGCGGCGATGGCGCTCAGATGAGCTGCGAAAGCGGCTTCTCTGCCGTTGCGTACGCCATAGAAAAACCAGACTTCGCGCTCAGGTTGGTGCAATTGGCAGCAGTTGAGCATGCTGAGCATGGGGGTGATGCCGATACCGCCGGCGATCAGGACGATGGCACTGCTGCCCGGTTCGAGATAGAAGTGCCCTGAGGGGGCACGGACCTGAAGTGTCGTACCGACCTGAACATGGTCGTGGAAGAAGTTCGAGGAGCGCCCCGGCGGATGATCGCTCTTCGGAGGCGGCGGTACCCGCTTGATCGAAACACGGTAATGGTCGGAATGAGGCGCATCCGACAGGGAATAGCAGCGGGTGATCTGTTCGGTGCCGCTGCCGTCGGACTTGGGAATGTCCAGGCGGAAGGTCAGGAACTGGCCAGGTTTGAATGAGGGGAGCGGCAGCTTGTCTTCTGGAACCAGGTAAAAAGAACAGATTGAACAAGTTCCATCTTCGATTTCCCGGCGCTCGACGTGAAAGTTCCTGAATCCGTTCCAGGCGGTTGTAGATACCGGCTCCGTCATGTTGGAGAAGCGTTCAGTTTGCGGAACGGCAATGCCTTCGCTTGCACCTAAGCCCGCACGAAGGACTTGATACTCCCGCCAATGTTGCCAGAAGCTGATACTTAGCCACAACGCGAGTTGCAGCGAAATCCCCAATACGATCCAGAACAGCAGGGTGGCAGAGGTCATTTCCGAAGGTGTCATGATTCTGGCAATCTTTCACGTTGAGCTTAAGGAAACCTTAATCAATGTCCGCTTGATATAGGCTGTTGGCAGTTTAATGCGCCCTTCCGAACTCCACTTTCGATCAACGAGGTAGGCGGCCCGACGCGTGGTCACGTTCGAATGGCCATAACCGATGCGTGTCGAGCAGAAGGCGAGCGGCGGCCTCATGCGTATCGAGGCGCGAGAGCAGGGTTTCGCGACGGGCATCGCGCGCGCTTTTGCGCGCATTCAGCGCTTCCCACAAGGCGGTTTCGCCCAATTGATAGGCACGCCAGGCAAGCTCGGCGTAGCCGTCCAGTTGCTGCGCCATGTTTTCCTGGGCTTCAAGTCGCCTCAAAGCGCCCTGCAGGCGAGTGTGGGTGATGTGGATCTCGCCCTCGATACGCGCTTTTGCGGCGGCTTCGAGTTGCGCCAGGGCACGCGCCTCCTGATTCGCCTCGTCCACCCGCGCGCGGCGGCTCTCACCCGGCAATGGCAAGGCAAGACTGACACCGAGCAGGTTGTCCTGACCGCTGCGTTCGCGGGAAAAATGCAGCCCCAGCGTCGGGTCCGGAACGAGATCGGCTTGCTGTCGGCGCGCCAGGATGCGCATGCGTTCGGTTTCCTGCTGCAGGATGGCCAGTTCGTGGTTGTGTTCCAGCGCCGCATTTACCCACTCGCCCGCACTGCCGGTTGCAGCCTGCGGAGTCGCCACCAGTCCCGGTTGCGGCATGGGCGCGGGCAAGCCGGGAAAGCGCGCTGCAAGAGTGGCAATTGCCTCGGCGGCGGCGGATTCGGCACGCCGTGCTTCGGCTTCCACCTGCAGCACTGCGGCTTCAGCCTGCGACCGCTCCATCCTGGCGGCGTCGCCCGCCTTGATGCGCTTTGCCACGACTTCGCGCTGCTGTTGCAATAACGCGGTCTGTTCACGCCAGGCTTGCGCCTCGCTTTGGCCGCGCAAAGCGGCATACCAAGCGGCGAGCAGATCGCGCGCGATTTCGTGGCGGGCTTCACCGACCCGCTCCTCGGCTGCGGCGACTAGGGTGGCGGCGGTTGCCGCATCCAGCTTCGTCTTGCCCGGCAAACGCAGTCCGCGTTCGATACCGATCTCCCAATCGTTCATGGCACTGGCGTTGCGCTCATCGCGGCGGGTGTAAGCGGCGCGCGCCTGATATTCGTATTCCCCAGCATGGAGACGGCGGCTTTCTGCCCGCGCCGCAGCCACCCGGGCCTGCGCGGCGAGTACAGCGGGATGGGCATCCAGCACGCTATCGGCGGCGGTTGCCGCGGGCAGATCGGCTGGCGGGGCGAGTTCCGGTGCGGCATGCGTTTGGCTGGTGAACAACAGAAAAATACTGGCAGCCAAATGGATGCAATGCGGGATGCAATGCGGGATGCAGCGCGGTTTGCTGCGTGGTTTGCAACCTGTTTTCATCCCAATCTCCCGAAATCCAGTACCGGTGTCAGCCACCACCCGCTTGGGGAACGTGCGTTTCAATTCGGCCAGCAGACGGCTGGCGGCATCAGCTTCCAGCACGACCTGGAACTGGGTGCGGACGACACGACCGCGTACCTGTTCCTGCGGCGTCAGCGTGTGCTCGCGGCTGCCGCGCCCTTCGGCATGCAGCAGCGTGAACGCGCCACCCCATTCCGGATGCGCGAGCAGATATTCGGCCAGGGATTCTTCCAGGCTGGCCGGAGCGACCAGGGTGAGTTGCACCAGGCTCATGTTTTGTCTCCAGAAGAAGCGCCGAGAATGAAGCGCCGATAAAGCACCGGCAGCACCAGCAGGGTCAGCACGGTAGAAGTGAACAGGCCGCCCATCACCACGATGGCCAGCGGCTTCTGGATTTCCGAA
>CAYWXO010000228.1:0-4624 GCA_964462255.1 uncultured Thiobacillus sp. | reverse complement strand
AAACAGAGCCGGAAAGGATTGCCTTTTTATTTCGCAACAAACAACTCTTTGTCGGTAAAGATTTTGCCGATAGGGATAAAGTATGTTTGCCGAAAAGCCTTACGCATATACCCAATAATACAATAAAATGCAGAAAAAAAGAAGAGACAGGGCAAAAGGAGAAACTGAGTAACGACAAAAAGGAGCAGCAGTTTGAGCTACTCAAAAAACAAAGGAACCCCGCCACACCTGTTTGCTACAAAAACCACATATCACGCAAATGCTTTTAAAAACCAAAAACCAATTCTTTTTCTTATGAAAAAATTCTACGAAGACGAAGCAACCTTAACAACCTCCGACAACAGCCCTAAAAGGCTTACTGCTTTAATTAAACTTATTGCCACCCTGCTACTTTTTATTGGAATGCCGGGAAGGGGATGGGGACAGACTATATTCACAGAATCACTAGGTACTGTTAGCGGCACAACTACTATTGCAGTACATGAAACTGCAAATGGTTTTGATAATGATGCATTTACCATGACAGGAACAGGAGATATCAGAACATCTACTGCTTCTACTGGTTATACCGGCGCTTCCGGTTTAGCAAATGTATTTATAACAAATACAAATGGAACCTACTTTCAGATGGCTGACATAAATTCGTCCGGATACACAAATCTTACATTAACTCTTGGTCAATATAAAAGTACAACTGCTTCTAATAATGAATTAAAAATTGAAGTTAGCTCTGATGGTACAAATTGGACGCAATTAACCTATTCAAGAGCAACAGGCACAGGCACAACGGGTTGGATATTAATAACACCGTCGGGCACAATTCCTGCCACATCAAATCTGAGAATTAAATTTACTCAGACTTCAACTTCACCTCAATTTAGAATCGATGATATTAAATTAACGGGTACAGCAGCTAGTGTTACAGTCCCAACTGTCCAGGCAACGAGTATCACATTTAGCAATATTAGCCAGAATGGAATGACTGCCAGCTGGACAAATGGAAACGGAGCAAAACGTATTGTAATTATGAATACCAGCAATAGTTTCACAGATCCTGCAGATGGAACTGATCCAACTGCCAATACGGTTTATAGTGGTAGTGGTGAGCAGGTGGTTTATAACAATAGTAGCAATTCGGTGGCTGTAACCGGCCTAAGTTCCTCTACCACATACTGGTATAGAGTTTATGAATATAATGGCAGCGGGGCAACAACAAAATATTTAACCTCAACTGCAACCAATAATCCGAACAGCCAGGCAACTTCTAATCAAACAGCCGCAACACCCACTTTCAATCCTGCTGCCGGAACCTATTATACCACACAATATGTAACCATCAGTTGCGCTACCGCGGGAGCATCAATTTATTACACTATCGACGGGAGTACCCCAGATAATACCGTAAACGGGATCTTGTATTCATCCGCTGTTGAAGTTTCGGCAACTACAACTCTAAAAGCTAAAGCTTATGCTACTGGTTATGATCCAGGTGCCGTATCAACTGCAGTTTATACCATCCCTGTAGCTGCTGCAACAACCATCCCATATGCCGAGAATTTTGCCTCCGGTTTCGGCAACACTTATTCTTTTAGTGTTTCCGGTGATGCTAAAGTATGGACATACAATGCAAGTGGCTATGTAAATATAAATGGCTATGCTGGCGCAGCCGTTGAAGAAGACTGGCTGATATTGCCTGGAATTAATTTGAATAATTATACAGGCTCTAAAGTGATGACTTTTGATACATGGTATAATTTTGGAACTAATGATGCCGACAACTACCTCAAACTAATTTATTCTACGAATTATGCCGGAGTTGGTGATCCCTCTTCTGCAACATGGACGGAATTGAGTTATACGCAACCCTCTGCTGTCGCCACCTGGACAGGATCGGGCAATGTTGATTTATCAGCCATCAACGGTTCTTCTGTTTACCTTGCCTTCAAATACAGAGGAACAACAGCAAACTACCGTTCGTGGAGTGTCGACAATCTTTCAATCCAGAACCCAAAGTACGCTGTTACTTTCAATGTTGACATGAATGGGACCAGTGGGTACACTTCTGTTTATGTAGCTGGTACTTTTAACTCATGGAACCCATCTGCAAACCAGATGACTAATACGGGCAACAATATTTATTCATTTACTACGGCTGCAATTTTCAATGCTTCAGATGTAATTGAATTTAAATTTGTTAAAAATAGTACTGACTGGGAATCAATCAATAATCGCTCATTCACTACTGTTTCAGGTTCCAATGTTTATAACGGCTATTGGAATTCATCATCGCTCCCTCAAATTGATTGGGTTAATCTGCAGTATCCTGCAAGTGGAACAATTGTAGCAGGGGGTGATTTTTTAGCTTATGCTCAGGTTTATGAACCAGGTCTTACCGAAGCTGGCGGACAGGGTGCGGATATCACAGCCTGGATTGGATACAGCACAACCAATTCCAATCCCAATACATGGACAAACTGGGTGGCGGCATCTTTCAATGTACAATCAAGTAGCAACGATGAATATTCAGCTAATATTGGCAACGGATTAACCGGAGGAACCTATTACTATGCAAGTCGCTTCAAATACGGACTTAATGAGTATGTTTATGGCGGGCTCAATGGATTCTGGGATGCCGCCTCCAGTCAATCAGGTGTTTTAATTGTAATCGCAGCTGAACCTACTAACCATGCTACCAATTTTACTGCTACAGCCAATTCTGCCAGTACTATTACCGTTACCTGGACTGATGCCAGCCCGTCTGCAGAAAAATATCTCATAAAAGGCAGCAGTGTTAGTTTTGCTTCGATTTTAGCTCCAATTGATGGGACTCCTGAAACTGATGGCGGATTGGTGAAAAATATAGCTACCAGTGTCCAATCTTCTCAGTTTTCAGGTCTCAATGCAACTACGCCCTATTATTTTAAAGTATTCCCTTACAACGGTACAGGCGCTCAAATGAATTACAAAACTGATGGCTCTGTGCCACAGGCGACTGCAACCACCACACCTTCACCTACGACTTTACAACCTGGTGATATTGCTATACTTCAGATAAATTCGAGTACCCCTGACAGAATTTCTTTTGTACCTATTGTTGATCTGGCGCCTAATACTGTTATCAGTTTTACCGATAACGGCTTTAACGATGCAAATACAGTGCGGACCGGTGAAGGATTTCTTACTTACACAGCTCCGACAACAATAATAGCAGGCACTGCTATAAGTTGGTATAATGGAATGAATATAACCGGTACAGGTTGGAGTTCCAATAGTCCATCAAATTTTGCATTAGCCGCAGGAGATCAGCTCTTTGCTTATCAGGGAACCTGGGGTACTGACCAAACACTGATTTTCGGAGTTAATTTAAGCAACTGGATAAATACCGGCACTGCGGCTTCTGGCACTTCCTATTTGCCTGCTGTTCTTACTGATAATGTGACTGCATTCTGCTTTGCAACTTCTGTTAACAATGCTTACTACACAAACATTTCAGCTGGGACTAAAAATGCGCTGAAAAGTTTTATCTCCTATAACACCAATTGGACAAGCAGTTCAAATGATCAGGGAGCTAAATCATGGTCATTTGCTTTTGGCAACTCTACTGCTCTATCAGCAGCAGCAAGTGCTTACAATATGCTAATCGGCAGTAGTGAATCCTTGATTCTTAACTCAGGCTCTGCTCTCACCGTTTCCGGCACCCTCACCAACTCTGCCGGTACCTCCGGCCTTATTATCAACTCCGGCGCCTCCCTTATCCAAAATTCGGCGGATGTTGCTGCCACTGTCAACCGCACCATCACCGATGCTACTGACGATAAATGGCATTTCTTTATTTCACCGATTACCGAAAGTGTGCAGGCTACTGCATCTTCATGTTTTGAAGGGGCGTATGTTGACAGGTACAACGAACCAACCGGCGCATGGATAAGGTTAAATACCGATGAGTATGTAACCTCCGGCCAGGGATATTCCATTAATTACCTCCACGGTAGCCGCGACCTGGTTTTCACCGGAACACTGAAAACGAGCCCGGTAACCTATACAAACCTCAGTTATAATGCCGGTGCTCCCGGGTATGGAGCCGGTTGGCAGCTGGTAGGTAATCCATACACCTGTGGTATAAATCCAGCACTTTGCGCCATGCCAACAGGCATGAATGCATATGCTTACGTGTGGAACGGTGTTGGTGGCAATTACTCAACTCTTTCAGTCGGTTCGGCAACAAATGCCGGGACTATTGCAGCGCAACAGGGATTTTTTGTAAATACAACTGCAGGCACCAACTCTCTTACCCTTGCCAACGCTGCCAAAATTCATGGCGGCACCTTTTTAAAGAACGGTAACAGCATTCCTGAAATGCTCAAACTGAATATCAGCGGCAACACCTATTCGGATGAAGCAACAGTTCGTTTCGACACTCAGGCTACCGAAAGCTTCGACCAGCAGTTTGATGCCTACAAGCTGGAAGGCTTAAATGAAGCTCCGCAGCTATACTCACTTGTTCCGGGCGAAAAAGCCGCGGTAAATACGCTTCCTTCCACCGAAACTTCCCCTTATGTTCCCCTCGGTCTTAAAGTCGGCGCCGCCACTACTTATACCTTAACGGTGGAAGGCATAAGCAGTT
>CAYWXO010000227.1:0-4626 GCA_964462255.1 uncultured Thiobacillus sp. | reverse complement strand
CAATCTGAAAGACCAGGGCGACGAAGCCGATGACGGCACGGTGGATTCCTTTGTGGTGCAAGCCGTCAGCACCGGCACACTCAAAATCGGCACCAGCGCACTGGCAGCCACCGCTTGGGATGCCACCACCAACAACACAGTTGACGCTACTAACAACGCCTACTGGACCCCGGCAAGCAATGCCAGCGGCAGCGGCTTGAATGCTTTCACCGTCAAGGCCAAAGATAACGCCGGGGCGGTTTCGGCTACCGCAGTGCAAGTCACGGTGAACGTGACAGCGGTCAACGACGCGCCGACACTCAATGCCAACGGCTCGACCCCGACCTTTACCGAAGACGGCAGCGCGGTCACGCTGTTCAGCAATGCCAATGCCTCCACCCAGGAATCGGGCCAGACCCTCACCGGCCTGACCCTGACGGTGACCAACGTGGCAGACGGTGCCAGCGAAGTTTTGTCGATTGGCGGCACCGATGTGCCGTTGACGGCCACAGGGGCCAGCCCCATCGCCATCGCAGGTGGTGGCAGCGCAGCGGTAACGCTGTCTGGCAGCACGGTCACCGTCACCATCACCGGCATGACGCGCGATGCCGCCGCCTTGCAAACACTGGTCGAAGGCATCGCCTACAGCAACACCAGCCAGGCACCTACCACTGCTAACACACGCGTGGTCACGGTCACCTCCATCAAAGACAGTGGTGGCACAGACAACGGCGGCGTGGAAACAGGCACGCCAACTGGCAATCCTGCTTTCGCCACGGTGACCGTGGCAGCCGTCAACGACGCCCCCACCATCACCGGCACCCCCACCGACGTAACGGTGACCGAAGACACAGCAAGCAACGTCGATTTGTCGGCGGTGACGGTGGCGGACACGGATGGCGACACGCTGACGATCACCCTGACCGCCAGCGCCGGCACGCTGGCAGCCACCAGCAGCGGCAGCGTGACAGTGGGCGGCACAGCATCGGCCCTCACGCTGGCCGGCAGCGCGGCCAATATCAATACCTTTTTGGATACCCCGTCCAACATCCGATACACCGGGGCCAGCAACGCCAATGGCAACGATGCCGCTACGTTGACCATAAGCGCTACAGACGGCACAACCGGCTTCACCGTAAACCCGGTGGTGAATCTTGACATCACGGCGGTGAATGATGCCCCCAGCTTTGTGCAGACAGCGCGCACCGGCATTGTGTCTGCCGACATGGGAACGGCTACGATTGATGTCCGCGCAAGCGCAACGCTGTTGGCGGATGGTAAGATTTTGGTGACCTCGCAAAGCTATTCAAGTTCGACCAATCGCGATGACTTTTCTGTCGCGCGCTACCTGAGCAACGGGGCGCTAGACACCAGCTTTGATACCGATGGCAAGCTTGTTGTCAGCACGACCGGTGGTTCTGCCCGCGATATCAAAGTGCAGGCTGATGGCAAAATTTTGCTGGCAGGCTATCTTGCGGGATCGGTCAACGTACTCAACTCAGCTTTTGCAGTGGTACGACTCAACGCGGATGGCACGCTCGATAGCACTTTTGCCACAGGCGGTATTTGGAGTAGTGACCCCACCATCGGTGAAGATATTGTTGAGTCCATCGACGTGTTGTCCGATGGCAAGATATTGCTCGGCGGTAATGCGTCCTTCACAGCATGGCTGCATCGTCTGACCAGCAGCGGTGTGCTCGATACCACTTTTGGAACTGCGGGTGTAGTTACGGCGGCGAACTCTTACATCCAGCAGATACTCATTGCCGATAGCAAAATTTTGGTGGTTGGGAGCGTGACCGGGGGCGGTGACGATGCATTCATTGCCCGCTACAACCTGGATGGCAGCGTTGACACCAGCTTCGGTACGGCCGGCAAGGTGCAGCTTGACCTTCTAGATATAAATAGCAATGCCGCCAACAATGACTTCAAAAGCGTAGCCGTAGATTCCAGCGGCAACATCGTGGTCTCGGGCTACTTTTCTGGCGACGGCCAGCAATGGGTGCTAGCCCGCTACACCAGCGCAGGTGCGCCGGATACCACCTTTAATACGACGGGCAAGGTGATCACCAATCTGGGCGCTGCCACGCCACCCAAAGAGGGTGAGTACCGAGGCCTTGTCATCCAGGCTGACGGCAAGATTGTGGTGGGCGGGTACGAAAAACCCAAAAACGGCGACAACCTGGATGACTTTTTGCTGGTGCGCTACAACACCAATGGCTCGGTCGATACCAGCTACGGCAGCAATGGCCGGGTCAACACCGATCTCGACAGTAGAAACCAAAGCATCCATAGCCTGATTTTGCAAGCCGATGGCAAAATTTTGGCCGTGGGCAATACCAACACCGCCAGCCAGAATAGCAACGTGATGCTGGCGCGCTACAACACCGACGGCAGCCTCGACACGTCGTTTGGCGACGGCACCACCACCGACTCGCTGAGCGGCACGGTCACCTATACCCAAGGGGCTGCGGCCATTGCGCTCGACAGCAGCGTCCTGCTGACAGACCCCGATCTGGCGGTGCTGGGTTATGCTGGTGCCAGTGTGGTGCTGGCCAGACACGGCGGCGCGTCCGCCAGCGATGTGTTCAGTGCGCGCGGCAACCTGAGCTTTGTGGGTGGTGATATGGTGCTGTCAACCGTCACCATTGGCACGGTTACCAATACTAGCGGCACGCTAACACTGACCTTCGGGGCCAACGCCACGCAGGCGCGGGTGACCGAAGCGTTGTCGAGCATTGGGTACGCCACGACCGGTGCGACGGGCAGCGTGCAAATTGACTGGACTTTTTCGGATGGCAACACCGGCGTGCAGGGTAGTGGCGGTGCGTTGACGACTGTCGGGCACTCCACGGTGACGGTCTCGCCCGCACCGCAAACCCCGCCTACCATTGCAGATGTGACCACCAGCACAGCCATTAACGACACTGCTACGGCAACCCCCTTTAGCGCGGTCACCCTGGCTGACATTAACGGCGACAACATCACCGTGTCGATCACGTTGGACGTTGCAGCCAAAGGGATATTTACGCCTGCATCATTGACGGCATCGGGCTTTACCGACGCGGGCAACGGCGTGTACAACCTGGCCGCTGGCACAGCGGCAGCGGCCACCACCGCCATCCGCCAACTGGCGTTTGACCCTACTGACAACCGCGAGGCCGTGGCTTCCACGGAAATGACCACGTTCACCATCAGCGTCAACGACGGGGTGAACACGACAGTTACCAACAACACGACCACGGTTACGTCCACCAGCGTCAACGATGCGCCCACGCTCACTACCGTCACGACGCTGGCGGGCACCAGCGAAGACACGGCGTATGCCATCACCTACGCAACGTTAGCCGCAGCGGCAGACGAAGCAGACGTTGACACCGGCAGCACACTGAGCTTTCGTGTTGAAGCCGTGTCCACCGGCAACCTGTACACAAACAGCGGTTTGACCACCGCCGTTTCGCCAGGCACGACCCTGCTCAGCTCAGGCGGCACCTGGTACTGGAAGCCAGCCCCCGATGCCAACGGCACCGGGGGCGCAGCCCTCGGCGCGTTCACCGTCAAAGCATGGGATGGCAGCGCGGCTTCGGCCACGGCCATTCAGGTCAAGGTGGATGTGGCGGCAGTCAACGACGCCCCCACGCTGGACGCGACCAAGTCGCCCGTGTTGACGGGCGTGAATCAAGCCGCCGCCGCGCCAGTGAATGGTTCGACCACCGGCAGCACCCTGGTGTCTGCACTGGTTAACACCACGCCACTGGCCAACTTCGCAGATGTGGACGGTGCCGGTATCGGTATCGCCATCACCGGCGTCAACGCCAACGGCACTTTGTATTACTCGACGGATGCGGGGGGCACCTGGGCCACGGTGGGCACTGTTTCGGCCAGCAGCGCGCGCGTGCTGCATGCCGATGCCAACACACTGCTGTACTTCCAGCCCAATGCCAATTACAGCGGCACCTTGACGGATGCCATCACCTTCAAGGCCTGGGATCAGACTGGCGGGTTCACGAATGGGCAGGCGGGGGTAGCGACGATTTCTGTTGCTGCTGGAACCTTGCTTGGCACCAATGCAGGTGTGGATCAGAACACCAACGATATAAGAGGGCTTGCGGTTTCTGGAAACTATGCCTACGTCAGCAACTACGGCTGGGATATTAAGGTTGCCAATTTAAGTGGCGTGTACAGTGCAACGACCACGGTCACGATTCCCAATGCTTCAAACATAACTGGTATCGTTGGACGAGGTGGTGATGTTGCGGTGAGTGGTAACTATCTGTTTGCTTCTCGTCAGGATGGCGGGGTAAAGGTCTACAACATTACCGACCCGGCAAATCCGGTGTTGTCGACGACGATTGCAAGTTCAGTTTCAATTGCAAAACTGGCCGTGTCTGGCGATTATTTGTACATCGTTGATGGTGCGAACCTGAAGGCTTACAGCCTTTCAAGTCCAGGGCAACCTTCATTGGTCAGTAATTCCCTATCAGTCTCTGATGTTCGTTCGATTTCAATCGCGGGTAACTATGCTTTCCTGACCAGTTGGTCAACGCAGCAAACGCTGACGATTGTGGATATTTCGACACCGACCACTCTGAGCGTAGCGAAGAGCGTGACCTTTGAGGGAACGGGTGGTGCGTCTTCTGTGGCGAT
>CAYWXO010000226.1:0-4728 GCA_964462255.1 uncultured Thiobacillus sp. | reverse complement strand
ACAGAAACATCAACTGGATAAGTGTGTGGAATGCTATCAACGTAAATCGGCGATGACCGAATCAGGTAGGTAACTCACATGCGTTCAACTCGAGCAATTGCTGCTGTAGCTCGCCTAAATGCGCGGAGTGGTGGCTGTCATTACATGATGACCATCACTGGAACGGGTCTATTCAAGCTCAGTGAACGGATTGAGGGTGTCGACAGAGCAATATCTGAGCCGCTGCCCCTAGATAGCTTCGTTCGCCTTGTCGATTCAATTGGGCCGCAAAAGGTTGCCCGCATTACCAAAAGCGAAGCTGCCTTCATGAAGCAGTTGGTCAAGAAGGATCCGTTGCCATGAATTTCTCGGAAGTACTCAACCTACACCCCGGACGGGTGAGGGGGTGGGTATTTTCATTTATTTAACCAGCTTGCGATAAAGCGTGCGCTCGCTGATGCCAAGGCGGCGGCTAAGTTCCTTGCGGTCGCCGCCCAATTGTTCCAAGGCCTGGCGCACGTAGCGGCGTTCGGCCTCATCAAGCGGGAGGATGGGCACTTCTGAGCGTTGCGTCGTAGCACAGCAAAGTTCGAAGTCATCGGCCAAGCTGAGCACATCACCGTCGGCCATCAATATGGCGCGTTCCAACAGATTTCTCAGTTCCCGAATGTTGCCGGGGAAAGCGTATTTCATCAGTCGCTGCTGAAAAACCGCATCCAGCCGAAGCGGTCGATCGGGTGCTAGCCGTGCCAACATATGTTCAATCAGTAGCGGCTGGTCTTCGCTCCGTTCGCGCAGTGCCGGCAGAGGGATCGGGAAAGTGGCGAGCCGGAAATACAGGTCGCGGCGGAACTCGCCGGACTCCACCATCGCACTTAGATCGCGATGCGTGGCGGCGACCAGACGGAAGTCGGCACGCAGAATCTCGACGCCGCCGACGCAGCGGAAAGTGCCGGATTCGAGCAGGCGCAGCAGCTTTACTTGCAGATGCAACGGAATATCGCCCAATTCATCGAGGAACAGGGTGCCGCCCGCCGCCGCTTCGACGAGTCCAGTCTTGCGCTGGCCGGCACCGGTGAAAGCGCCTTTCTCGTAACCGAACAGTTCCGATTCGAACAGGCTCTCGGTCATGCCGGAACAATCTACTGGCACGAAGGGTTTTTCCCGCCGCGGGCTGAGATCGTGCACCGCTTGCGCCGCCAGTTCTTTGCCGGTGCCGGATTCGCCCAGCAGCAGCACCGGCGTCATGGCGGGCGCGACGCGATTGATCAGGTCGAGCATGCGGGTGAACTTCGGCGAATGGCCGACCATGCCGAGAGCGCCCGGCTGGTGGCCGGTGTCCTGCAGAAAGCGCATGGTTTCCACGAAGTAGGCCAGCTTGCCGTTGCTTTCGTGGATGGGGACAAGTTCGACATCGACATATTCCTGCCCGCGTGGCGTGTGATGCAGATGCAGCACGCGGCTTGGCTGCCGCGTTTTCATTGCGGTCTGGCGCGGGCACGACTCGCCGCATTGATCGCACGGCTTGTCGTAATGATGCGAAATCTCGTAACAGGTGCGACCCACAATGTCGCTCGGGTTGCCGAAGGTGTGCCGATAGGCCGCGTTGGCCGACAGGATGCGGTAATCCGGATCGACCAGAATGCGCGGTTCGGGCAGGGATTCCAGCAAGGCGAGCAGTTCGCTAGGGAGAGCAGATGGGGTCTGGGGCATGCCAATAATGTCCAGCATTCTTGTCATATATGTCAATGAGTCAGCAGATGACGCGTCATTGAACTCCCTGCGTACCCAAGAAATCCTCTTATTTTCAATAAGCTGAATTATTATGTTGATCTGGCCTGTTGCTTGCATAGAGACATGAGTCACAGACAATTTGGAGTCACCTCATGAGAATCGCCGTCGCCAGCCAGAATCGCAAAACCGTCACCGGCCATGCCGGAAAATGCCGCAAGTACTGGCTGTATCAAATCACCGGCAAGGAAATCACTTCGCGTGAACTGCTCGAATTGCCGATTGAGCAAAGTTTTCACGAAAGCAACCACGATCAGCCGCACCCGCTGGACGCTGTCGATGTATTGATCTGTGGCGGCATGGGCCAAGGTTTGCAGCATCGCCTGAAGCAGAAAGGCATCCTCGCCGTCGCCACCTCGGAAACCGATCTGGAGCGCGCGGTGGCGGGTTGGCTGAATGGCACGCTGCCCGAGGCTGCGCCAGAAGATCATGCGCACGGACATGAACATGACCATGGCCATAAACACCTCCACCACGCTCAGACCACTGTGGTCGAACTGAAACTCCCGACCTGAACTCGCCCTGGCGCACTACTATGCTAGCCTAGGCAGCAAACTCTTCATTGGAATTTTATGAACGCCTCCCCCCACATCGTCATTCTGGGTGCCGGATTCGCCGCGCTCACAGCCGTCCGTGAATTGCGCAAACGCGCGCCCAAAGCCCACCTCACCCTGGTTGCACCGAAGGCCGAATTCATCTATCTGCCCAGCCTGATCTGGATTCCGTCCGGCTTGCGCAAAGGCAGCGACCTGGTTCTGCCGCTAGAGTGTTTCCTGAAAGACCACAATGTCGAATTCTTTGCCGGCAGAGTTACCGGCCTGGAACATAACGGCCGCACCGTACTGACCGATGCCGGCAGTGTCCGCAACGATGCTCTGCTGATCGCCACTGGCGGCCGCTTCATCAAAAAGCTGCCTGGCATCGAACACGCGTTGACACTGTGCGAAGGCATCGCCTCGGCGGAAGCCATTCGCGACCGCGTCAATGCGATGACCAGCGGGCGCATCGCGCTCGGCTTTGGCGGCAATCCGAACGAACCGTCAGCCATGCGCGGCGGCCCGATGTTCGAACTTCTGTTCGGCCTGGATACCCTGCTGCGTCAACAAGGCAAGCGCGACAAGATTGAGCTGACCTTCTTCAACGCTGCCGCTGAACCGGGCAAGCGCCTGGGTGAAAAAGCGGTTTCCGGCTTGCTGGCGGAAATGGCCAAACGCCGCATCGACACTCATCTGGGCCACAAACCGCTGGGGTTCTCGAAACAAGGTGTCGATACCGAAGGCGGACACATCAACGCCGACCTGATCCTGTTCATGCCCGGCCTTACCGGCCCGGCCTGGGCGGCAGAAGCCGGCTTGCCGTTGACACCGGGCGGCTTCTTTAAGGCCGACGAATTCTGCCAGGTAGCGGGCACTCACAACGTATTCGTGGCAGGCGATGCCGGCAGCTTCCCCGGCCCGGACTGGATGCCCAAACAAGCGCACATGGCCGACCTGCAAGCCAAAGCAGCGGCTGAAAATCTGCTGCTGACGCTGGCTGGCAAACCTGCCACCGCACGCTTCAAGATCGAACTGATCTGCATCGTCGATACCATCGATAAAGGCATCCTCGTCTACCGCGACCTCAAACGCTCTTTCCTGCTGCCGTCGTCGCGCCTGTTCCATTGGGCCAAGCGCTATTTCGAAGGCCATTATCTGAAAATCTTCCGCCAGTAAGTCCACCCCGAACTGCTGTTCACTTTCTCTAGCGCAAACATGCCTATCCAGACTCATTACGAAAAAATCGGCGGCGAAACCGCAATTCATCAACTGGTCGATGTTTTTTATGACCACATGGACGAACTGCCGGAAACCTATGGAATCCGCAAACTGCATGCCGAAGACTTGGCCGGCTCTCGTTCCAAACTGTTCGACTTCCTCTGCGGCTGGATGGGGGGCCCACCGCTATACACCGACAAGTACGGCCACCCGATGCTGCGTCGCCGTCATATGGTGTTTGCGATAGGCGATTCCGAACGCGACCAATGGATGCACTGCATGGAACTAGCGTTGAATGAAACGGTGGCCGATGAAGATCTGCGCGCCGAGTTGTATCAAGCCTTCAAGAAGGTCGCCGACCACATGCGCAATCGCACTTAGGGGTTGTAAGCCGGAACCGCCGAAATTTCCGTTATCCCAACTCAAGCCCCGCCACAATCGCATCCAGGTCGATCATCTTGCCGTTGCTCTGAAAGGTGTAATGCCCGTTCAGCAGGATGTGCCGCTAGGCCGCTGGCGATATCTGGGTGATGAGTGCGAGTACCTTAGTATTGCCGCTCGCCTCGTACTTCGTCAGCAGCCGCGACAGGATGGCCGAGTTGTAGTAGATGAAAGCGTTGGCGATCAGCTTGGCGCACTGGTTGCTAATTTCGATCTCAATGTCGGTGCGCCCGGTCAGCTCCTTCTCGCCGCCAACCTGGGCAATGGCCCTGAGTAGCTGGTGGTAGGACTCTATCCGGTTCTGCGAGGGGTGCACATTGCGCTCCAGTTGTGGATCGCGCAGATAGCGCAATGTGTAGATGCTGCGGATGAGCTTGTCGAACTCGAACACTGCGCGCCTGGCGGCTCAGCAGGGCGTGGTGGATGTCAACGCGCAGGCCTTCGATCTGTCCGAGGCACGCTTCACCGCCGGTATGGACAACTACCTTACCCTGCTCGATGCGCAGCGCAGCCTGTACGCCGCGCAGCAGGCCCTGATCGGCCTGCGACAGTCCGAGCAGGCCAACCGCGTGGTGCTCTGAAAAGTACTGGGCGGGCAGCTTGCTTCGCCAGCCGGACAACGTCATTCAGTTCGCTAGCGCCTCGCGCTTCTACACCTAGGCCCCAAACCTCGGGTGTCGGAAATTTCGGCGGTTCCTGCTTACAACCCCATGTACGGCTAAAAAACACTTGAAAATAGTTGAGTAAATCACTATGTTATTAA
>CAYWXO010000225.1:0-4748 GCA_964462255.1 uncultured Thiobacillus sp. | reverse complement strand
AAGTGCCCATGAATCGAAAATGAGTGAAGCAGGGTATAAGGATTGGGAGCTTGTTTCGGTTGATCAAATTAATCCTCAGTATGGTTCACTTTATGTTGATCGGTTGTTGTTAGATGCGACCTTAGAAGATCGGTAATTGTAGGCCTCATCTTTGGTATAAATATTTAACTTGCTTAATTTACCCCCTCATCTCCGCACCACTTCATCAATAAACCATTAGAATCACCTTTCGGCTGCAACGTCCGTGCCAGCATGGGTTTTCAATCTACGATCAATCAATCAATGATTCAAGGCTGAAAAGAATGCGTCCACGCTGCATTCACCTTGTAAATTGCAGAGTCTTATTTTTCGCTGGATTTGTCCTGTTTTCGCCGATAACTGCGGCAGGTTCCAGTTTTAGTCTGCATGGTTTGTGCACATAGGGGGATGGTGCGCTTTTCGTCCGATGATGTGAAGTTTGTGTGGGATTAGTAGCAGCAGAGCGGAATTTTTGGATCGTGGGTCTGATCACGTTCGATTAGTACCATTATTACCACAGTACGTAGCCTAGGCATTATGGTGGTAACCGAGGAAGTCGATGATGCCAATCAGCTTGCCTTGTTGCGTGAAATAGGCTGTGGTTATGTCGCAAATCTATTATTTTTCTCGCCCCATCCCTGCTGTTGAATTTGCCCGCACCGCCTTGCGCATTAATACCGAATTAATGTAAAACTACCATGCTAAAACCCATTCAAAAAAGCCATGTTTACTACTTATACAGAAATTGAGGCGTATCGAACATTAGATGGCTCGCTAATTCGCGAGCTGATGCATCCTTCAGTGCAGGGGAATCGTGCGCAAAGTTTGGCGGAAGCGACTATTCCAGCCAATAGCCAAACGCTGTTGCATCGGCATCGTCTTAGTGAAGAGCTCTATCATATTACTTCGGGGGCTGGCTGGGTTTGGTTGGCTGATCGCTGGTTGCGTGTGCAGCGCGGCGACACTGTTTGCATTCCTGCGGGAACGCCGCATTGTGCGCAAGCAGATGAATTTAGCCCGTTGATTATATTGTGTTGTTGCAGCCCGGCTTATGCGCATGCCGATACTGAGCTTCTGGATCATCGGAGCCTGTTAGTGACAACTTAGTGGCTAGATAAAGTGGCTAGATAAGCGAGATAATTTTGCACTTGCTGTGCCGTGGCAACTGCTACAAGGCCTTTGGTGGTAGCCTAACAAAACATTTTTCTATCATTGATCTCGTCATACTCAAATTCCATGACTCGAATTCGTACCCCGCAGCGACGTACCGCTGGGCAGTCTGTTAGCCAGCCTGCCGCTTATGATCAGATCCACCAGCCCATTCTGGTGATTGAGGATCAGCGTTCTCTTGCTTTAATGTTAATGAGCATGTTGCAAGATCGCTGGGGGTGTGAGGTTCACTTGGCTCATTCCAAGAAAGAAGCGCAACACCAATTAGCGGAAGGCGTGCCCTATTTGGTGGCGTTGTGTGATTTGAATCTGCCCGATGCTGAATACGGTGAGATTATCGACACCATCAATGAGGCGGGCATCCCTGCGATTGCCATGACAGCGGCGTTTGGTGATGAGTTGCGGGAATCGATCTTGAAGAAAGGTGTGGTCGATTATGTGCTTAAAGATAGTATAAACGCTTACAACTATGTATGTGAGTTGGTGGGGCGTCTAGCCAAAAATCATCTGATTAAAGTATTGGTTGTCGATGATTCACTCAGCATCCGTGCCCTACTGAAGCAATCGTTGGAGATGTACGGTTTGACGGTTTTGCTGGCCAGTAATGGCATGGAAGGTTTGGCTACGTTGCAGAATAATCCGGATATTCGCGTCATGTTAGTGGATTACAACATGCCGGAGATGGATGGGTTTGAGTTGACGATTGAAGCGCGCAAGAGTTTTGGCAAGGATCGCTTGGCGATTATTGGCATTTCCGGCAGTAGCGATGCCATGTTTTCGGCGCGATTTCTTAAAAACGGGGCTAACGATTTTATTCATAAGCCGTTTCACTTCGAGGAAGTCATTTGTCGGGTCAATCAAAATCTGGAAGTGCTGGAGTTGATTGAAATTAGTCAGAACGCAGCGAATCGAGATTATTTAACTGGCTTGTATAACCGGCGGCATTTTTTCCATAGTGGCATGAAGTTGTTTGAAGCGAGTTGTAAGCGGGGGGAAATACCTGCGGTGGCGATGCTGGATATTGATCATTTCAAGCTGGTTAATGATACTTATGGCCATGATTGTGGTGATGTGGTGTTAAAGACTTTTGCTTGTGAATTGGCTGAGCATTTTGACGAACACAACCCGGCACGGTTGGGCGGCGAAGAATTTGCTGTTTTGTTGACAGGTTTAGAGGCGCAAGAAATATGTGAACGGTTTGAGCGGTTTCGTGAAAAAATTGCCAATTTAAAGATTGTTTATCTCGATAGCACGTTGTCAATTACAGTATCCATTGGTTTGTCTCTTGAAGTTGGTGACAATCTCGATGAAATTTTGCGTCACGCTGATAATAAACTTTATCAGGCCAAGGAGAACGGTCGCAATCGTGTGGTTGTATGATTAGCTGATTATTCCTTTATTCTCATTTCACCCTGCATAAATAATGAAAAAAAACCTTCCCGTCACGCAAATCGAAACGCCCGTTCCCACGCATTCTTATCTGGTTTCTAAAACCGATTTGAAAGGCAAAATTACCTACGTAAATGATGTTTTTGTTGAAGTATCTGGCTTTACGCGTGAACAATTAGTGGGAAAGAATCATAATGTGGTGCGGCATCCGGATATGCCACCACAGGCTTTTGATGATTTATGGCGGACGGTAAAGGGTGGATTACCTTGGCGGGGTTTGGTCAAGAATCGTTGCAGCAACGGCAATCATTATTGGGTGGATGCCTTTGTGGTGCCGATGAAGGAAAAAGAAAATATTGTCGGTTATATGTCGGTGCGCTCGGTGCCGTCACGCCAGGCAATTGCAGAGGCGGAGGCGCTGTATAAAAAAATAAATATCAGCAAAGCCCCAATTAATAGTCAGCCCCCTTTGTTTAAGCGGATAACACTAAAATCACGTTTAATGAGTATTTTGGCTTTGGCGGTGTTTTTAATTGCTGCGGGCGCAATGGTGAGCATGATTAACCTGTCCGCGTCGAATCAAAGTCTTAAAGAGGCTTATATTCACCACTTGAAGCCTTCCCTTGCTGTTTCGCGCATGGTTGAACGCATGGGCGATAGTCGAGCGCAAGTCATGCTGGCGTTGCAACATAGTCCAAGTAACAGTTACAGCACGCAGCATGATCATCCGGTCAGTTTGCATTTTGAAAGCATGTCCAAGAACTTGGAGATTGCTAATACGTTGGTTGCGGAATATAAAAATGTGCCTAAGTCTGACGCTGAGATTAAGTTGGCAGAGGCCTTTTTTGTAGCGCAAGAGGTTTTTACACGGGAAGCGATAAAGCCGGCTCATCAGGCCTTAGTGAGTGATGATAATGATTTGGCGCAGCAGATTTTACTCGGGAAAATTAATCCGCTTTATCGCAATTTGTCCGTCGAAGCGGATCGCTTACAGAGCCATTTAATGGTAGCAGGGGAGCAAACATACACTGCGGCGGATCAGCGTTATAACACCACGTTGAAATCTTATATTGCTGGAACATTGATTGCGGTTATTTTCCTGGCGTTAAGCGGATATCTCCTGATTCGTTCCATTATGATACCGCTCAATCGTATTCTTACGCATTTCTCTCATATTGCACAGGGCGATTTAACTGATGAAATTGATGTTACCGGGCGGGATGAAGTCGGTCGTGTGCAAACGGATTTGGCCTGTATGCAGGTCAATCTCAAGGTAATGCTTGAGGAAATTAAGGCGGCTTCACGCGCAATCGGGGTGCAATCCCACAGAGTAGAGTGGCAGACTGCCAGCGTGGTTGATCAATCTGAGCAGCAGCGTGATAGCACGATCAGCACGGCGACGGCCACGGAAGAATTTAGCCAATCGGTGCAACATGTTGCGGATGCGGCAGGCGAGACTTCAGCCGCGGCTGATCTGGCGCAAAATCAGGTATCGTCAGCGCAAGTCAGTATGGAAGATAGTGTTGCTGCCAGCGGCCGGGTGGTGGATGCAGTGGCAGCCTCTAGTCAAACCATTCAGGCACTTAATGTTGCAACCGCCAAGATCGGTGCGATTACCGAGACGATTCGTGAAATTGCCGAGCAAACCAATTTGTTAGCGTTGAATGCGGCGATCGAGGCGGCGCGTGCGGGTGAGCAGGGGCGCGGTTTTGCGGTCGTGGCCGATGAAGTGCGCAAGCTGGCTGAACGCACTTCTACTTCAACCCATGATATTGCCAATATGGTGGCTGAGGTGCGTAAGGTAACAGACAGCGCAATTGAGTCTATGAACCATGCCGTTGCTGAGGTGGAGTCAGGTATCGGAAAGATACGGGAAAGTGGAAGTGGTTTGTCACTCATTACTGCTTCTAGTCAGCGGGTGACTGATATGGCGCGCGGCATTGCGGAAGCCTCTAAGGAACAAGCGGTGGCCGGCGCACAAGTGGCGAAAAACATGAGCCGCATCGCCAGCTTGGTCGATGGCAATCTAGAGTCTGCCGGACAGGTTCAAAAGGCCGTGCGCGAATTGGTGGGTGCTTCGACGGAATTACAAGAATTGGTGGCACGTTTTAAGGTGATTGTTTGAGATAAAGGCTTGGGGATGTCGCTGTATTAGATCTGTTCAATTAGAC